>NZ_CP017661.1:958325-1277767 GCF_016805985.1 Microbacterium sp. JZ31
CGGTACCGCGCGAGCGCGCAGGGCCTGCTGTTCATGCTCGCCCGCGTCATGGTCGGCCTGCTGAGCCTCGTGTTCCCCGTGCTCCTGGGCTCGATCGGCCTGGCGAACCTCGGCCTCATCATCCTGGGTCTGCTCGTCGCCGCGCTCGTCGTCGGCACGATCTGGGCCCCGAAGACCGAGGGCCTCACGCTCGAGCAGATCGAGCGCGAGCGGTACGGCGAGCGCATCGCACCCAAGACCGAGCTTCCCGCGAACCTCTGACCTGCACGGATCCAGGAGAGAATCATGACCAACCCCACCGTCGAGGCCCTCCTCGGGCGCAGCAACCGCCTGGGCGCCGACCCGAAGAACACGAACTACGCCGGCGGCAACACGTCCGCCAAGGGCACCGAGACCGACCCGGTCACGGGCGAGCCCATCGAGCTGCTGTGGGTGAAGGGCTCGGGCGGAGACCTCGGCACCCTGACGGAGGCGGGCCTTGCCGCCCTGCGTCTCGATCGGATGCGCGCGCTCGTGAACGTGTATCCGGGCGTCGAGCGCGAGGACGAGATGGTCGCCGCGTTCGACTACTGCCTGCACGGCAAGGGCGGCGCCGCGCCCTCCATCGACACCGCCATGCACGGCCTGGTGGACGCGGCCCACGTCGACCACCTGCACCCCGACAGCGGCATCGCGATCGCCACCGCGGCGGACGGCGAGGAGCTGACGAAGCGGATCTTCGGCGACAGGGTCGTGTGGGTGCCGTGGCGGCGCCCGGGCTTCCAGCTCGGCCTCGACATCGCCGAGATCAAGGCCGCCAACCCGCAGGCGATCGGCACGATCCTGGGCGGGCACGGCATCACGGCGTGGGGGGAGACGAGCGAGGAGAGCGAGCGCAACTCGCTCTGGATCATCGAGACCGCCCAGGCGTACATCGACGAGCACGGCAAGGCCGCCCCGTTCGGCGGCGTCCGTGCGGGCTTCGAGGCGCTGCCGCAGGACGAGCGCCGCGCGCGAGCGGCCGCGCTCGCCGCAACGATCCGCGGTCTCGCGTCGCACGACAAGCCGATGGTCGGCCACTTCACCGACGCGGACGTCGTGCTCGACTTCCTGGCCTCGGAGCGCGCGCCGGAGCTCGCGGCTCTCGGCACGAGCTGCCCGGATCACTTCCTGCGCACCAAGGTCAAGCCGATGATCCTGGATCTGCCGGCGACCGCGACCGCCGAGGAGCAGATCGCCCGGCTGAAGGAGCTGCACGCGGCCTATCGCGCCGACTACACGGCGTACTACGAGGCGCACGCGAGCGCGGACAGCCCCGCGATGCGCGGCGCCGACCCGCTGATCGTGCTGGTGCCGGGTGTCGGCATGTTCTCGTACGGCGCCAACAAGCAGACCGCCCGCGTCGCGGGGGAGTTCTACGTCAACGCGATCAACGTGATGCGCGGCGCCGAGGCGCTGTCGACCTACACGCCGATCTCCGACGCCGAGAAGTTCCGGATCGAGTACTGGGCGCTCGAGGAGGCCAAGCTCCAGCGCATGCCCAAGCCCAAGACGCACCAGGGCCGCATCGCCTTCGTCACGGGCGCCGCGTCGGGCATCGGCAAGGCGATCGCCACCCGCCTGGCGAAGGAGGGCGCGTGCGTGGTCGTCGCCGACCTCGATCTCGAGAAGGCGCAGGCCGTCGCGGCGGAGCTCGGCTCGACCGACGTCGCGATCGGCGTCGCGGCGAACGTCGCGGACGCGGCGGGCGTGCAGGCCGCGATCGACCAGACGCTGCTCGCCTTCGGCGGCATCGACCTCGTCGTGAACAACGCGGGCCTGTCGCTGTCGAAGCCGCTGCTGGAGACCACCGAGAAGGACTGGGATCTGCAGCACGACGTCATGGCAAAGGGATCCTTCCTCGTGTCGAAGGCCGCCGCGACGCCGCTGATCGAGCAGGGGATGGGTGGCGACATCATCTACATCTCCTCGAAGAACAGCGTCTTCGCGGGGCCCAACAACATCGCGTACTCGGCGACGAAGGCCGACCAGGCGCACCAGGTGCGGCTGCTGGCCGTCGAGCTCGGCGAGCACGGCGTGCGCGTGAACGGCATCAACCCCGACGGCGTGGTGCGCGGATCCGGGATCTTCGCCTCGGGCTGGGGCGCCAACCGCGCGGCGACCTACGGGGTCAAGGAGGAGGAGCTCGGCCAGTTCTACGCCAACCGCACGATCCTCAAGCGCGAGGTCGTCCCCGAGAACGTCGCGGACGCGGTGTTCGTGCTCACGGGCCCCGAGCTCAGCCGCACGACGGGGCTGCACATCCCGGTCGACTCGGGCGTCGCGCAGGCGTTCCTGCGATGACGTCCGGATCCGTCGCGGCGGTCGACCTCGGAGCCACGAGCGGACGGGTCATCCTCGGCCGCTTCGACGGCGGGGAGATCGCGATGGAGACCGTCGGGCGCTTCCCCAACACCCCGGTGCGCACACCGGACGGACTGCACTGGGACCTGCTCGGGCTCTACCGCGGCGCGCTCGACGGGCTGCGCACGGCGTTCCGCGCGGCGCCAGGGCTGTCGTCGATCGGCGTCGACTCGTGGGCCGTCGACTACGCGCTGCTGCGCGGCGAGCGGATGCTCGGCGTGCCCTTCCACTACCGCGACGAGCGCACGGCCGGAGGCGTGGAGGCCGTGCACGCGTCCTGGCCGTTCGAGGAGCTGTACCGCCGCAACGGCCTGCAGTTCCTGCCGTTCAACACGCTGTACCAGCTCGCCGCGGAGGGGGAGGCGCTGAGCCTTGCGGACGGCATCCTGCTGATCCCGGATCTCGTGGGCTGGCTGCTGACGGGCGAGCGCGTCGCGGAGCGCACGAATGCCTCCACGACGGGCCTGCTCGACGTCACGACGCGCGAGTGGGACCGGGAGCTGGCCGAGCGGATCGGCGTGCCCGCGTCGATCCTGCCGAGCCTGGTCGATCCCGGCGCCACGCTCGGCGGGCTGCTGCCGCACGTGTCCTCCGAGCTCGGGGGGCAGGCGCCGGTGGTCGCCGTCGGCTCGCACGACACGGCGTCGGCCGTCGTCGCGGTCCCCATGCGCGCCGACCGCGCCGCCTACATCTCGTGCGGCACGTGGGGCCTCATCGGCGTGGAGACCGAGAAGCCCGTGCTGACCGATGCCGCACGCGAGGCGAACTTCACGAACGAGGGCGGCGTCGACGGACGGGTGCGCTTCCTGCACAACGTCATGGGGCTCTGGCTGCTGAGCGAGACCGTGCGGGCGTGGGAGGACGAGGCGGGCGAGAAGATCGATCTGCCCGCGCTGCTGGCCCGGGCCGCTGACGTGTCGGGCCCGGTCGGCGTCTTCGACGCGAACGATCCCGTGTTTCTGGCACCGGGCGACATGCCCGCTCGGATCGCCGCGTGGCTGCGCGATCGCGGCCGGCCCGTGCCCTCGTCGCGCGCCGAGTTCGCGCGATCGATCGTGGAGAGCCTCGCACTGGCGTTCGCGGAGGCCGTCACGAGGGCGTCCGAGCTCTCCGGCGTGCCGGTCGAGACCATCCACATCGTCGGCGGGGGAGCGCTCAACACCCTACTGTGCCAGCGCCTCGCAGACCGCGCGGGCCTGCCCGTCCTGGCGGGTCCCGTCGAGGCGACGGCGATCGGCAATCTGCTCGTGCAGGCGCGCACGGCCGGCCTCGTGTCGGGCGACCTCGAGACGCTGCGCGCGGCGGTGGCGGATGCCTTCGCGCCCGTCCGCTACGCGCCGCGGGCGTGAGGCGGGCGCGACCGCCGCGGCCTGACGCACGCGCCGCCGGGCCGGGCTGAGGCGGGGTGACCGCGGGCGCGGATAGCGTGGACCCATGCCCGTCTCCCTGCGCGCCTCGCTCGCCCGCCTCAACGACACCCGCAGCATCGAGCACGGCGTGGTCTGGACGGCGGCGAACGGCCTGCTCATGCTGATCGACCCGCGCACGCTGACGCCGCGCGGGCGGCTGCTGTACCGCGGCGCCATGGCGGTGCTCGGCGCCTGGACGGCGTGGGCGACGATGCGCACCGACGCGCGGGACGAGATCGCGCCGGCCGCGCGCGGCGGCTACAGCGTCGGCGCCGCAGGCCTGATGATGGCGGCGTCCGAGGTCACGGAGGGCCTCGACGCGCGCATCCACGACGCGATCGCCCGCCGCGGCGCCGCCCGCCCGCGGGTCGCCATGGCGCTCGGATCCGCGGTGCTCGCCGCCGGCACCTGGTTCGCCGGGTTGCGCTCGCCCGCGGCGCAGGCCGACGGCTTCGCGGAGGAGGCGGACGACCGGCCGGAGACGATCCCCGTGCCGGCCGATGTGCGCGCGCTGGTGGAGCTGCTGCTCGGCGCGACCGACGGCTTCGGCGCGCAGGAGCTGCGCGCGCAGCTGGCCGCGGCCGAGGCGGTCGGGTTCGAAGGGCCCGAGCCCGAAGGGTTCTGGCCGGGGATCGGCTTCGAGGTGCCCGACGGGATGCCCGCGGCCGTGCCCGGCGACGCGAACTTCCCCGTCGTCGGGTGCTTCTCCGCGTTGGACGGCCGCACGTTCGAGCTCTACCTGACCGTGCTGGGCGGGCGGCTGTCGACGCTGTCGGTGAGCGAGGGGCGTGCCTGGACGGACGACGAGCAGATGGCGTGGATGGAGGCGGGTCGCGGCGTGCACGAGCTGCCCGCATGGCCGGCACCGGCCGATCTCGAACTGCTGATCGAGACGCCGTCCGGTCTGACCCCCGTCTCCGCCTGACCGTCGCCGGTCCCGTCGCCGAGAACCGCCGCGGCGGGATCGGTGGAGGACCGGTCAGTCCTTCAGGCGCACGAGGCGCTCGTGCCCGCTCTCCTGCACCTCGGCCACCTGCTCGCGCGACTTCACGAAGTCGGTGAACGAGCGGAAGCCCAGCGTCTTCTCGCTGAAGGAGGGATCCATCCGGCGCATGTGCTGCTTGACCGCCGAGGTGTGCAGCCACTCGGCGTCGTCGCCCTTGTCGCGCCCCAGACGCAGCGCGCGCTCCAGGAGCCGCGAGGCCGCGGCGTGCAGGTCCTCCGGCGGGATCTCGTCGAACGGGACGAGCGTGTCCTCGTCGGGCGGCGGCGTCTGCTTCGCGCGCGACGCGCGTCGGCTGCGCTGCGTGCCCGCGGGCTCGGCCGGCTCAGGATCGGCGGCCTTGCCCGATGACTTGGGCTTCTTGGGCACCGTGACGCCCGGCAGCGTGTCGTACGCCTCGAACTCGTCGCACGCCGCGGCGAGCGACTTGGCGGTGGACCCGGCGACACCCACGCCGATCACGTAGCGGCCCAGGCGCTTGCAGCGCTGCGCGAGCGGCACGTAGTCGGAGTCGCCCGCCACGATCACGACATGCGTGAGGTCGGGCAGGCGGAACATGTCCTCGACCGCGTCGACCGCGAGCCGGATGTCCGCACCGTTCTTGGCGTACGCGGCCGCGGGGAACAGCTGCACGAGGTCGACCGCGCGACCCACGAGCTGGGAGCGGTAGACCGCGTTCACCGGCGACGACCAGTCGGCGTACGCGCGCGTGAGCACGAGCGTGCCGAACGAGGCCGCGTAGTCGATGACCGCGCCCACGTCGATCGTCGCGAGCGCGAGCTTCGCGGCGATATCCGGATCCGTCGGATCCTCGGCGATCTTCTGCCGGTCCTTGCTGTACGAGTTGCGGCCGTGCACACGGTCGTACCAGCTCATGACGATGTTGTCGAAGTCGAGATAGACCGCCACGCGGGCGTCGGGGGTTTCGGCCATTGTCCTGTTCCTGAAGAGGGGCGTGGTGACCGGGCGGATCAGCGCTCGCTGGGGTAGCTCACGCCGATCTGCCGGCGGATCTCGTCGAGCGTGCCCATGATCGCGACGGACTCGTCGATCGGCAGCACGTCACCCTGCAGCAGACCCTCGGCCACGAAGCGCTCGGCCGCGAGGGCCTGGTACTGCATGCCGCGGCCCTCGACGTGCGACTCGTAGCGCTCGATCAGCGAGCCGTCCGGCGCCGTCACGGTGAACGCCGTGGGGGTGTACCAGACGCGGTCGATGTCGATACGCGCCTCGGTGCCCACGACGTGCGCGCTGTTCGGGCCGGAGCCACGCGACGATGACACGGTCGTCGACAACGCGCCGGAGCCGTGCGTCATGACGGTCGCGACCTCGGCGTCCGCGCCGGTGTCGCCCAGGCGCGCGACGGCCTTGACCGTCGTCGGCTCGCCGAGCACGTCCCACACGAACGAGATGGGGTAGATCCCGAGGTCGAGCAGCGCCCCGCCGCCCAGCGCGAGGGCGTTCAGGCGGTGCGAGGGGTCGTCCGTGATCCGCTGCGTGTGGTCGGCGAACACGGTGCGGATCTCGCCCAGCGTGCCCGCCTCCACGATCTCGCGCACGCGCACCATGTGGGGCAGGTACCGGGTCCACATCGCCTCCATGACGAGAAGACCCCTCCTCGCGGCGAGGTCGCGCAGGCCGGCCGCCTCGGCGCGGTTGACCGTGAACGACTTCTCGACGAGCGCGTGCTTGCCCGCCTCGAGCACGAGGCGCGCGTTCTCGGCGTGCATGGGGTGCGGCGTCGACACGTAGACGATGTCGACCTCCGGGTCGGCCGCGAGCTCCTCGTACGAGCCGTGCGCGCGCGGGATGTCGAACTCCGCCGCGAACGCGTCGGCCGACGCCTGTGAGCGGGACCCCACCGCGACGAGATCGAGTCCGGCGGTGCGCAGGTCGGACGCGAAGGCGTGGGCGATGCCGCCCGTGGCGAGGATTCCCCAGCGCAGCTGTGTCGAGGGCGAGTGGCCAGTCATGCATCCGAGCCTATGGCGTCGCGGCGACATCCGACCGGTGGGGGATCTACAGATCCACGCGCCGGGCGAAGGTGCGCTTCGGGCGCGGCTTCGGCGAGCAGAAGGCGTGTGCGCGCAGCCGCACGGCCTCGTGCGGCTGCAGGCCCGCGGCGCGGGCGAAATCGTCGAGCGACGCGAACCCGCCTCGGCGCTCGCGCTCCGCCACCGCGGCCGCGGCCGAGCGGCGGTCCATGCCGGGAAGGCGGGTCAGCACGCGCCGGGACGCCTTGTTCACGTCGACCGTCGGGCGCGCGGGGGCCGGCGCATCCGCGACGAGCGACGAGCGCGCCGAGACCGCCTCGGCGGCGAGGCCCCGCGCCTCCTCGGGAACCGGCTCGCGCCGCGGCCGCTCCCGCTCCGGCGGCCTCGGCTCGGCGCGGTGCCACGTGGCCCGCGCGTTGCGGTCGCCGCGGCCCCGGCGCCCGGTCGGACGGGAGCCGCGGCCGCTCGATGCCCGGCCCGCCGCGAGGGCCCCCGCCCCGAGCCCGCCGGCCGCGATGCGGCGCAGCACGCCCGGGTACACCACGAGCCCGTGCACGACGCACGCGGCCCAGGCGAGCGTGCGCAGGGCGAGCCCGACGTCGTCGGAGAACTCGTCCTCGATCACGACGGAGATGAACCCGGCGAGCGTGTAGCCGACGGCGGGCCACCACAGCCGCGGAGCCGCACTCATCAGTGCGGCGGCGCCGAAGCCGAGCCAGGACCAGGCGGGCCCGCCGAAGACGGGCACGAGCCACAGGCTCGCGACGAGCAGGAACACCCATCCCGCTCGCTGCTGCGTCGCCGGCGTCGTCACGTCAGATCCGGTCCTTCACGGTCAGCGTCATGGTCACGGTGTCGCCCTCGCGATGCTCGGACGCGAGCTCGAAGCCCGCGTCGCCCGCGCGCTCGCGGATGCGCTGCGCGACCGCCTGCTGCACGCGCGCGGCGTAGGCCGTGTCGAGCTCGGCGAGCAGGCGCGTGCCCCGCTCAGTCAGCGCGGCGTCCGGCAGATCGCCCGTCAGGTGCGCCTGCCAGATTCCGTCCTCATCCTGCGTCATCGCCAGCCGGATGTCGTCGACGACCGCAGCGACCTCGTCGCCGACCGCGATGTCGGTCGCGCCGATGTCGGAGAGGGCCTGCTCGAGCAGTCCGCGATCCTTCAGACGCGTGCGCATCGCGACCGCCCGCTCGCCGCCGCGCGCCTCGATGGCATCGCCCGCGGCGGCGGCACCGGCGGCCGAGAACACGCCCGCGGCCGCGAGCGCGAGGGGGATCAGGGAGATCGTGACGCTCACCGGATGAGCTCCGTTCGTCGGGCGGCCGGAGCCGCGGGGGATGCGGAGGCGGCCACGACGGCGGGCGCGTCGGCGCGCACGCCGAGGTCGTCGAGCAGCGCCTCCAGCGCCGCGTCGTCCGCCCAGCCGTTGACGTCGATCCGGCCGTCCGCGCCGATCCGGATCTCGAGCCTGTCGCGGGCTCCCGCGCCGCGGTCGATCCGCTCGACCGCGTCGCGGTAGGCGGGCGTGAGCGCCCGCAGGCCCTGGTTCCGAGACCCGATCCACGGACGGTCCGGATCCGGCAGGTCGCGCAGATACGGGCCGTCCGCGAGCAGATCGGTGGCGCGGAGCAGGCGCGCGACGTCCTCTCGCGAGGGAGCCCAGCCGGTCAGCTGCGCGTGCGTGTATCCCGTGAAGGTCATCACCGTGAGGCCGGCCGCGCGGAACGCCTCCGCGACGACCGCGGCCGCGGCCGCCTGGTCGAACGGCTCGCCGCCCAGCAGCGTGAGTCCCTCGGAGCCGGCCGAGACGGCGTCGGCGGCGAAGGACGCCGCGAGCTCGGCGACGTCGTCGAGCCGCGCGCCGCGGTGCGCCCACAGGTGCGGGTTGAAACAGCCGGGGCAGCGGACGTCGCAGCCCTGCAGCCACAGCGCCGCGCGGCGGCCGGGGCCCTCGGCGTCGGTCGCGGGCACGAACCTCGACCAGCGCAGGCGGGCGCCGTCACGCGCCACCGGCGGATCCGCGCGCAGCACGGGAGCGGACCTCACGCGCCCTGCCCGTCGCCGACGCCGCGCGCGACGCCGGTTCCGTCCTCGGCCGACACGCGGTCGAAGTCGGCCGTATAGGCCGATCCGGTCGTGGTCGCGCCGAGCAGGTCCTCGAGCGCGTCGAAGTAGTCGAGGCACTCGGCGCCGTACATGCCGACGGTCTCGGCGTCGATCGTGCCGTCCGCGCGCACGCGGACGATCAGCTGCTTCTGCGTCATCCGGATCCCTCCCTCAGAAATCGACCGTCCGGCCGCCGCGGCCGCTCGCGATCGGCACCGCGGCGGGTGCGCCGTGCTCGTCCGCCTGCTCATCGCGCGACAGGTCCTCGCTGGCGGTCGCCCGCACCGCCCGGACGCTGGCCCACTCGCGGATCGCCTGCACGTCCTCGGACTGCGTCACCGACAGCGGGATCATGTTCTCGATCGCCAGCACGAGGTCCTCGGTCGTCGCTCGCCGCTGGGCCGCGAACGCCTCGTACAGGGCGGCGACCACCGCCTGCTCGATCTCGGCGCCCGAGTAGTTCTCGCTCGCGGCGGCGAGGCGCTCGATCGCGGCGTCGTCGGCCGCGATCGCCTCGAGGCCGTTGCTCGACCGCGCGCGCGAGGACAGCTGGATGCGCCAGATCACGCGGCGCTCGGTGAGGCTCGGCAGGTCGACGAAGAAGATCTCGTCGAAGCGGCCCTTGCGCAGGAACTCCGGCGGCAGCTGGTCGATGTTGTTCGCGGTCGCCACGACGAACACGGGCCGCGTCTTCTCCTGCAGCCACGTCAGGAAGTAGCCGAACACGCGCGCGGACGTGCCGGAGTCCGTCGAGCCCGCCACACCCGAGAAGCCCTTCTCGATCTCGTCGACCCACAGGATGCAGGGCGAGACGGCCTCGGCGGTGGCGATCGCCGTGCGCAGATTCTGCTCGCTCGAGCCCACGAGGCCCGAGAAGATCCGGCCGACGTCGAGCCGCAGCAGCGGCAGCCCCCACGATGCCGCCGTGGCCTTCGCCGTGAGCGACTTGCCGCAGCCCGGCACGCCCGTGATGAGCACGCCCTTGGGCGAGGGGAGCCCGAACTCGCGGGCCTTCGTGAGCCACGAGCCCTGCCGGCGCGATAGCCAGCGCTTGAGGTTGCCGAGCCCGCCGACGTCGTCGAGATCCAGGCCCGGCTCGAGGAAGTCGAGCAGCCCCGACTTGCTGACCGCCTGGCGCTTCTCGTCGTGCACGACCTCGACGTCGAGCGAGGTGAGCCGGCCGTCGTCGACCATCGCGCGCGCGAAGGCGTTCTCCGCCTCGTGCATCGTGAGGCCGAGCGCGGCGTTGACGAGCCGCTCGCGCTCGTCCGCCGTCGCCTCCACCTTGACCTTGCGGTTCGTGTCGATCATGTCGTCGAGCAGCATGCGCAGCTCGTCGGCCGTCGGCAGCGGGAACTCGACGAGCGTCGTGAGCGTGTCGAGCTCGGGCGGGATGACGCGCACCGGCGAGGTCAGGATCAGCATGCGCGCGGCCTCGCCGTGCCGGAAGTCGACGGCCGTCTCGCGCGTCTTGCGGATGATCGCCGGATCGCCGGGGCGCCCCTCGCCGCCGAAGTGCAGGTGCAGATCGTGGAAGACGAACACGCCGGCGTCCGCCTGCTGCGCGGCATGGTCGAGCGCCCGGACGGGACTCGTGGTGCCCTCGACGACGCCGTCCTCGGGGTGCACGAGGCCGGTCGCCGAGCTCCACGTCCACACGGGCCGGGCCGTGCGCTGCCGGTCGGCCGCATGCGTGAGCGCCTGCACCGCGCGCACCTCCTCGCTGGTCTCGAGGTACAGCAGCGGCAGCCGGGCCTTGAAGGCCTGGTCGAGCGTCGTCGCGAAGTCCATGTGCTCTCTCGTCGTATCGGGGCGTGTCTCGTGGGTCGGATGCCGCGGTGCTCAGCCCGCCGGATCGGTCGTCTGCGCGGCGGAGGGGACGTCCACGGGAGCGCCGGACTCGCCCTCGATCTCGATGGTCCAGGGGCCGTCGCTCGACTCGATCCGGATCACGAGCGGTCCGCCCTCCTCCCATGAGAACCGCTGGTCGATGCGGCCGAAGTCGATGATCGGCGACTCGCTGGCGGTGGGCGTGAAGGTGTCGACGTAGAAGTCGCCGTCGCCGCGATGCACGGCGCGGGCACTGATGTGCTCGCCCTCGTAGAGCAGCACGGCGTCGCCCTCGCCGCTCGCGGCCGACGTGAACGTCGTCGCCTCGACCGGCGAGATCCGCAGCGTCTCCTGCGCGTCGGACTCGAACCACACCTCCAGGTCGCGCGCGCCGGGGAACAGCATCGCGACGTCCGACTCGGACGCCAGGAAGCCGACGTCGTCGGGGTAGAAGTACTCGTCCTGCGGGTGCTCACCCGCCGGCGTGATCGAGATGTCGATCCAGTCGGCGGGGTCCGCCGCCGGGGTGACCTGCAGCACGGGCGTCGCCGCGTCCCTCGCGATGTGGAGCACTCCGCCCCCGCGGGGACCGCGAGGGTGCCGTCCTCGGCGATCGTGAGCTCCGGCGGGTTCGCGAACTCCCACGGGCTGTCGGCATCCGGGTCGGGCTCCGCCGCGATCGGGCGGATGTCGACCACGCGCAGGTCGTACAGCGCGCCCCACACGACGCCCGTGAGCACGAGCGCGCCGGCGAGCACCGCGATCGCCGTGAGCACGCGTATGCGCCGCACGACCGGGGCGTCGAGCCCCATCCCCCCGTTGCTCACGCGTCGATCCTAGTGGCGCGGCGGCGCGACGCCCCGGGGGAGCGGGACCCATGCCTCACGGCACGATGAGCAGCTTGCCCGGCGCTCCCTCGCGGTTCGCGCGCTGCGCGTCGCCCGCCCGATCGAGCGGGTAGCGCTCGCCGAGCTCGACCGAGAAGCGCCCCGCCGCGAGCAGCGCGAGCACGACCGGGATGGCCTCGTGCCGCCACGCGAGCTGGGTGGGGGTGAGCGGGTGCGGCGACCCTCCCGAGAATCCCCGGATGCCGAGCCCCACGGCGTCCGCGCCGCGCACGATCGTGGCGATCCGGTCGCGGTCCGCGAGCAGCTCGAGCGACGTGTCCAGCGCCTCGTCGGTGCCCGCGCAGTCGAGGATCACGGTGACGCCCTCGGGTGCCGCGGCGCGCACGCGGTCGCCGAGCCCCTCGCCGTAACGGAGGGGCTCGCCGCCGAGGTCGGCGACCCGGTCGGCGCGCGCGTCGCTCGAGGTGCCGAGCACGCGTGCGCCCGCGAGAACCGCGAGCTGCACCGCGGCCTGGCCGACCGCTCCCGAGGCGCCGTGGATCAGCAGGGTGTCGTCGCCGCGGACGCCGAGCGAGCGCAGCGCCTGATAGGCCGTGCTGACGGGCACTCCGATGGCCGCGCCCACCGCGGCGGTCACGCCCGCCGGCCGCGCGAACACCTTGTCGGCGGGCACCGCGAGGTCGGTAGCGTACGCGCCCAACTTGCCCGTGAAGACCACCGGATCGCCCACGCGGAAGCCCTCCACATCGGGGCCCACCGCCGTGACATGACCCGCGCCGTCCGATCCCGTGCCGCGCGGCGCGGTGAGCGGATCGGACGCGCGCAGCCCTTGCCGCAGCTTCGCGTCGATCGGGTTGACGCCCGCCGCCTCGATCCGGATCGCGACCTCGCCCGGGCCGGGAACCGGATCCGGGATCTCGTTGAGGGTGAGGACCTCGGGCCCGCCGAACTCGGTGTACTGGATCGCCTTCGCCATGGGGTCAGGCTAGCGGGGGAGCGCTCCGCGGCGGTCAGCCGACGGGGTGGGCGAGCACGTGGTGGCGCCCGCGCGGCAGCACCATGGGAGCGCCGGACACGGGGTCGGGGATGACCGTGGCGTCGAGGCCGAACACGTCGGAGATGAGCTCGCTCGTCATGACCTCGGCCGGTGCGCCGCTCGCGATGAGCTCGCCGCCGCGCATCGCGAAGATGTGGTCGGCGTAGCGGGCCGCGAGGTTCATGTCGTGCAGGACCATCACGATGGTCGTGCCCTTCGACCGGTTGAGGTCGGTGAGCAGGTCGAGCACCTCGATCTGGTGCGCGACGTCGAGGAACGTCGTCGGCTCGTCCAGCAGCAGGACGCCGGTCTCCTGCGCGAGCGCCATCGCGATCCACACGCGCTGCCGCTGGCCGCCGGAGAGCTCGTCGACCGCGCGGTCGGCGAGGTCGGCGACGCCCGTGAGCTCGAGCGCCTCGGCCACGGCGGCATCGTCCTGCGCCGACCACGACCGGAACAGCTTCTGGTGCGGGTGACGGCCCCGGCCCACGAGGTCGGCGACCGCGATGCCCTCGGGCGCGATCGGCGACTGCGGCAGGAGCCCGAGCGTGCGGGCGAGCTGCTTGGTGGGGATCGACCCGATGCTCTGGCCGTCGAGCACGACGCTGCCCGCCTGCGGGGCGATCAGCCGCGCGAGCGTCTTGAGCAGGGTCGACTTGCCGCACGCGTTCGCGCCGACGATGACGCTGATCCGGCCGCTCGGCACCGCGAGATCGACGCCCTTCACGATGGGGGTCGCGGCGGCGTACCCGGCGACGAGGTCCGTCGCCTGCAGCCCGTGAGCGGTCGGGACGGGGGTGGTCACGATGAACCTCCGATGCGGTTCGTGCGGATGAGCAGGTAGAGCAGGTAGGGGGCGCCGAGCACGCCCGTGATCACGCCGACGGGGAACGTCGTGTCGAACGCGAACTGGCCGATCAGGTCGGCGGCCAGCACGAGCACCGCACCCGTGAGCGCGGCGGGGATCGTGAGCGACGTGCCCGGTCCGACGAGGCGGGACGCGATCGGGCCGGCCAGGAACGCGACGAATGCGATCGGGCCGGTGGTCGCCGTGGCGAAGCACGCGAGCGCGACGGCCGCGATGATCAGCAGCACGCGCGCGCGGTCGACGCGGACGCCCAGCGCGGTCGCCGACGAGTCGCCGAGTTCCAGCGCGCGCAGATCCCGCGACAGCACGAGGATCAGGGGCAGCAGGATCGCGGTCGCGATCACCAGCGGCGGCATGGTGTCCCACTTCGCGCTGTTGAGGCTGCCGGTCAGCCATCTCATCGCGACGGCGACGTCCCAGTCGGCCGCCCGCTGGATGACGAACGACACCACCGAATCGAGCATCGCGCCGATGCCGATGCCGATGAGGATAAGCCGGCCGCCCGTGGACTCCCCGCCGCGCGCGGCGACGTAGATCAGCGCCGCCGTCGCGATGCCGACGACGAGGGCCATGAGCGTCGTCGCGGTCGTGCTCCAGTGCAGCACGGCGAGGCAGACGACCGCCGCGGCGCTCGCACCGGACGTGATGCCGATCACGTCGGGGCTCGCGAGCGGGTTGCGCAGCATGGTCTGGAAGGTCGTGCCCGCGACGCCGAACGCGATTCCGGCGAGCACGCCCGTGACCATGCGCGGAATGCGCAGCGAGCCGACCGTGAACGACGCGCCGGGGACCTTCTCGCCGAGCATCACGGCGAACACGTCGGAGACCGGGTAGATCGTGTCGCCGAGCATGACCATCGCGCCCATCAGGACGATCAGGATCCCGGCGAGCCCGGCGATCCCCAGCGCTCGGCGGCGCGTGCGGCGCTGACGGCCGTGCCGGATCGCCGTCGTCGTATCGGCGGGGGCGGGAGCGAGCGTGAGCGCCATCAGAGGGCCTTCATCCGCGTGCGGCGGGCGATGATGACGAGGATCGGGGCGCCGACGAAGGCCGTCACGATCCCGGCCTCGACTTCTCCGGGGCTGCCGATCAGGCGCCCGATCGTGTCGGAGACGGTGAGCAGGGCCGCGCCGCCGAGCGCGCAGACGGGGAGCAGCCAGCGCTGGTCCGGCCCGAACAGCATGCGCGCGACGTGCGGCACCATGAGCCCGACGAAGGCGATGGGGCCGGCGATGGCCGTGACGGCCGCGCACAGGATCACGCCGGCCGCGGAGGCGACGAGGCGACCGACCGTGACGTTCACGCCGAGCCCGACGGCGACCTCGTCGCCGAGCGCGAGCGCATTGAGCATGGGGGCGCACAGGAGGGCGGCGGCCGCGGCGACGAGCAGCAGCGGCGCGATGATCGCCATCGTGCCCCAGTCGGCGCCGGCGACGCCGCCGACCTGCCAGAACCGGAAGACGTCCATGGCCGCGATGCGCGGCAGCAGCACCGCGCTCACGAGCGACGACAGTGCCGCCGTGGTCGCTGCGCCGGCCAGCGCGAGCTTGATCGGGGTCGAGCCGCCCGGGCCGACGGAGCCGACCACATAGACGAACACCGCCACGAGGCTGCCGCCGATCAGGGCGAGCACCAGGAACTGCACGGCCGATGTGATGCCGAGGAAGGCGATGCCGCACACCACGAAGAGCGCGGCTCCCGTGTTGACGCCGAGGATTCCCGGATCCGCGATCGGGTTGCGCGTGACGGCCTGCATCAGCGCGCCGGACAGGCCCAGCGCGGCGCCGGCCATGAGCGCGAGGACCGTGCGGGGGATGCGCTCCTGCACCGCGATGGCGCCGATGTCCTCGGAGGTCCGTCCGCCGAACCAGGCCGTCAGCCCGTCGACCACCTCGGCGAGGGAGACGGAGCGGGATCCGAGTGCGAGGGAGAGCCCGACGGACGCCGCGAGCACGAGGATCGCGCCGAGCAGGAACGCCGGACGGCGCGCAGTCGGCCGGGGACCGACTGCGCGCCGCGGCGCATCAGAGAGAACGCTCACTCCGACTGGGCGATTGCGTCGTCCAGGAGACCGACGTAGGTGTCAAGCATCCACGGGATGGACAGAGCGGTCGGCGACACGGCGCCGCTCAGGTCGTCGCCGGCGCCGACGGCCACCACGGCGCCGTTCTGGACGGCGGGCAGCGTGCTCCACAGCGGGTCGGCCTGCAGGGCCGGAAGCAGGTCCTCGCCGCCGTACGAGACGATGACGTCCACGTCGGCGAGCTTGTCGACGTTCTCGGCCGAGATGTCGAGGTAGAAGGTGCCGGCCTCGTCGGCCTCCTTCGCGGCGGCCGGGACGTCGAAGCCGAGGTCCGCGAGGAACGCGGCGCGCGAGTCGCCCGTCGCGTAGATCGACGTGGTCGACAGGTCCGCGGGGTTCAGGTAGAGGAACGCGGCGCTCTTGCCCGCGAAGTCGGAGTCGGCGGTCGCGTCCGCGATCTGCTGCTCCAGGTCGGCGACGAGGGCCTCCCCCTCCTCGGCGAGGCCGAGAGCCTTCGCGTTGAGCAGGATGCTGTCGCGCCACGGCGTGTACCAGGCGACACCGGGGTACGCGACGGTCGGGGCGATCTCGGTGAGGGTGGCGTACTCCTCCTCGGTGGGGCCCGAGTACGCGGCGATGATGAGGTCGGGCGTGGTGTCCGCGATGGCCTCGAAGTCGATGCCGTCGGTCGTGGAGAACACCACGGGCTCGTCGGCGCCGAGCTCAGCGTACGCGTCCGTCGTCCACTCGTAGAGGCCGAGGCCGTCCGATCCGTCCATCGACCAGGTCTGGTCGTCGGCGCCCACCGGCGCGACGCCGAGGGCGAGGGCCACGTCCTGGTTGCCCCAGCCGATCGAGGCCACGCGCTCCGGCTTGGCGTCGATGGTCGTCGTGCCGAGCGCGTGCTCGACCTCGACGGGGAACACGCCCGCGTCGCCCCCGGGCGCGGAGCTCTCGCCGCCGGCGGGGGTCGAGGAGGTCGAGCAGGCCGCCAGCGAGGCGGTCAGGGCGGCGGCGACGACGGTCGCGCCGAGGGTGCGTGCGATGCGCAAGGGTGATCCCTTCGATGCTGTGATGGGGTGGCCCCGATGGGGTAGGTGAGGCTCACCTAAGTTACCACCGTGTGGTCCGGTGTCCCAACCACGTGACACATGACGACGGCCCCGCCTCCTCGTAAGGAGACGGGGCCGCCGATGCGGGACTGCTTACAGCGCGTCGATCGCCTGGTTGAACGTCGCGGACGGACGCATCACGGCCGCGGTCTTCTCGGCGTCGGGACGGTAGTAGCCGCCGATGTCGGCGGGCTTGCCCTGCACGGCGACGAGCTCGTCGACGATCGTCTTCTCCGAGGCCTGCAGCTTCTCGGCGAGCGGCGCGAACGCGGCGGCGAGTTCGGCATCCTCCGTCTGCTGCGCGAGCTCCTGCGCCCAGTACAGCGCCAGGTAGAAGTGCGAGCCGCGGTTGTCGATCGTGCCCAGCTTGCGGCCGGGAGAGCGGTCCTCGTTCAGGAACGTGCCGGTGGCGCGGTCGAGCGTGTCGGCGAGCACCTGCGCCTTGGCGTTGTCGGTCGTCTGGGCGAGGTGCTCGAACGAGGCGGCGAGCGCGAAGAACTCGCCGAGCGAGTCCCACCGCAGGTAGTCCTCGGAGACGAGCTGCTGCACGTGCTTCGGGGCGGATCCGCCCGCGCCGGTCTCGAACAGGCCGCCGCCCGCCATGAGCGGGACGATCGAGAGCATCTTCGCCGACGTGCCGACCTCGAGGATCGGGAACAGGTCGGTGTTGTAGTCGCGCAGGACGTTGCCCGTGACGGAGATCGTGTCCAGGCCCTTGCGGATGCGCGCGAGCGAGAACAGCGTCGCCTCGGCGGGTGCCATGACGTGCAGCTCGAGACCGTCGGTGTCGTGCTCGCCCAGGTACTCCTCGACCTTGGCGATCAGGTTCGCGTCGTGCGCGCGCGTCGCGTCGAGCCAGAACACCGCGGGGGTGCCGGACAGGCGGGCGCGGGTGACGGCGAGCTTGACCCAGTCGCGGATCGCGGCGTCCTTGGTCTGGCACGCGCGCCAGACGTCGCCGGCCTCCACCTCGTGCTCGGTGAGCGACTCACCCGCCGAGTCGACGATCCGGACGACGCCGGGCGCGGCGATCTCGAAGGTCTTGTTGTGCGAGCCGTACTCCTCGGCCGCCTGGGCCATCAGGCCGACGTTCGGCACGGTGCCCATGGTCGCGGGATCGAGCGCGCCGTTCGCCTTGCAGTCGTCGATCACGGCCTGGTAGATGCCGGCGTAGGACGAGTCGGGGATGACCGCGAGAGTGTCGGCCTCCTTGCCGTCGGGACCCCACATGTGGCCGCCGATCCGGATCATCGCCGGCATCGACGCGTCCACGATGACGTCGCTCGGGACGTGCAGGTTCGTGATGCCCTTGTCGGAGTTGACCATCGCCAGGGCGGGGCCGTCGTTCAGGGCGGCATCGAACGCGGCCTTGATCTCGGCGCCGTTCGGCAGCGCGTCCAGGCCGGCGTAGATCGCGCCGAGGCCGTCGTTGGCCGACAGCCCGGCCGCCGCGAGGTCGGCGCCGTACGCGTCGAACACCGGCTTGAAGAACGTCTTGACCACGTGACCGAACAGGATCGGGTCGCTGACCTTCATCATGGTGGCCTTCAGGTGCACGGAGAACAGCACGCCCTCGGCCTTGGCGCGCGCGACCTGCTCGGCCAGGAACGCATCGAGCGCCTTCGCGCTCATGAAGGTCGCGTCGACGACCTCGCCCGCGAGCACCTTCAGGTCGCTCTTGAGCACCGTGACGGCGCCGTCCTGCCCGACGTGCTCGATCCGGAGCGTGTCGTCGGCGGGAATGGTCACGGACTTCTCGTTCGAGCGGAAGTCGTCGCGGCCCATGGTGGCGACGGCGGTCTTCGAGTCCGCGCTCCAGGCGCCCATCGAGTGCGGGTGCGCCTTGGCATAGGCCTTGACCGAGGCGGGAGCGCGGCGGTCGGAGTTGCCCTGGCGCAGGACCGGGTTCACGGCCGAGCCCTTGACCTTGTCGTAGCGGGCGGCGAAGTCCTTCTCCTCCTCGGTCTGGGGGTTGCCCGGGTAGTCGGGCACGTCGTAGCCGAGGGCCTGCAGCTCGGCGATCGCCGCCTCGAGCTGGGGGACGGACGCGGAGATGTTCGGCAGCTTGATGATGTTGGCCGAGGGGTCGTTCGCCAGCTCGCCGAGTTCGCTGAGCGCGTCGCCGATGCGCTGCTCTTCCGTGAGGCGCTCGGGGAACTGCGCGAGGATGCGGCCGGCGAGCGAGATGTCGCGGGTCTCGAGCTCGATGCCCGCCTTCGCCGCGTAGCTCGCGACGATCGGCAGGAACGAGTACGTCGCCAGCAGAGGCGCCTCGTCGGTGTGCGTGTAGATGATCTTCGACATGCGGAAGAAGCTCCTGTGGTCGTCAGCCGATCGGCGGCTCCCGCGGTGCAGCGGCGCGCCGATTCTCTCGACTTCAAGATACCGGAGCGGTGATCCGCCTCCCGTCCGGGGGCGGCGGACCCGCGCCTCTCCCGCTCCCACGCCCCTCGATGCGGACCGCATGAGACGATCGGGGAATGAGCTCAACGGCCGAGACCTCCGCCTCCGCACCGCGCCACGCCTACGTGGTCGGCGGCAACCGGATCCCGTTCTCGCGGGCGGGGAAGAGGTACTCGGACGCCTCGAACCAGGAGATGTTCACCGCGGCGCTCGAGGGGCTCGTCACGCGATTCGGCCTCGAGGGCGAGCGTCTCGGCGAGGTGGTGGGCGGGGCGGTCCTGAAGCACTCGCGCGACTTCAACCTCATCCGCGAGAGCGTGCTAGGCACCTCCCTGTCTCCGCAGACGCCCGCGTACGACCTGCAGCAGGCGTGCGCCACGGGGCTCGAGGCGGCCATCGCGGTGACGAACAAGATCCGCCTCGGCCAGGTCGATTCGGGCGTCGCGGGCGGCGCCGACACGATCTCGGACGCCCCGATCGCCGTGAGCGAGAGCCTGCGTCGCGTGCTGCTGCAGGTCTCGCACGCCAAGACGCTGCCCGACCGGCTCAAGGCGCTCGCGAAGCTGCGGCCCGCGCACCTCAAGCCGCTCACGCCGTCGACGGATGAGCCGCGCACCGGCCTGTCGATGGGCGAGCACCAGGCCATCACGACCGCCCGCTGGGGTGTGACGCGCGAGGCGCAGGACGAGATCGCGCTGCACAGCCACCTGCGCCTGGCGGCGGCCTGGGAGGCCGGGTTCTTCGACGACCTGGTGACGCCGTTCCGCGGTCTCGGCCGCGACGACAACCTGCGCGCGGACACGTCGATGGCGAAGCTCGCCGCGCTGTCGCCCGTGTTCGGCAAGGGCCTCGACACCCCGCCGACCATGACGGCGGGCAACTCGACGCCCCTGACGGACGGCGCCTCGACCGTGCTGCTCGCCTCGCGTGAGTGGGCGCAGGCGCGCGGCCTGCCGGTGCTGGCGCGCTTCGTCGACGCCGAGACGGCCGCCGTCGACTTCGTCGGCGGGCACGAAGGCCTGCTGATGGGCGGAGCGCACGCCGTGCCGCGACTGCTCGCGCGCAACGGGCTCACGCTCAACGACTTCGACTTCGTGGAGATCCACGAGGCCTTCGCCGCGACCGTGCTGACGACCCTCGCGGCCTGGGAGGACGAGGACTACTGCCGCACCGAGCTCGGGCTGGACGGCGCGTTCGGCACGGTCGACCGCGCCCGGCTCAACGTCAACGGCTCCTCGCTCGCGGCGGGACACCCGTTCGCCGCGACGGGAGGCCGCATCCTGGCGACGGCGGCCAAGCTCGTCTCGGCCCGCGCCGCGGAGACCGGGCGGACGGCCCGTGCGCTCATCTCGGTCTGCGCCGCCGGCGGACTCGCCGCGACGGCGATCGTCGAGTCGGCCTGACGGGCGTCACTCGCGCGGCTCCTCGCGATACGGCTTGACCTCGGCGCCGAGCGCGCGCCGGAACACCGCCGTGGTCATCCGAGCCGCCCGAGCGTCTGGGGCGCGTCCGCCATGACGTCGCGCGCGTGAGACGTCGCGACCTGCCGCGGCGCCGAGCGGCAGCGCCTTGCGCGGGGACGCTCACCCGCGCCGCTCAGCCAGGCGCGCCAGATCGGCACGGGCGGCGCCCCCGTCTCGGCCCAGATGCGCAGGCGGTCGAAGCTCCACGCCGTGAGCCACCACACGAGGCGACGCGTGAGGAGGGGATCCAGCACCTGGCCGATCCGTCCCCACCCCGGCGCGTAGTCGTACCCGGTTGAGAAGCGCACTCCGCCCTCGATCGGCTCGTACCGCCAGTAGCCGCGGCCGCGGCCGAGAGGCGACAGCGGGTCCTCCGTGTCGAACACGAGCGCCGAGGTGCGCCGGCCGTCGGCGCGCAGCCGCTCGCCGAGCGAGACGCCCGTGCCGCGGATCGTGTGCACGCCGAGCGCGAGCTCGTACCGGAACTCCTGTGCGCCGTCGGGACGGAGCCGCGTCGGCACGATGGCCGTGAACCGCGCGTCCCAGCGCGGCTGCAGCACGGGATCCTGCGTCAGCTGCCACACGCGCTCGACGGGCGCGGCGATGTCGATCTCGACATACAGGGGCCGCGACGCACGCACGCGTCGATCCTGGCATGCCTGCGCCTACGGCCGCAGCGCTTTCTGCAGCCGCTGCACCGACACCTGCTCGGCCGTGCCCAGGCGCTGGGCGAACAGGCCCACGCGCAGCTCCTCGAGCAGCCAGCGGGCGCGCACGAGGTGCGCGGGCGCATCGCGCGGCGGGGGGATCGTCCCGCCCGCCTCGGCGAATGCGGTCGTGGCCCGCTCGAGCTCGGTCATCCAGGCGCGGTCGCGGCCGGGGTTGTCCGGCAGCGCCTCGAGGCGGACTCTCGCGCCCTCGAGGTAGCGGGGCAGGTGCTGCAGCCGCGCGAGGCCCGTCGCCGAGACGAAGCCCGGATGGATGAGGCCGGCGAGCTGTGCGCGGATGTCGCCGAGCGGGCCGAGCAGCGCCATGGAGTTGGCCTTCTTGAGGCCGCGCTCGACCTCGCGCGCGGCGGTCAGGATGCGGGCCACGAGCGACACGCACGCGAACACGTCGTCGACGGATACGCGGATGACCTCCGCCTTCACCGCGTCGAAGGCCGCGCGGGTGCGGGGGAGGGCGCCCACGCGGTCGAGCACGGCGTCCGCGACCGCCGCACGGCAGTCCTCGATGAGCGCCTTGGCCGATGCGTACGGGGAGGCCGCCAGCGCGAGCTTCTCGTTCGCGGTGAGATGCTCCTGCACGTACGACACGGGCGACGGCACCTGCAGCAGCAGGAGCCGCCGCACGCCGCGCCGTGTCTCGGCGTCCGCCTTCTCGAGCGTCGCCTCGACGCGCAGCGCGACCGAGGACCCCTCGTCGACGAGCGCCGGATAGCCGCGCACCACGCCGCCCGCCAGCTTCGTGTCGACCACCTCGGGAAGGTCGCCGACCTCCCAGTCGGTCAGCCCCGTCCGCTCCAGGCGCGGGGCCGCGGCTCCCGCGACCTCCGCCGGACCGGATCGGCGCGCCTCGCGGTCGAGCGAGCGCGCCACGCTCTGCCGGGCGCGCCCCGCGAGCCGGTCCTGCAGGGCGCGCAGGTCGCGATCCGCGCCGAGCGCGCGGCCGCGCTCGTCCACGGCGCGGAACGACATCGTGAGGTGTCCCGGCACGCGCTCGAGCTCGAAGTCGGCCGCGGTCACGGGCTGGTTCGCGACGCGCTGGATGCGGGTCGCGAGCGCCTCGCGCAGCGACCGGGGCGGTCGGCCGGCGTGGTCCTCGGGACCGGCGCCCTCGAGCTCGGCCGCGAGCTTCTCGGCCCAGTCGGCGGCGGGCACCACGTGGCGCCGGATCGCCTTGGGCAGCGCGCGCAGCAGCGCCGTGATGAGCTCCGAGCGCATGCCCGGCACCTGCCAGTCGAACCCGGCCGGCTCGACGGACGCGAGCAGGGCGAGCGGGATCACGACGGTCACGCCGTCGTCCGGCGCGCCCGGCTCGAACCGGTATGCGAGGTTCAGCGTCTGGTCGCCCTGCGTCCAGCGCGTCGGGAAGTCGCGCGCGTCCGCGGTCGCCTGCCCCGCGATGAGATCGGCCTCGCGCATCGTGAGCAGCTTGGGCGTGCGCGCGAGGGCCTCGCGCCACCACGCCTCGAACGAGCGGACGTCGAACACGTCCGCGGGGATGCGCGCGTCGTAGAAGGCGAAGACCGCCTCGTCGCCGGCCAGGATGTCGCGCCGCCGCTCGCGCTCCTCGAGCTTCTCGAGGCGGCGACGCAGCTCGTGGTTCTGGCGCAGGAACGCCGTGACGTTCTGCGGCAGTCGCGACGGATCCCACTCGCCCTCGACCAGGGCGTGCCGGACGAAGAGCTCGCGCGCGGCGGCGCGGTCCACGCGGGCGAACTGGATGCGGCGGCGCGGCACGATCTCGACGCCGTACAGCGTGACCTTCTCGTACGCCACGGCCGCGCCCGCGTCCTTCGACCAGTGCGGCTCGGAGACCTGCCGCTTGGCGAGGTCGCCCGCGAGCGCCTCGGCCCACGCGGGATCGATCTGCGCCACCGTGCGTGCGAACAGCCGGGACGTCTCGACGAGCTCGGCGGCCATGACGGCCTTGGGTCGGCGCTTGCGCATCACCGAGCCGGGGAAGATCGAGAACTTCACGCCGCGCGCACCGCGGTACTCGGCGCCGCGGCGCGGATCCTTGCCCTTCTCGCGCTCGTCCAGGACGCCGATCTGCGACAGCAGGCCCGCCAGCAGCGCCCGGTGGATGGCGTCGCCCTCCGCACCGGGCGCGGCCTGATCGTCCCGGCGCGGGCGCTTCCCCTCCTCGCGCGGGGACCGCTGACCGGCGAGGCTGCGCAGCTGACGGTGCACGTCGAACCACTCCCGCACGCGCACGTAGTTGAGGAACTCCGCGCGGCACAGCCGGCGGAACGCGCTCGACCCCAGCTCGCGCTGCCGCTCCTGCAGGTGGTTCCAGAGGTTCAGCAGCGTCAGGAAGTCGCTCGTCGGATCCGCGAAGCGCGCGTGCGCCTGATCGGCCTGCTCGCGCTGCTCCTCCGGTCGCTCGCGGACGTCCTGGATCGACAGCCCCGACACGATTGCGAGCACCTCGTCGACCGTGCCGGTGCGCTGCGCCTCGACGAGCATGCGGGCGAAGCGCGGGTCGATCGGCAGGCGCGCGATGTCGCGTCCCACCCGCGTGAGCCGGGGCGCCCCGTCGCGGTTCAGCACGACCGCGCCGAGCTCGACGAGCAGGTCGGTCGCGGCCTTGACGCCGCGCGAGTCGGGCGGCGTCAGGAACGGGAAGCGCTGGATGTCGCCGAAGTCGAGCGCAAGCGCCTGCAGGATGACGGACGCGAGCGACGTGCGCAGGATCTCCGGCTCGGTGAACTCGGGACGGCGTGCGAAGTCGTCCTCGCCGTAGAGCCGGATCGCGATGCCCGCGCTGGTGCGGCCGGCACGGCCCGAACGCTGCTGCGCCGACGCCTGCGAGATCGCCTCGATCGGCAGCCGCTGTACCTTCGCGCGGTTGCTGTAGCGCGAGATGCGGGCCGTGCCGGTGTCGATCACGTACTTGATGCCCGGCACGGTGAGGGACGTCTCCGCGACGTTCGTCGCCAGGACCACGCGGCGCCTCAGCCCCGCGACGGTCGAGCGCTCGAACACGCGGTGCTGCTCGGCGGCGCTCAGGCGGCCGTACAGCGGCAGCACCTCGGTGGGCGCGCGCTGATCCCGGAACGCGCCGCGCACGGCATCCGCCGCATCGCGGATCTCGGCCTCGCCGGGCAGGAACACCAGGACATCGCCGGGCGCCTCGCGGTCGAGCTCGCGCAGCGCGGCGACGATGGCGGACACCTCGTCCTCCGCGTCATACGCGACCTCCGCAGAAGGAAGGCGATCCGGGGCGGACGCGGCGGCATCCGCGGTCGAGGCATCCGATTCCGCCTTCGTCGTGTCGACCAGCGGTCGGTACCGGATCTCGACCGGGAAGGTCCGACCCGAGACCTCGATGATCGGGGCCGGCGCACCGTCCGCGTCCGCGAAGTGCGTCGCGAACGACTCCGGGTCGATCGTGGCGGAGGTGATGATCACCTTGAGGTCGGGGCGCTGGGGGAGCAGCTGCTTCAGATAGCCCAGCAGGAAGTCGACGTTGAGCGACCGCTCGTGCGCCTCGTCGACGATGATCGTGTCGTAGCGCGACAGCTTCCGATCCCGGTGGATCTCGTTGAGCAGGATGCCGTCGGTCATCAGCGCGATGCGCGTCGCGTCCGAGACCTTGTCGGTGAAGCGCACCTTGTAGCCGACCGCGCCGCCGAGCGGCACCTGCAGCTCCTCCGCCACGCGCTCCGCGATCGTGCGCGCCGCGAGGCGGCGGGGCTGCGTGTGCGCGATGCGCTCCCGGCCGAGCTCGAGCGCGATCTTGGGAAGCTGCGTCGTCTTGCCCGATCCGGTCGCTCCGGCCACGATCACGACCTGGTGATCCCGGATGGCGCGCGCGATCTCGTCCCGCGCGCCGCTGACCGGCAGCTCGGGCGGGTAGGAGATGCGCCAGGACGCGATCGGGTCTGCGGGCATAGCCCTCCAGTCTAGATCGCCGGGGCGAACGCCTCGGCGACGACGAGTTTCCGCGAGACGTGTCTGCGCGACACATCCATCGCGTAGCATCACCGCAACTCGCGGCGCGACCCGCCCTCGAGGACGCACGACCCCGAACGTCAGGAGCCGTCATGTCCCGCCGACTCGTCATCGTCGTCCGCGCAGATCCGGTGATCTGCGGTCACTCCGGCGAAGCCCGGAATCTCGCGGAGGCCGCGCTGCAGCGCGGCTTCGACGAGGTGCGCATCGTCACATGGCCCATCGAACGGCTCGAGGCCGCCGGCCTGCCGCTCAAGCCGCTCGACACGGTGCTGCCGTACAGCGAGGGAATCACGGTGGAGCGTCCCGAGCCGGTGGGCGACTACAAGGTCGTCGACGGGCGCTACATCCAGGGGCTCGTCGGGCGGCTCGTCGAGCTGTTCACCGACGGCGTGCCGACCGTCGCGATGTCGCTCTACCTCAGCCCCCACACCACGGCCGTGACCGACGCGGTCGAGGTCGCCCGCAAGACGGGCCTGCCCGTCAACGTCGTCACGATCGCGGAGGCGGTCGGCTCGGACGTGACGAACGTCGTGCGTCAGTGCGTCACGGACGGACGCTTCGGCGCCGCGGCCCATGTGCTGGAGTCGTACCTCGCGAGCGACGTGTGCGTGGCGGTGTCGCAGTACACCAAGGACCTGATCGTCGAGGAGGCCGCGCTCCTCGACGCGACGCACGGCACGCGCTACGCCGCGCGCTGCGAGGAGCGGATCGCGATCTCGTATCCCGCGATCGACGCCTCGCTGTTCCTCGACCTCGACCCGGCCGACATCGACCGGCACCTGCAGGCGCGCGGCCTCGAGCGCGACGGGTACGTGTTCTACCTGTCGCGTCTCGCGCGCGCGAAGGGCGTCGAGGACCTCATCGCGGGCTTCGCGGCGTCCGGCGCGGCGGCGGACCGGCAGCTCGTCATCGCCGGCCGCGGCCCCGAGGAGCAGGAGCTGCGCGCGATCGCCGCCGCCTCGCCCGCGGCCGAGCGCATCCGGTTCCTCACCGACGTCGACGACGCCGAGAAGCCCTTCCTGTTCGCGGGCGCGGCCGCCTATGTGCTGCCGACCAAGCCGCGGCCCGAGTTCATCGAGACGTTCGGCATCGCGCTGGCCGAGAAGGCGCTGTCGGGCGGGGGACCGGCGATCACGACGCTCACGGGCGGCGTGGGGGAAGCCGTCGGCGACACCGCGCTGATCATCGACGTCGACGCGCCCGACCAGATCGCCGCGAGCATCGACCGCGCGCTCGCGATGGACCGCGCCGAGCGCGCCGAGTGGGAGGAGCGGGCACGCGAGCACGCGCTGCAGTTCGACCGCATGACGGTGTTCGACCGCCTGTTCGCCCGCGTGTCGACGATCGACCGCGTCTTCGCGTGACCCGCGACGAACGGATCCGTCAAGCCCGAGCGTGGCGGGCGGATCCGCTCATAGGGTGGAGAGCATGACCGTACCCTCCATCACGCTCAATTCCGGTTTCGAGATCCCGCAGCTCGGCTTCGGCGTCTTCCTGGTGCCGCCGGCCGAGGCCGAGAAGGCCGTCAGCGAGGCGCTCGAGGCGGGCTACCGCCACATCGACACCGCCGCCATCTACAAGAACGAGGAGGGCGTGGGCGCCGCGATCGCGAAGAGCGGCATCCCGCGCGACGAGCTGTTCATCACGACCAAGCTCTGGAACGACCGCCAGGCGGGCGACGAGCCGAAGGCCGCGATCGCCGAGAGCCTCGACAAGCTGGGTCTGGACTACGTCGACCTGTACCTGACCCACTGGCCGGCGCCGGCGAACGGCAACTACGTCAACGCGTGGCAGAAGCTCATCGAGATCCGCGACGCGGGCCAGGCCAAGAGCATCGGCGTCTCGAACCACCTCGTCGAGCACCTCGAGCGCCTGGTCGCCGAGACCGGCGTGGTTCCCGCGGTCGACCAGATCGAGCTGCACCCCGCCTACCAGCAGCGCGAGATCACGCAGTGGGCGGCCGACAACGGCATGTTCATCGAGTCGTGGGGCCCGCTCGGCCAGGGCAAGTACGACCTGTTCGGCGAGCAGGCCGTGGCCGACGCCGCGACCGCGCACGGCAAGACGCCCGCGCAGGTCGTGATCCGCTGGCACCTCGAGAAGGGCTTCATCGTGTTCCCGAAGTCCGTGCGCGCCGAGCGCATGGCCGAGAACTTCGACGTGTTCGACTTCGAGCTCTCCGACGCCGAGGTCGCCGCGATCGACGCGCTCGACCCGCTCGACGGCTCGGGCCGTGTGGGAGCGCACCCCACCGAGCTCAACTGAGACACCACGACGAAGGCCCCGGAGCGATCCGGGGCCTTCGTCATGCACCGTGCGCTGTGCGGCCTTCGTCATGCGCCGTGCGCTGTGCGTGCGCGGTGCGCGTCACACCCAGCCGGGCAGCCACATGTGCATCCACCAGAACCCGTACGGGGTGAGAAAGCCCGTGGACAGCGGCAGGAAGAAGATCCCCGCGAGCACGGCGACCGCCAGGAACACCGTCGCGAACAGGCGCCACGCGCGCGTCTGAGTCGCGGCGTACCGCTCGGCGTACTGGATCTCACCGTGGGTCGCGCCGGGCAGGATCACCGGGTCGCGAGGGCGCGTCAGCCACGCGAGCGCGAGCGCCACGGCGATGACCAGGAACGGCAGCATCGTGACCGTGTAGAACTGGAAGATCGTACGGGTGGGATACAGCAGCCAGGGCACGTAGGTGATCACGAGTCCGCTCAGGGTGAGTGCGAAGCCCAGCCGCAGGGGTCCGCCGCGGCCGCGGGCGAGCAGCACGACGAGCAGGATGACGGCTGCCCACGCGCCGTACCACGTGACGGGGTTCGGATGGCTGCCGATCACGGCGATGCAGTCGTCGCTCCAGCCGCACCACTCGGTGCCCGCGTCGGGCCGCGCGAGCCACATCGCGGTGGGGCGCAGCAGCAGCGGCCACTGCCATGCGGGGCTCGCGTAGGGGTGCGCGCTCGTGAGACCGACGTGGAAGCCGTACATGGAGGAGTGGTAGTTCCACAGCGCGATCAGCGGGTTCGGGTCGGAGGCGCGATCGTAGCCGCCCGGCGTCACGAGCCATCCGGTCCACGAGACGAGGTAGACGAGCGCCGCGACCGGCACGAGCTGCAGGAACGCGACCGGCGCCTGCCGCAGGATCGCCGCGGAGAAGGGCGCGGCGATGCCGGCGCGCCGGCGCGCGATCGCGTCCAGCACGACCAGCAGCACGCCCACGCCCGCCAGCGCGTACAGCCCCGACCACTTCACGGCGGTCGCGGCGCCGAGCGACGCTCCCGCCGCGATCACCCAGGGACGGCTCCACAGCACCGGTCCCGTCGCCTCGCCGCCCGCCCGCAGGATCGCCGGGCCCGTGCGATCGCGATCCTTGAGCAGGAACCAGAAAGCGAGCGTGACGAAGAACGTCAGGAAGCCGTCCAGCAGGCTCACGCGGCTGAGCGCGATCGCGAGCCCGTCGATCGCGAGCAGGCCGCCCGCGACCGCGCCCACCGCGATCGAGCCGGACAGCTTCCTCGCGATGGCGTAGACGAGCGGCACGAGCAGCGTGCCGAACAGCGCGGCCGAGAAGCGCCAGCCGAACCCGCTGTCGGCTCCGAACAGCAGCATGCCGATCGCGATCAGCCACTTCCCGAGGGGCGGATGCACGACGTACGCGGGATCCGTGCCGTACACGTCGGTGTCGCCCGCCACGAACGGCTCGTTGGCGTCCTCGGGCCACGTGCCCTCGTAGCCGAGGTGCAGCAGCGTCCACGCGTCCTTGACGTAGTACGTCTCGTCGAACACCAGCTGGTGCGGATGCCACAGCCCGACGAACCGCAGCAGGCCCGCGAGCACCGTGAGCGCGACCGGGACGAGCCACGCGGCCGTGCCCGCCCCCGTCAGCCGCGCGATCCTCACCCGGAAAGCCTAGGGGGCGCGTGGCGACGATCAGTGGATGCCGAGGACGTCCTCGAGCGGCGCGGGGGTCGCCTGGCGTACCTCCTCGCCGGTGATCGTGACCGAGCTCGACAATCACGCGGGCGTGTGGCTTGCGAACAAGCTGCCGGCGCGATTCCATGTGCACACGACCCTGCGGCTGCCGAACGGCAACGACTACGGCAAGGCGTATCTCGCGCAGTGGCGCGAGCGGGAGGAATGATGGCGCGTCGCGAATCGGTCGACCTCCCGGGCTTCCACCACGCCAACCCCATCCCCGCCGCGAGCCGCAAGGGGCCGTTCGTGTTCTCGGGCGCCTTCACGGGGCGCGACGCGGACGGGACGCTGCCCGCGTCGCTCGACGAGCAGGTCGTGAACGTCTTCCGGCACGTCCGCACGCTCATGGCGGAGGTCGGCGGCACGGTCGAGGACGTGATGCGGATGACCGTCTACCTCGTCGACTTCCGCGACCGGGAGGCGCTGAACCGGGAGTGGCTCGCGATGTTCCCGGATGCCGCCTCCCGGCCCGCGCGGCACGTCGTCCGTGCGGAGCTGGACGGCGGTCTCCTCGTGCAGGCGGACCTGATCGCCGTCCTCGACTAGAGCATCGGTCTCAGGCCGCGTGGCTGCGGACGCGCGGCCTGCGCGTCCGCAGCAGGCGGTCACGCGTGGCCGGCGCCGGCCTCCACGGTCTCCTCGCGGACCTCCGCGGCCGTGGGCCGCGGACGCTTGCCCAGCGCGACGAGCGCGAGCACGGCGACGACCGCCGCGAGCACCGCGGCCGTGATCAGCGCCGCGTGGAAGCCCCCGAGGAACGCGTTCAGCGCGGTGGCGGCATCCGTCGCCGACAGGTGTGCGGGGACGATGCCCTGCGAGACCCCGTCGCGCTCGCCGTCCGTGAGCGGCAGCTCCGCGGATCCCGCTCGCGATCCGGCGGTCACGATCGCGGCGAACACCGCCGTGCCGAGAGCGCCTCCGAGCTGCAGCATCGTGCTCTGGAACCCGCCCGCCACGCCGGCGAGGTGCACGGGAGCGCTGCCGACGATCGCCTCGGCTCCGGCCGTCATGGTGAAGCCGACGCCCAGCGAGAGGACGACGAACGGGATCGCCATGCCGACGTAGGGCGACTCCGCGGTGATCGCGGTGAGCGCCGCGAACGCGACGGCGACCATGCCCAGCCCGAGCGCCATGGTGCGACGGGCGCCGATGCGGCTGACGAGGACGGCGCCGACGGGGGACGCCACGATCGACACGGCCGACATGGGCAGCAGCATGACGCCGGCGAGCAGGCCCTCGGCGCCGCGGACGTTCACGAGGAAGAGGGTCAGGAAGAACGTCACGCCCATCATGGCGAAGAAGTTCACCGCGATCGCGACGCCGCCGACGGCGAACCCCGGCGCGCGGAACAGCGACAGCGGCAGCAGCGGATCCTTCGTCCGCGCCTCCACGAGGACGAACAGGCCCAGCAGGGCGATGCCGAGCACGAGCGCGCCGATCGTGAACGCGCTGGCCCAGCCCCACGTCTCCGACTGGACGATGCCGACGATCACGGCCGCGAGGCCCAGGGCGAGGAGCAGGACACCCGGGATGTCGAACCGGCCGGCGGCGCTCGAGGCCTTCGACTCCGTCAGGACGAGTGCCGACATCACGACGGCGATCGCGGCGATGGGGGCGTTGAGGAAGAAGATCGACTCCCAGCCGGCGGACTGCACGAGCGCGCCGCCGACGATCGGGCCCGCGGCGATCGCGAGCGACGACACGCCGCCCCAGATGCCGACCGCCATGCCGAACCTCTCCCGCGGGAAGGTCGCGCGCAGCAGCGCGATCGTCTGCGGCATGAGCACCGCCGCGCTCACGCCCTGGACGGCGCGGAACGCGATCACGCCGGCCGTCGAGCCGACCAGGCCGATCGCGATGGAGGCCAGCGCGAACGCGATCACGCCGACGGCGTAGGTGGTGCGGCGGCCGAAGCGGTCGCCGATCTGGCCGCCGAGGATCAGGAACACGGCGATGCCGAGCAGGTACGCGTTCGTGATCCACTGCAGCTCGGCGAACGACGTGCCGAGGTCCGCGGCGATCGCCGGATTGGCGATGTGGACGACGGTCGCGTCGAGGCCGACCATGAACAGGCCGAAGCTCACGGAGATGAGGGTGGCGATCGGGTGACCGCGCAGGGTGCGACGTCGGATCGAGGGCGCGCTGGACATGAGGGTCTCCTTCGGGGAGCGGATGGGCAGAACCGCACCACGACAGCGCTGGGCCGTCAGGCGAGAGGTGCGGGACGCGAACCGAAGGACACGGGAGGTGGCGGGGACGAAGCCCTCACACGAGTGGATGCCCGTGCTCGCGCAGGCATCCGACTCCCTTGATTCAGCCCATCCAGTGTATCGGTCCGCGACCGTCCGCCTCGTTCCGGGGCCATGCCGGCCGGCTCGCCGCGACTACGCTGAACCGGTGATCATCCTCGCGGCGACGCCCATCGGCAATCTGGGCGACGCATCCCGGCGGCTCATCGAGGTGCTCGAGCAGGCGCCGGTCGTGGCGGCCGAGGACACCCGCACGGCGCAGCGCCTGTTCGCGGCGCTCGGCATCGCCAACCGGCCCCGGCTGATCGCGATGCACGACCACAACGAGCGGCAGAAGGCGGCGGAGCTCGTCGAGCTCGCGCGGGAGCAGGACCTCGTCGTCCTGACCGACGCCGGCATGCCGACCGTGAGCGATCCGGGCTACGGCCTGGTGTCCGCGGCGGCGGACGCGGGCGTGACGGTCACCGCGGTCCCGGGACCGAGCGCCGTGCTCACCGCGCTCGCGGTGTCGGGCCTTCCGACCGACCGCTTCACGTTCGAGGGCTTCGTCGCGCGCAAGCCCGGGGAGCGGCGCCGCGCGCTCACTGCGCTGGCCTCCGAACCCCGCACGATGGTGTTCTTCGAGGCGCCCACGCGCGTGGCGCAGACGCTCGCCGACCTCGGTGCGGCCTTCGGGCAGGATCGCCGGGCGGCGGTGTGCCGCGAGCTCACGAAGCTGCACGAGGAGGTCGCGCGCGGCACGCTCGCCGAGCTGACAGCGTGGGCCGAGGCCGGTGTGCGCGGCGAGCTCGTGATCGTCGTGGCCGGCGCGGTCGCGGGCGAGGTGCCGCTCGAGGACGCGCTGTCCCAGGTGCAGGAGCTCGTCGCCTCCGGCACGCGGCTCAAGGACGCCGCCGCCGAGGTCGCGGCCCACACGGGGCACTCCTCACGCGACCTGTACCAGGCCGCGCTGGCCGCCAAGCGCTGACGCCTTCGCCCGGATCCCGGATCCCAGGGTTCGTCCGGATCCCGGAGCCCGGACTCCACCCGGATCCCGGAGCCGAGGCCGCGCATCGATCCGCGATTCCGGTGTTCTCCGGAGTGCTGGCGAGAGCCGCAGCTCCGGCGCGTCGCCCGAGCCGCCGCGCGGATCACGCCTGGTCGGCGGCCGCGCCGCGCACCTCCTCGGCGACCTCGCCCCACACCGTGCGCATGTGCGCGCGGGAATGCCGCTCGGCGGCGTCCTGGTCGGCGCCCGCCACCGCGAGCGCGACGCGCATGTGCTCCTCGAGCGTGCCCTCGGCGGGGATCGCGGGCGTGAGGCCGAGCCGGGTCCGGCCCTCGAGCACGGCCTGCACGGGGCGCTCGAGCACCGCGAGCAGCGGGTTGCCCGAGGCGGCGAGCAGCAGCGCATGGAACGCCACATCCGCCTCCAGGTAGGGCTCGGACGCGCCGAGGCCGCGGCCGCCCAGCTCGACGAGCCGGTCGGCGAGGCGCCGCAGCTCGGCGCGCTGCGCGGGGCTCGCGCGCCGCGCCGCGAGGCGCGCGGCCATCGGCTCGGCCGCGACGCGCAGCTCGGCGAGCGCCTCCAGCTGCTGCTGCCGGAACGGCCCATCGAGGTTCCACTGGATCAGCTGCGGGTCGAGCGCGTCCCAGAGCTCGCGCGGGCGCACGGTGATCCCGACGCGGCGGCGCGACTCGACCATGCCCATGCTCTCGAGCACGCGCACGGCCTCGCGCACGACGGTGCGGGAGGCACCCTGCTCCTGCTCGATGCCCGCGAGGGTCAGCACGGTGCCGGGGGCGATGCTGCCCGCACTGATGCGGCGCCCGAGCTCGCCCAGCACGTCGCGGTGGGTTCCGCCGCCCATCACGTCTCCTTCGTCGTCGAATGGTGCTACCTTACCCATCGGAAAAGTAGTACCTTTCAATCACCTTCCTCGGATCGCGATCGGCGCGATCCCTGATTTCAACGGAGAATCCCCCATGGAAGATTGGACACCGGTGCTCGGCGCCGGACCGCTGCTGGCGATCGCCGCCGTGGCCGTCGCGCTGATCCTGTTCCTCGTCATCAAGCTGCGGCTGCACGCGTTCCTCGTGCTGATCATCGTGTCGCTTCTGACGGCGATCGCGACCGGCCTGCCGATGGACGTGCTGGTCAACGAGGTGCTGGTGCAGAACTTCGGCGGGACGGTCGGCAACGTGGCCCTGCTGATCGGCCTCGGCGCCATCCTGGGCCGGCTCATCGAGTCGAGCGGTGGCGCGAAGGTGCTCGCCGACGGGATGGTGCGGATCTTCGGCGAGAAGCGCGCCGCGTTCGCGCTCGGCCTCACGTCGCTGATCCTCGGCTTCCCGATCTTCTTCGACGCGGGACTCGTCGTCATGCTGCCGATCATCTTCGCGGTCGCGCGGCGCATCGGCGGCAAGAACCTGCTGCTCTACGGCATCACGGGCGCCGCGGCCTTCTCGGTTATGCACGTGTTCCTGCCGCCGCACCCCGGTCCGGTCTCCGCCACGGAGCTGTTCGGGGCCGACCTCGGCATCGTCATGCTCATCGGCCTCGTCGTCGCCTTCCCGGCCTGGTACCTGTCGGGTTACCTGTGGGGCAAGTTCGTCAACTCGCGCTACCCGATGATCGTCCCGCCGCTGTTCGGCGCGACGGACGAGGATCAGCCGCAGAACCCCCCGAAGGCCAGCACGGTCATCCTGATCCTGCTGCTGCCGCTCGTGCTGATCTTCCTGAACACGGGCCTGAACGCGCTCGGCTCGGTGGGCGCGGTCGACCGCGACGAGACCTGGGTCCAGGCGCTCATGCTGATCGGCACGTCGCCCGTCGCGCTCCTGATCACGGCGCTCGTCGCGCTGCTCGTGCTCGGCAAGTTCCGCGGCCAGAACGGATCCGCGCTCGAGAAGCTCGTGGACAACACGCTCGGCTCCGTGGCCTCGGTCATCCTCATCACGGGTGCCGGCGGCATGTTCGGCGGCGTGCTGCGCGCGTCCGGCATCGGCGACGCCCTGTCCGAGACGCTGGACGGCCTCGGCCTGCCGCTCATCTTCGCGGCCTATCTGATCGCGGTCGCGCTGCGCGTGGCCCAGGGCTCGGCCACGGTCGCGCTCGTGACGACGGCGGGTCTGCTCGCCCCGGCGGTCACCGCCGCGGGCTACAGCCCGATCGACACGGCCGCCGTGACGCTTGCCGCCGCCGCCGGTTCGGTGTTCGCCAGCCACGTGAACGACTCGGGCTTCTGGCTGGTCGGACGCCTGATGAACCTGGACGTCAAGACGACGCTGAAGACCTGGACCGTGCAGCAGGCGATCGAGTCGCTCGTCGGCTTCGCGATCGTCCTGGTGATCTACGCCATCTTCTGATCGGACGGATATGACGACCCACGACGTGTTCGACATCTCGGGCCGACTGGCCCTCGTGACCGGCTCGTCGCGCGGCCTCGGCCGCACGCTCGCCCTGGCGCTCGCGGAAGCGGGCGCCAGGGTGGTGCTGCACGGCCGCGACCGCGCGGCGCTCGCCGGCGCGGCGGACGAGCTCGAGACCGCCACGGGCCGCCGCCCCGCGACCGTCGCGTTCGACGTCGCGGACGCCGCCGCGGTCGAGGAGGGGATCGGCGGCCTCATCGCCGAGCACGGCGTGCCCGACATCCTCGTCAACAACGCGGGCATCCAGCGACGCGCGCCGTTCGCCGAGTTCCGCGTGGAGGACTGGGACGCCGTGATCGCGGCGAACCTGTCGAGCGCGTTCTATGTCTCGCGCTTCGTGACGCCGGGGATGGTCGAGCGCGGCTCGGGCAAGATCGTGAACATCGCATCGGTGCAGTCGCGCCTCGCGCGGCAGACGATCGCGCCGTATGGCGCGAGCAAGGGCGGCATCGCGCTGCTGACGCAGGGGATGGCGGCCGACCTGGCACGCCACGGCATCCAGGTCAACGCGATCTCGCCCGGGTACTTCACGACCGAGATGAACCGCGCGCTGGTGGAGGACGAGGCGTTCACGGAGTGGCTCGTGAACCGCACGCCCGCGCGGCGCTGGGGCGACGTGAGCGAGCTGCGCGGGGCGCTGCTGTTCCTCGCCTCGGATGCCTCGAGCTTCGTGTCGGGACAGAACATCTTCGTCGACGGCGGCATGACCGCCGTGGTCTGAACCGGGACCTGGGACGAGAACGAGTGAGCGGAAGGCGATGAGCATGCGAGCGGTGTGGATCGAGGGCAAGGACGCGATCTCCGTGGGCGAGGCGCCCGCGCCCGAGCCGGGCGAGGGGGAGGTGCGCCTGCGCGTCGACTACGTCGGGATCTGCGGATCCGACCTGCACTACTTCTTCGAGGGGGCGAACGGCGAGTACGTCGTGCGCGAGCCGCTCGTCCCCGGGCACGAGCTCTCGGGTCGCGTCGACCTCGACCCGTCGGGCGCGCTCGCGCCGGGCACGCCCGTGACCGTGCACCCCGCGCGCTTCGGCTCGCCCGTGCGCGGGGCGGAGCAGGATCCGCACCTGTGGCCCGGCGGGTCGTACCTCGGCAGCGCGTCGACGCAGCCGCACACGCAGGGCGCCATGGCCGAGCTGCTCGTCGTGCGCGCCGACATGGTGCGCGTGCTGCCCGAGTCGCTGCCCGTGCGCCGGGCCGTGCTCGCCGAGCCGCTCGCGGTGGCGCTGCACGCCGCGACCCGCGCGGGCGACCTCGCCGGCGCGCGCGTGCTCGTCTCGGGCGCGGGGCCGATCGGTCTGCTGGCGTTCGCCGCGGCTCGCGCGCGCGGCGCGGAGTCCGTGGCGGTGAGCGACGTGCTGGCGGAGCCGCTCGCGCGCGCGGCGGCTCTCGGCGCCGACGAGACGTTCCGGGTGGGGGAGCAGGACCTTCCCGCCGAGGCCTTCGACGTCGTGCTGGAGTGCTCCGGTGCGCCGGTCGCGATCAGCGCGGCGGGAGTGGCCGTGCGCCGTCGCGGCACGGTCGTGCAGGTGGGCATGCTGCCTGACGAGCCGCGGCCCGTGAACCTCGCGCCCTTCATCTCGAAGGAGGTGGCGCTGCTCGGCACGTTCCGCTTCCACGATGAGATCGACGAGGCCGTCGCGCTCCTCGCGGAGCGTCCGGAGCTCGAGCAGGTGATCACCGACGTCGTGCAGGTCGCCGACGCGGAGGACGCCTTCCGGATCGCGCGCGACTCGCGCCGATCCAGCAAGGTCGTCGTGTCGCTGGCAGAGCCGGCGGCGTGAGCGGAAGCGGGGCGCGCGAAGTGGCTGCACAGGACATCGTCCTCGGCGTCGATATGGGCACGACGGCGACGAAGGTCGTGGCGTACACGCCCGACGGACGTCAGCTGGCGTCGGCCTCGCACGGCTATCCGCTCGAGGAGCCGCACCCGGGGCACGCCGTGCAGGATCCGGATCTGATCCTGGGCGCCGTGTACGAGGGCGTCCGTGACGTCGTCGCCGAGCTCGGTCCCGACCGCATCGCGGGGATGTCGTTCTCGTCCGCGATGCACAGCCTGCTCGCCCTCGACGACGAGCTGCAGCCGCTGACACCCGTCATCACGTGGGCCGACACGCGCGCCTCGGCCCAGTCCGAGCGGCTGCGCGCCTCGGCCAACGGGCTCGCGCTGCACCGCCGCACGGGCACGCCGATCCACCCCATGTCGCCACTGACGAAGCTGATGTGGTTCCGCGAGCAGGAGCCGCGGATCCGGCAGACTGCGGCGTTCTGGGTCGGGATCAAGGACTGGGTGCTGCTGCGGATGTGCGGCGCGCTCGTGGTCGACCACTCGCTCGCGTCGGCGTCCGGACTGATGGACATCCACACGCTCGCGTGGGATCAGGAGGCGCTGGGCCTCGCGGGCATCCGCGAGGAGCAGCTGCCGGACCTCGTCCCCACCACCACCGTGCTCGACGGGCTCACGGAGGAGGCCGCCGCCGCGACGGGCCTGCGCACCGCGACCCGCGTCGTCGTGGGCGCGGGCGACGGCCCGCTCGCGAACCTCGGTGTCGGCGCGGTGCGCCCGGGTGTCGCGGCGTGCTCGATCGGGACGAGCGGGGCACTGCGCGTTGCGGTCGACCGCCCGGCCGTTGACCCCCGCGGCGGCGTGTTCTGCTACGCCCTGACGGCGGATCGCTGGGTCATCGGCGGCGCCGTCAACAACGGCGGCATCGTGCTCGACTGGGTGCGGTCCGAGATCGCGGACGGCGAGGTCCCCACCGAGGAGCTGCTCGACGCGGCCGCGACGGTGCCCGCGGGATCGGGCGGCCTGCTGATGCTGCCCTATCTGCTGAGCGAGCGCGCGCCGCACTGGAGCTCGGTTGCGCGCGGCGCCTACGTGGGGCTGACGCGCGCGCACCGGCGCGAGCACCTCGTGCGCGCGGCGGTCGAGGGCGTCGCGCTGCAGCTCTCGCTCGTGCTGCACTCGATGCGCGCCGCGGGACTCGAGATCGACGAGATCCGTGCGACGGGCGGTGTGATGCAGCATCCGCTGTGGCAGCAGACGCTCGCCGACGCGCTCGGGTCGCCGGTCGGCATGCTCGAGGAGCAGGAGGGCTCCGGATTCGGCGCCGCGCTGCTCGGCATGGAGGCCCTCGGGCTGATCGCCTCGATCGACGTGGCGGCCGACCTGGTCCCCGTCAGCCGCGTGATCCGCAACCGCCCCGCCGACGCCGCCGTGTACGCGACCCTGCGGCCGCTGTTCGACGAGCTGTACGACGCCCTGTTCTCCGCGAACGCGCGCCTGCAGAAGCTCGCGCCCTCGCTGCCGCTGGCGTAACAGGGCGTCACCCGCGAATAGGATCGACAGGTGACTTCCGGCCGTTCGTTCTACATCACCACGCCGATCTACTACCCGTCCGACGTGCCCCACATCGGGCACGGCTACACGACGGTGGCGGCGGATGCGCTCGCGCGCTGGCACCGCCAGGCGGGGGATGACACCTGGATGCTCACCGGCACGGACGAGCACGGCCAGAAGATGATGCGCGCGGCGGCGGCGAACGGCGTCACGCCGCAGGAGTGGGTCGACAAGCTCGTGACCGAGGCGTGGTTCCCGCTGCTGAAGACGCTGGACGTCGCGAACGACGACTTCATCCGCACGACGCAGGAGCGCCACGAGACCCGCGCGCAGAAGTTCTGGCAGTCGATCTACGACCGCGGCTACGTGTACGCGGGAGAGTACGAGGCGCTGTACTGCGTCGGCTGCGAGGAGTTCAAGCCCGAGAGCGAGATCGTCGACGGCACGGGTCCGTTCGAGGGGCTGAAGGTCTGCGCGATCCACTCCAAGCCGCTCGAGCTGTTGCACGAGAAGAACTACTTCTTCAAGCTCAGCGAGTTCCAGGACCGCCTGCTCGCGCTGTACCGCGACCGGCCCGACTTCGTGCAGCCCGAGTCGGCGCGCAACGAGGTCGTCGCGTTCGTGCAGCAGGGCCTGAAGGACCTGTCGATCTCGCGCTCCGCGTTCGACTGGGGCATCCCGATCCCGTGGGACAGCTCGCACGTGCTGTACGTGTGGATCGACGCGCTCCTGAACTACGCCACCGCGATCGGCTACGGCGCGGACGACGAGAACTTCGCGCGCCGCTGGCCCGGCTACCACGTCGTGGGCAAGGACATCCTGCGCTTCCACGCCGTGATCTGGCCGGCCATGCTGATGGCGGCCGGCCTGGATGTCCCGAAGGGCGTCTTCGCACACGGCTGGCTGCTCGTGGGCGGCGAGAAGATGTCGAAGTCGAAGGCGACGGGCATTGCGCCCGAGACGCTCGTGGAGACCTTCGGCAGCGACGCGTTCCGCTTCTACTTCCTCTCCGCGATCGCGTTCGGCCAGGACGGCTCGTTCTCGTGGGAGGACCTGTCCGCGCGCTACCAGGCCGAGCTCGCGAACGGCTTCGGCAACCTCGCCTCGCGCACGATCGCGATGATCGGGCGCTACTTCGACGGCGCGGTGCCCGAGCCTGGCGCCTACACGGACGTCGATCTCGCGATCCAGAGGGTCGTGCAGGATGCCGCGTCGCGCGCGGACGAGGCGATCGAGCGGTTCCGGATCGACGAGGCGATCCGTGCGGTCTGGACGATCGTGGACGAGCTGAACGGCTACATCACGGACAACGAGCCGTGGGCGCTGGCGAAGGACGAGACCCAGCGCGAGCGCCTGGCGACCGTGCTGTACACGTGCGCCGAGGGGCTGCGCGCGCTCGCTGTGCTGCTGTCGCCGATCATGCCCCAGTCCACCGCCAAGCTGTGGGCGGCTCTCGGCGCCGACCAGGCGCTCGGGACGCTCGCCGAGCAGCCGATCCGCGAGGTCGGCACGTGGGGCGTCCTGCCCGCCGGCACGGCGACGCAGGCCCTTGCGCCGCTGTTCCCGCGCATCGAGCAGGCCGACTGACGTGAGCTCCCCGGAGACCCCGGAGACCTACGTCCGCGAGCGCGTCAAGGACGGCCGCAAGGACCTCCGCTACCCGGACGCGCCAGAGCCTCTCGCGGTGCCGGTGTACGACAACCACGCGCACCTGGAGATCACGGACGGCGACGAGCCGCTGGACCTCGCCGCGCACCTCGAGCGCGCGCTCGCCGTGGGCATCGCGGGGGTCGTGCAGGCATCCGGCGACATCGAGTCCTCGCGCTGGGCCGTCGAGGCGGCCGAGGCGCATCCGCGCGTCCTCGCCGCCGTGGCGATCCATCCGAACGACGCGCCCACGTACGCGCGGGCCGGGCGGCTCGACGAGGCCATCGCAGTGATGGACGAGCTCGCCGCCCGCCCGCGCGTGCGGGCGATCGGCGAGACGGGCCTCGACTACTTCCGCACGGACGAGGCGGGGCGTCCCGCGCAGCACACCTCGTTCGAGGCGCACATCGCGCTCGCGAAGAAGCACGGCATCGCGATGCAGATCCACGACCGCGACGCGCATCGCGACGTGCTCGACACGCTCGCGCGCGTGGGCGCGCCCGAGCGGACCGTGTTCCACTGCTTCTCGGGCGACGCCGACATGGCGCGCGAGGCCGCCGACAACGGCTACCACCTGTCGTTCGCGGGCAACATCACGTTCAAGAACGCGCAGAATCTGCGCGATGCGCTGGCCGTGACGCCGGTCGAGCGCATCCTGGTCGAGACCGACGCGCCGTTCCTCACCCCCGTGCCGCACCGCGGCCGCCCGAACGCGCCATACCTCGTTCCCGTCACGGTGCGGTTCATGGCTGCCGAGCTCGGCATGGACGTCGACGAGCTGTGCGCACGGATCGCCGCCAACACCACCGAGGTCTACGGCGCGTTCTGACGCGGCCCGGCGACCCGCGAGAATGGACGAATGGTCACTCTGCTCGGGCCCAGCGAGATCCGCTCGCTCGCCGCGTCGCTCGACGTCACCCCCACGAAGAAGCTGGGGCAGAACTTCGTCGTCGACGCCAACACGGTCCGCAAGATCGTGCAGGTCGCGGGCGTGCACGAGGATGACCGGGTCGTCGAGGTGGGGCCGGGTCTCGGGTCGCTGACGCTCGCGATCCTGGAGACCGGCGCGAGCGTGACGGCGGTGGAGATCGATCACCGACTCGCCGAGCGGCTCCCCGAGACCGCGGCGCAGCACGGTGTGCGCGAGGGGGCGCTCACGGTCGTGGACGCGGATGCGCTGCGCGTGACCGAGCTCCCCGGCGACCCGACCGTGCTCGTGGCGAATCTCCCGTACAACGTGTCGGTGCCGGTGCTGCTGCACTTCATGGAGACGTTCCCGCGACTCGAGCGCGGCGTCGTGATGGTGCAGGCCGAGGTGGGGGAGCGCCTCGCGGCGCCGCCCGGCAGCAAGGTCTACGGTGCGCCGAGCGCGAAGGCGGCCTGGTACGGACCCTGGCGGCTCGCGGGGACGGTGTCGCGGCAGGTGTTCTGGCCGGTGCCGAACGTCGACAGCGTGCTCGTCGCCTTCACGCGCGACCCCGAGCCGCGCGGCACCGAGGACGAGCGGATGCTGACGTTCCGGATCGTCGATGCGGCGTTCCAGCAGCGTCGCAAGATGCTCCGTCAGGCCCTCGCGGGCGTGCTCGGCGGCACGGCGGCGGGCGCGAGCGAGGTGCTCGAGCGGGCGCGCGTCGCCCCCACCGCGCGCGGCGAGGAGCTCGCGATCGACGACTTCGTCCGGATCGCGCGCGCGATCGGGCCGATAGCCTGAGGACGTGACCCGGACCCCGCGAGCGCGCGCATGACCTTCGCCGAGGAGATCCCGTCGGTGCGCGTGCGCGCCCCGGGCAAGATCAACGTCTACCTCGAGGTCGGTGCGTTGCAGAGCGACGGCTACCACGAGCTCGCGACGGCGTTCCAGGCGGTGTCGCTGTACGAGGACGTCGTGGCGACGCAGTCCGACGAGTTCACGCTCTCCGTCTCGGGCACCGTCGACGTCGAGGGCGTGCCGACCGATCAGCGCAATCTCGCGCTGCGTGCGGCGATGCTGCTCGCGGACGAGACCGGGTACGAGGGCGGCGTGCACCTCGACGTGCACAAGCAGGTGCCGGTCGCGGGCGGCATGGGAGGCGGATCGGCGGACGCCGCCGCCGCGCTGCTCGCGTGCGACGCGCTGTGGGACACGCGGCTGACGGGTCCCGAGCTGCAGCGCCTCGCGGCGCGGCTCGGCGCCGATGTGCCGTTCGCACTCAAGGGCGGCACGGCGGTGGGCACGGGACGCGGCGATCTGCTGAACCCCGCGCTCGCGCGCGGCCGGTTCGACTGGGTGCTCGTCACGAGCGACGAGGGCGTGTCGACGCCCAAGGTGTACGGCGAGCTCGACGCGCACCGCGAGCGTCACCGGGTCGACATCGGACCGGTGGTGCAGCGCCCGTCGGTCGACGCCGAGGTGCTGCACGCCCTCCGCGCGGGGGACGCCGCGATGCTCGCATCCGCGCTGCGCAACGACCTGCAGGTCGCCACGCTGCGCCTGCGGCCCGATCTCGCCGCCGTGCTCGAGTACGGCGAGGCGGCGGGGGCGCTGGCGGGCATCGTGTCCGGATCCGGACCGACGCTGGCGTTCCTGTGCCGGTCGGCGGAGCACGCGCTCGAGCTGCGCACGGAGCTGGAGTCCGACGGGCATTCGGCGCTGCACGCACACGGTCCCGTGCCCGGCGCGCGCATCGTCGGCTGAGCCGCCGGTTCGGTCTCGATCCGCTCTCGTCCTGTCCCGATGTCCCCGCACGGGGCTACGCTCGCAGCATGCGCGCACTCTGGCGGGACCACGTGGTGGCCGAATCCCCGGACGACCGGATCGTCATGATCGAGGGCAACCGGTACTTCCCGCCGGACACGCTCGATCGCTCGCTGTTCCACGCCAGTCCGACCCCGTACACGTGCCACTGGAAGGGCGAGGCCCAGTACTGGACCCTGCGCCACAGCCAGGGCGACGTGCACGACGAGGCGGTCGACGCGGCCTGGAGCTACCCGACCCCGCCTCACAGCGCGATCGACCGCGTCGGGGCCGACTTCTCGGGCTACGTGGCGTTCGGCGAAGACGTCCGCGTCGTCGCCTGACCGCGTGGGCATCGAGTTCCGCTCCGTCCGCAAGACCTACGCGGACGGACGCGGTGAGACCGTCGCGGTCGACGACGTCAGCCTGACCGTCCCGTCGCACCGGTCGGTCGTGCTGCTCGGGTCCTCCGGATCGGGCAAGACGACGCTGCTGCGCATGGTGAACCGCATGGTGGATCCCACCTCGGGCGTCGTCCTGATCGACGACGAGGACGTGCGGGACAAGGATCCCGTCGCCCTCCGTCGCGGACTCGGCTACGTGATGCAGCAGGCCGGGCTGCTGCCGCACGTGCGCGTGATCGACAACATCGCCACGGTGCCCGTGCTGAACGGCGTGGCGCGGTCGAAGGCGCGCGAGCGCGCGGCAGAGCTCATGCAGACGGTCGGCCTCGACGCGCGTTTGGCGAACCGGTACCCGTCGCAGCTGTCGGGCGGCCAGCAGCAGCGGGTCGGCGTGGCGAGGGCGCTCGCGGCGGATCCGAACATCCTGCTGATGGACGAGCCGTTCGGCGCCGTCGACCCGATCGTGCGTCGCGAGCTGCAGCACGAGCTGCTGCGCCTGCAGCAGGAGCTCGGCAAGACGATCCTGTTCGTCACGCACGACGTCGACGAGGCGTTCCTGCTGGGCGACGAGGTGGTGATCCTGGCGACGGGAGGGCGGATCGTGCAGCGCGGCACGCCGGCCGAGATCCTCGCGTCGCCCGCCGACGACTTCGTGGCCGACTTCGTCGGGGTCGCGGGCGGCAAGCGCGAGCTGACGCTGCGCACCTCCGGCGACAGCACGGTCGTGGTCGACGGATCCGGACGCGTGCAGGGGGTGCTGCGCACCGGGGACAGCGGATGAGCTGGGTCGCCGACAACGTCGGCCTCATCCTGTCGCTGACGGTCGAGCACCTCCAGCAGAGCCTGCTGCCCATCCTCTGGGGCCTGCTGCTGTCGCTGCCGCTCGGGTGGGTCGCGCACCGCTGGCGCGCCGTGCGGGGGCCGGTGATCGTCATCACGGGGCTGCTGTACACGCTGCCGTCGCTCGCGCTGCTGCCGCTGCTGCCGCTCATCTTCGGCATCAGCGCGCTCAGCGAGCTGAACCTCATGCTGGCGCTGACGATCTACGCCGTGGCCATCCTCGTGCGCTCGGTCGCCGACGGCTTCGACTCGGTCGACGACGACGTGCGCCGCGCCGCGGTCGCGATGGGCTACGGAGCCGGGCGGCGATTCTGGGGCGTCGAGTTGCCGCTCGCGGGCCCGGTCATCCTCGCCGGCCTGCGCGTCGCCGCCGTGAGCACGGTCGCGCTCGCGACGGTCGGCATCCTGATCGGCGTCACGAACCTCGGATACCTGTTCACCAACGGCTTCCAGCGGCGCATCGTCGAGGAGATCTTCGCCGGCGTGGTGGCCGTCGCGATCGTCGCGCTCGTCGTGGATCTGCTGCTGGTGCTGGCGGGGCGCCTGCTGCTGCCGTGGGCGCGCTTCTCGGGGGCGAAGGCGGACCGCGCATGAACCTGCTGCTCGAGGCCTTCGCGTGGCTGTTCTCGCCCGAGCGGCTGGAGGGCTCCAATCCGCTGCCCGAGGCCGTGCTCGTCCACCTCTGGTACACGTTCGCGGCCGTCGCGATCGCGGCCGTGATCGCGATCCCGGCCGGCTGGGCGATCGGCCACACCGGCCGTGGTCGCGAAGTCGCCGTGGCGATCTCGGGTGCCGCGCGGGCGATCCCGTCGTTCGGTCTGATCCTGCTGCTCGTGCTGCTGATGGGCGTGACACGCAAGCCGGAGGCGGCCATGATCGCGTTCGTCCTGCTCGCGATCCCGCCGATCCTGGCGGGCGCGTACGCGGGGCTGGAGGCGATCGACCGGCGCACGATCGACGCGGGGCGCGCGCAGGGGATGACGGAGTGGCAGATCCTGTGGCGCATCGAGGCGCCGCTCGGGCTGCCGCTGCTCGTCGCGGGACTGCGCTCGGGGGTGCTGCAGGTGGTCGCGACCGTGACGCTCGCCGCCTACGTGAACCTCGGCGGGCTGGGATACGACATCATCCAGGGGATCGCGCTGCGCCGGTTCGATCAGGTGCTGGGCGGCGCGCTCGTCGTCGCCGCGCTGGCGCTCGTGCTCGACGGCGTGTTCGCGCTGCTGCAGCGGGCATCGCTGCCGCCGTATCTGCGGGAAGGTCCGCGGCTTCAGGAGCGGACGCGTCCCGATGTCCCCGCCACCGCGTAGGCTCTCGCCAGGACGACGGAAGGCGCAGTGATGAGCACCACGACGGGTTGGACCAAGATGATGCGCGGCGCGACCCTGGCGGGTGCGGCGGGGCTGGCGCTCGTGCTGGCGGGATGCGGGTCGAGCGACCCGCTCGCCGAGCCGAGCGAGCCGGCGGGCGAGGAGACGACAGGCGGCTCCGAGACGATCGTCGTCGGATCGCAGGCGTACGCCTCCAACGAGATCATCGCCGAGATCTATGCGCAGGCTCTCGAGGGGGCGGGTTTCGAGGTCGAGCGGCAGTTCTCGATCGGCCAGCGCGACGCGTACCTGCCGTCGCTCGAGAGCGGCGAGGTCGACCTGTTCCCCGAGTACACGGGCAACCTGCTGCAGTTCTACGACGCCGAGACCGAGGCGCGCACGGCCGATGACGTCTACGCGGCGCTCACCGAGGTGCTGCCCGACGGTCTCACGGCGCTCGACCAGTCGACCGCGACCGACCAGGACTCCTACACGGTCACGGCGGAGTTCGCCGAGCAGAACGGGCTCACCACCATCGGCGACCTCGCGGACGTCGAGGGCCCGCTCACGCTCGGCGGCCCGCCCGAGCTCGAAGAGCGCCCTTACGGCCCGACCGGGGCGCAGGAGCTCTACGGCGTCGACCTCGAGTTCTCGGCCACGGGCGACACCACGGTCGAGGAGCTGCTGGCCGGCACGATCGACGTGGCGAACGTGTTCACGGCCGACCCGCGCATCGAGACCGAGAACCTCGTGCCGCTGGAGGACCCGGAGGGCCTGATCCTCGCGTCGAACGTCGTCCCGATCGCATCGAGCGACATCGCCGAGGAGATCGCCGACGTGATCAACCCGGTCAGCGCGGCGCTCACGCCCGAGGGGCTGGTGGGGCTCAACGTGCAGAACACGGTCGAGCAGCGCTCGCCCGAGGACGTCGCGACCGAGTGGCTCGAGGCCAACGGCCTCAGCTGATGCTCGAGCTGTACGGCGAGGTGCGCGCGGGATACCTCGAGTTCGCGCGCTTCGCCGACGGCGCCTCCGACACGTTCGCCCAGTGGGCGCGCGCGGTCGCGGAGGACGATGAGGTGGTCGCCTGGCTGGGGCAGCTGCCCCCGGTCAAGCGGCAGCCGAACCTCGTGTTCGCGGCCGCCCGGGCGCACGGCGTGCCCGCTCCCGGCCCCTACGAGGGCTTCCGCGCCGCCGTCCTCGGCGACGAGGGTGCGGCCATCCGCGACACGATCCTGACCCACGCCACGCAGACCAACGAGGCCCGGCGACTCGCCACCCTGCTGCCGGCGCTCGCGCTCGCCGCCGAGGGGCGCCCGCTCGCGCTCATCGAGATCGGTGCGTCCGCGGGCCTGTGCCTGCTGCCGGACCTCTGGGCGTACCGCTGGCGCACGCCCAGCGGGGAGCACGCGATCGGAGGGCCGGATGAGCCCGAGCTCGAGTGCGACGTGACGGGTTCCGCGCCGCTGCCCACCGAGCGACCCGCGGTCGCATGGCGCACAGGTCTCGACATCGCGCCGATCGACGTGCGCGACGACGAGCGGGTGCGCTGGCTGGAGACCCTCGTGTGGCCAGAGCAGCACGAGCGCCTGGCGCGCCTGCGCGCGGGCGTCGCGCTCGCCCGTCGCGAGCCGCCTCCGATCGTGACCGGTGACCTGCGACGCGATCTGGATGCGCTGATCGACCGGGCCCACGGCGAGGCCGACGGCGCCGCCGTCGTCGTCTACCACAGCGCCGTGATCATGTACCTCGACACCGAGGATCGCCGGGCCTTCGAGGCCGCCATGCGCGAGCGCGTCGCGGCGGGCCGCTGTCACTGGGTCAGCATGGAGGCCTCGGGCGTCGTGCCCGGCCTGGTCGCCGACGCGCCCGCCGGTCACCTCGTGCTGGGCATCGACGGCGACGCCGTGGCGTCAGCGGATCAGCACGGCGCCGCCCTCCGCTGGCTGCGCTGACCCGATCCCGCGATCGCCGCTGCGCGGGTCACCCGTGTGCGCGGGCGAGGCGATCCCTGCATAATGAAGCCACCGGGTGTGAACGTGCACATCCCGGTGCCGCGTGGAGGTGCGCGGCGGTTCGGGGGACAGCGCCGACGCTGGAGCGGGACCGGAGAAGAGCGGGGGCATTCGTGGACCAGACGGAGCGCACGCGGATGCCGAGCATCCGCGACGTCGCGCGCCTGGCGGGCGTCTCGCACCAGACCGTGTCGCGCGTCCTGAACGATCACCCGAGCATCCGGCCCGAGACGAAGCAGCGCGTGCTCGACGCGATCTCCGTGCTCGATTATCGGCCCAACCTCGCGGCGCGAGCGCTCGTCACGAGCCGATCGAACGTGATCGGCGTCATGTCGGCGACGATCGGCGAGTTCGGTCCCGCGTCGTCCATCGCGACGATCGAGGAGGCCGCCCGCGGCGAGGGCTACGCCGTCACGACCGTTAACCTCCCCGCCACGACGCCCGAGGCGATCGGCGCCGCCGTGCGCCAGCTCGTGCGCGAGCAGATCGCCGGCATCGTGGTGCTCGCGCCGCAGGTCCGGGTGTTCCATGTGCTGCGGGGCATGGCGATCGACGTGCCGTTCGTCAGTCTGCAGACGGCGTCCGGCGCGACGGGGGAGACCCTCGCGGCCGATCAGGTCGAGGGCGCGCGCCTCGCCACTGCGCACCTGATCGAGCTCGGCCATCGCGACATCATCCATCTCGCGGGCCCGCAGGACTGGATCGAGGCCGAGTCGCGCATGCGCGGCTACCTCGATGCGCTGCGGGAGGCGGATCTGCCGACGATCGCTCCGATCCGCGGTGACTGGACGGCGGACTTCGGGCACTTCGCGGGGCAGGAGCTCGCGCGTCGCGGGGACTTCACGGCCGTGTTCGCGGCGAACGACCTGATGGCGATCGGCCTCATGCACGGCTTCCGCGACGCGGGGCTCGAGGTGCCGCGCGACGTCAGCGTCGTCGGCTTCGACGACATCCCCGTCGCGCCGCACGTGTGGCCGCCGCTGACCACGGTCCACCAGGACTTCCCCGAGCTCGGCCGTCGCGCGGTCGAGCTGCTGCTCGCCGAGATCCGCGGCGAGGACACCCCCGCCTTCGGCCTCCTCGAACCGGTCATGCTCAAGCGCGAATCGAGCGCGGCGCCCTGGCGCCGCTGACCTCCGCCCGCCCCCGCTTGACATGTCGCCGGGAGAGATGCACGATGTACTCCGATGTGAACGGTCACAAACCTCACGGATGAGGTAACCCGAGTGATCCAGACAGCGAGGTCGAAGTGAGCAACACGGCAGCCATGCCGGCGGTGTCCGCCCCCATCCTGGAGATGCGCGACATCTCGAAGGAGTTCCCGGGCGTCAAGGCGCTCTCGCACGTGAGCCTCACGGTGCAGGCGGGCGAGATCCACGCGATCTGCGGCGAGAACGGCGCCGGCAAGTCGACGCTCATGAAGGTGCTCTCGGGCGTGTACCCCTACGGGTCGTACACGGGCGACATCCTGCTGCGCGGCGAGGAGATGCGCTTCCGCGACATCCGCGCGAGCGAGTCGGCGGGCATCGTGATCATCCACCAGGAGCTGGCGCTCATCCCCGAGCTGTCCATCACCGAGAACATCTTCCTCGGCAACGAGGTGCGCGCGGGGCTCGCGATCGACTGGCGCGAGGCGCGCATGCGGGCCGTCGAGCTGCTCGCGCGCGTGGGCCTCGAGGAGGACCCCGACACGCAGATCAAGGCGCTCGGCGTCGGCAAGCAGCAGCTGGTCGAGATCGCCAAGGCGCTCAACAAGGACGTCAAGCTGCTGATCCTCGACGAGCCCACCGCGGCCCTCAACGAGGACGACTCCCAGCACCTGCTCGACCTGATCCTGGGCCTCAAGGGCCGCGGCATCGCGTCGATCATCATCAGCCACAAGCTCAACGAGATCGAGCAGATCGCGGACGAGATCACGATCATCCGCGACGGCCGCAAGGTCGAGACGCTCGACATCACGAAGGGCGAGATCAACGAGGACCGCATCATCCGCGGCATGGTCGGCCGCTCGCTCGAGAGCCGCTACCCCGACCGCGAGTCGCACCCCGGCGAGGTGTTCTTCGAAGTCCGCGACTGGGTCGTGCGTCACCCCACCGTCTCGGAGCGCTTCGTCGTGAAGGGCTCCAGCCTGCACGTCCGCCGCGGCGAGGTCGTCGGCATCGCCGGCCTGATGGGCGCGGGCCGCACCGAGCTCGCGATGAGCATCTTCGGCCGCTCGTACGGCGAGTACGTGTCGGGCACGATCGTCAAGGACGGCCAGGAGATCGAGCTGACCGACGTCTCCAGCGCGATCCGCCACGGGCTCGCCTACGTGAGCGAGGACCGCAAGGTGCTGGGCCTCAACCTGCTCGACACGATCAAGCGCTCGACGGTGTCGGCGAAGCTGTCGAAGATCGCCCAGCGCGGCGTGGTCGACGAGCGCCTCGAGCACCGCATCGCCGAGGAGTACCGCCAGGCCCTGCGGATCAAGACGCCGAGCGTCGACGTCGGCGTCTCCACCCTGTCGGGCGGAAACCAGCAGAAGGTCGTCCTCGCCAAGTGGATGTTCACGGACCCGGATCTGCTGATCCTCGACGAGCCCACGCGCGGCATCGACGTGGGCGCGAAGTACGAGATCTACCAGATCATCAACGACCTCGCGGCGGCGGGGAAGGGCGTGATCGTGATCTCGAGCGAGCTGCCCGAGCTGCTCGGCATCAGCGACCGGATCTACACCGTGTTCGAGGGGCGGATCACCGACTGCCTCGACGCGGCAGACGCGACCCCCGAGGCGCTGATGCGCAGCATGACCTCCCTGAGCCAGAAAGCGATCGCATGAGTAGCACCACCGAGACCGAGAACCGGGGCTTCCGGTTCAGCGACATCCGCACGATGTTCGGCGGCGGACAGTCCGTCACGCGCCAGTTCGGCATCCTCGGCGCGCTGATCGTCATCATCCTGCTGTTCCAGGTGCTCACGCTGATCTTCCGCGGCACCGGGCTCACGCTCTCGAGCGGCAACCTGATCAACGTCGTCAACCAGTACTCGTACATCCTGATCCTGGCGATCGGCATGGTGATGGTCATCATCATGGGCCACATCGACCTGTCGGTCGGATCCGTCGCGGCCTTCACGGGCATCATCGTCGCCAAGTCGATGGCCGACTGGAACCTGCCCTGGCCGCTCGCGATCCTGCTGGGCCTCGGCGTCGGCGTGCTCGTGGGAGCGTGGCAGGGCTTCTGGGTGGCGTATGTCGGGGTACCCGCGTTCATCGTGACGCTGGCGGGCATGCTGTTCTTCCGCGGCGCGAACCAGTGGATCGGCGACTCCCAGACCGTCGCGGTCCCGCGCGAGTTCGTCTACATCGGCGCCGGCTACCTGCCCGAGATCGCCGTGCCGCTGCCGTTCAACGTGCCGACCATGCTGCTGGCCCTGGCCGGCGTCGCCTGGATCGTCTTCAACGAGCTGCGTCTGCGCCGCATCCAGAACAAGATGGGCGCCGCCAAGGCGCCGCTGTGGGTCAGCATCCTGAAGATGCTGCTGCTGTCCGCCGTCATCCTGTGGGCCGGATGGATGTTCGCGACCGGTCGCGAGGGCACCAGCTTCCCCGTGTCGGGCATCATCCTGCTCGTCCTGGTGATCATGTACTCGTTCCTCACGAACAGCACGGTGTTCGGTCGCCACATCTACGCGGTCGGCGGCAACCGCCAGGCGGCGCGCCTGTCGGGCGTGAAGGACCGCTGGGTCGACTTCTTCGTGATGCTGAACATGTCGGTGCTGGCCTCGATCGCGGGCATGATCTACGTCGCCCGCGCCACGGCCTCGGGCCCGCAGGACGGCAACGGCTGGGAGCTCGACGCGATCGCCTCGGTGTTCATCGGCGGTGCGGCGGTCTCGGGCGGCATCGGCACCGTGATCGGCTCGATCATCGGTGGCCTCGTGATGGCGTTCCTCAACAACGGCCTGTCGCTGCTCGGCGTCGACGCCTCGCAGGTGTCGATGATCAAGGGCCTCGTGCTGCTGATCGCCGTCGGCATCGACGTGTGGAACAAGCAGCAGGGCCGCCCCTCGGTCATCGGGTTCCTGATGAACCGGCGCAAGGCCATCGCCGACTTCTCCGGCGACATCCCGACTCCCGCCGCAGCGGACGCGGCCGGAAAGAAAGAGACCGCGGCTCGCAGGTGAGTCGTGCTCTCGTCCCGATCACAGAAAGTGACACCAACCACATGAAGAAGATCGCTCTCACCGCCACCGCGGCCTTCGCGGTCCTGGCGCTCGGTCTCGCCGGCTGCTCCTCGGAGCGCGGCGGCGACACCGGAGGCGGCGCTGCCCCGGGTGAGTCCGAGGCTCCCGCCGGCTTCGAGGAAGGCGCCCGCATCGGCATCGCGCTTCCCGACAAGACCAGCGAGAACTGGGTGCTCGCGGGCGACCTGTTCACGCAGGGCCTCGAGGACGCCGGCTTCCAGGCGGACGTGCAGTACGCGCCCGCCAGCAACACGGTCGCCGAGCAGCAGAACCAGATCCAGGCCATGGTGACCTCGGGCGCGAAGGTCATCGTCATCGGCGCGAAGGACGGCAAGCAGCTCTCGACGCAGGTCGAGGCCGCCCGCGACGCCGGTGCGTACGTGATCGCGTACGACCGCCTGATCGAGAACACCGAGGCCGTCGACTACTACGTCGCATTCGACAACTTCAAGGTCGGCGAGCTGCAGGGTCAGGCGCTGCTGGACGGTCTCGAGGCGAACGCCGGCCACGACGCCCCGTACAACATCGAGCTCTTCTCGGGCTCGCCGGACGACGCGAACGCGGCCGTGTTCTTCGACGGCGCGATGAGCATCCTGCAGCCGAAGATCGACGACGGCACCCTGGTCGTCGGCTCGGGCCAGACCGAGATCGGCCAGACCGCCACGCAGGGCTGGCTCGCCGAGAACGCGCAGGAGCGCATGGACGGCATCCTGACGTCGACCTACGGCGACAAGGAGCTCGACGGCGTGCTGTCGCCCAACGACACGCTGGCGCGCGCGATCCTCACGTCGGTCGACCAGGCCGGCAAGAAGCAGCCGGTCGTGACCGGTCAGGACTCGGAGGCCGAGTCGGTGCGCTGGATCATGGAGGACCGTCAGTACTCCACGATCAACAAGGACACCACGCTCCTCGTCGAGCAGACGATCAAGATGATCGGTCAGCTCCAGGCGGGCGAGCAGGTCGACGTGAACGATGAGGAGCAGTACGACAACGGCGTCAAGGTCGTGCCGGCGTACCTGCTCGACCCGGTGATCGTGACCAAGGAGAACGCGGCCGAGGCGTACGCCAACGTGCCGAGCCTCCTGGAGATCGTCGAGTCCTACTGATCTGCAGTTCCTGCGAGGGCCGTCGGGTGTTCACCCGGCGGCCCTCGTCCCGTGTCCGGGGTCGCTTCTAGGGTCGAGGGCATGGGTTATGCGCCGGACTTCCTGCATGTCGACGTGCCGCTGCCGGGTCTCGAAGGGGAGGCGGCCCGCGCCGCCGAGCGCCTCGACTACACGCACTTCACGGTGCTGCTGGATCGGGACCGCCGGCTCGCGCGGCTGACGGCCGTCAACATCGACGGTGCCGCGCTCGTCGACGTGCCGCGCGGCGACGACTGGCGCCTGGATGGCCGGATCCCCGCCGAATGGCAGGCAGGGCCGGAGGTCTACGCCCGCAACGACCTCGATCGCGGTCACCTCGTGCGGCGTCGCGACCCCGTGTGGGGCGAGGACGCCCGCAAAGCGAACAGCGACACGTTCCACTACACGAACGCGGCGCCGCAGGCCTCGGGCTTCAACCAGTCGGAGGAGCTGTGGGTGGGGCTCGAGGACCACGTGCTCGCCTACGCCGAGGCGACCGACCAGCGCGTCTCGGTCTTCACCGCGCCGGTGCTCGGCGCCGAGGACCTGCCGTACCGGGGCATCCTGGTGCCGCTGCGGTTCTTCAAGATCGCCGCCTGGGTGCGCGGCGAGCAGTTGCGCGCGACGGGGTTCGTGCTCGACCAGTCGCCCGTCGTCGACGTGGACGAGATCGAGCAGGGGGCCATGGCGGAGGCGCCTGACCTGGGTCCGTTCCGGACGTTCCAGGTGCCGATCGCCGAGATCGCCGAGCTCACGGGTCTCGGCCTCGCGCAGCTCGTCGAGGCCGACGTGCTTCCCCGCACGGCGCGCGCGGAGCCGTGGCGCCGCCTCATGTCCGCGGACGACGTCCGCCTCTGAACGGCGCACCGGCGCCGCAGGTCCGCGTGCATCGCCGCCGCTCAGAACGGCGCGGGTTCGGCGACGACCAGGTCTAACACGGCGCCCGCGGGCATGACGTCCTCGAGCGCGACCACCGGCGCGATCACCTGGGCGAGTGCCTGAAAGCGAACGACGGGGGTGGCGGCATGCGTGTACGTGCGGCCGAGGGGAGAGATCCACTCGATGACTCCGTCCTCGCCCTGGTGCATCCTCCAGGGCGAATGGTGTTTGAGCATGTGGTGGGTCTCACACAGGTGAGCGAGATTCGTCACCGTGGTCCGCCCGCGTTCGGCGTGCGCGACGGTGTGATCGAGGTCGGACCGGCGTGCCGGTTGCCGGCACCCGGGGAACCGGCAGTGCTCGTCCCGCGCGACCAGGAATCGGCGCTGTGACGCCGTCGGGGTGTGGGTGTCCACGGTGCGAAGGCAGCCCGTGTCGGGGTCGGTGAACAGTCGGACCCACGTGGGTGCGCGCGTGGCGAGACGACGAGCCGCGTCGGGATCGATCGGGCCGTATCCGGCGAGGAGTGCGGAGTCGTCGCCGAGGCCGAGCAGCGTGTCGGCGGGGATCGAGACCTGGACGGCGGCGCGGATCGCATCCAGCCCGTCCCCGGAAGTGGGGGCGCCGGTGAGGATCAGGTCGGTGGCGACGTCCGCACGGATGTGATCCATCGTCCGCTCCTGTCCGTCCGCGGCGCGCTTGATGACCCGAGCCATCTGCGTGAGCCGATCGTGCGCCCCGAACACGAGCACCGCGGGGGCGACGATGCGGAGTTCTCCCATCCCGTCCTCGAGGGGTGTCAGCCACACGCCGCGGGCGTCCATCGCCCGTTCGTGCCGCGCGGTCAGCGGGAGCGGGTCGATCCTCTCGGCGAGGGCCTTCGCGATCGGTCGCAGCGCGGCTGCGGTCGTGTTCTCCGCCCGTGCCAGGACGATGCCCTCGTACTCGGTCCGGGCGCCCTCGTCGAGCCGGGCCCCCGCCGCCGTGATCACGCGGGCGTGCGCGTCGCTGACGCGCCCCTCGCCGAGGGCAGCGAACGTGGCGGGGAACTCGGACACGAGCGTGACGGCGTCGCACATCCGCACTCGCACCGTCGCATCCGGCACGCGTACGACGGACGCGACCTCAGCCGCCATCGACCGGAAGGCGAACTTGTGATCCGAGGTCGATCCGCTTCGCGCGGACTGAGCCTTCGCGATGCCCGCGAGCTCGGCGAGGATCAACGCCGACTCCGCCTGCAGGCGCGCCATCTGCCCCTGCACCTCTGCGTACGCCTCCACCAGCGCTGACGCACGCGAGTGCTCCTCGGTCGTGGGAACCCACGATCCGGAAGAGAATCCCTGCGTCGTCATGTCTGTGATTCTCCTCGGGGCCACCGACATTTCGAGCGCGAAGAACCGCAGATCATGGCATGGAAAAGCGTTTGTGGAGAGCACATCCCAAGCGGGCCCTGTGGACGAGAGATCCGCTCGTCGCACGGGGCCATCGTCACCGCTCACCCCCACCGGCGGTCGCCCAGCCGCGGTCCCATACCCTTGAGGGGATATGGCGCATCTTCTGGGGGCCGAGGCCCTGCACCTCGAGTACCCGACGAAGGTCGTCTTCGACTCCGTCTCGCTGGGCGTGAACGAGGGCGATCGGATCGGGATCGTCGGACGCAACGGCGACGGCAAGTCGAGCCTGCTGGCGATGCTCGCCGGGCGACGCGAGCCGGATGCCGGACGCGTCACGGTGCGGGGCGGCGTGCGGATCGGCGTGCTGGACCAGGCCGACACCCTGCCCGACGACGTGACGATCGGTCAGGCCGTGGTCGGCGACACCCCGAGCACGAGTGGGCGGGCGACCCGAGGGTGCGCGACGTGATCGCGGGGCTCCTCGGCGACCTGCCGTGGGACGCCCGACTGGGCACGCTCTCGGGCGGGCAGCGGCGCCGCGTCGCGCTCGCCGCCCTGCTCGCGGGGGACTGGGACGTCCTCGCCCTCGACGAGCCCACCAACCACCTCGACGTCGAGGCGATCTCGTGGCTCGCGGACCACCTCAAGCGGCGCTGGCCGGCGAACGCCGGCGGGCTGCTGACCGTCACGCACGACCGCTGGTTCCTCGACGAGGTCTGCACCGCCACGTGGGAGGTGCACGACCGCATCGTCGAGCCCTTCGAGGGCGGCTACGCGGCCTACATCCTGCAGCGCGTGGAGCGCGACCGTCAGGCCGCGGCGATCGAGCAGCGCCGTCAGAACCTCGCCCGCAAGGAGCTCGCGTGGCTGCGCCGCGGCGCCCCCGCGCGCACCTCGAAGCCGAAGTTCCGGATCGACGCCGCCAACCAGCTGATCGAGGACGTCCCGGAGATCCGCGACAAGACCGAGCTGCAGTCGCTCGCGGTCTCGCGGCTCGGCAAGGACGTCGTGGATCTGCTCGACGTATCCGTCTCCTACGGCGACAAGGAGGTGCTGCAGCGCGTCGAGTGGCGCCTCGCGCCGGGGGAGCGCACGGGCATCCTGGGCGTGAACGGCGCGGGCAAGTCGACCCTGCTGGGCCTCGTGGCCGGGAGCGTCGACCCGTCCTCCGGACGCGTCAAGCGCGGCAAGACCGTGAAGGTCGCCACGCTCACGCAGCGCCTCGACGAGCTCGATGAGCACCTCGACGAACCGGTACGCGTCGTGATCGGCCGTCTGCGCACGACGTACACGTTCGGGGCGGGATCCAAGGCGACGGAGCTGAGCCCCGGCCAGCTGCTCGAGCGCATGGGGTTCTCGAGCGCGCAGCTGTCGACGCCCGTCAAGGACCTCTCGGGCGGTCAGAAGCGCCGCCTGCAGCTGCTGCTGATCCTGCTCGATCAGCCGAACGTGCTGATCCTGGACGAGCCCACGAACGACCTCGACACCGACATGCTCGCGGCCATGGAGGACCTGCTGGACTCGTGGCCCGGCACGCTGATCGTGGTGTCGCACGACCGGTACTTCCTCGAGCGCGTCACGGATCAGCAGTACGCGATCCTCGGCCACCGCCTGCGCCACCTGCCCGGCGGCGTCGACGAGTACCTGAAGCTGCGGCAGCTCGAGCAGAACGCGCCCGCCGCGAAGGCGGCGTCGACGGCGGCTCCCGCCCCGAGCGGGCTGAGCGGCGCGGAGCTGCGGGCCGCGCAGAAGGAGGCCACGGCGCTCGAGCGCCGGATCGCGAAGCTCACCGACCAGGTGAACGCCGCGCGCACGGCCCTCGCCGACCACGACCAGTCGGACTACGCCGGCCTCTCCCGCGAGATGGCCGCGATCACCGCGCTCGAGACCGAGATCGGCGAGGCCGAGGAGCGGTGGTTCGAGCTCACCGAGGAGATCGGCTGAGCCTGATCGGCTGAGCCAGCCGACCCGAGACCGGCTGACCCGGATCGGCTGACCACGCGCGACGCGGGAGCGGAGCCCGTCAGCTCGCCGACCGCAGCACCTCGTTCTCCTCGACGACTCTGAGGGCGAGCGTCTTGTAGCCCGCGCTCTCGAAGAACACGGTCATGCGGTCGTCCTCGACCTCCATCACGGTGCCGGGACCCCACTCCTCGTGGTCGACGCGCTCGTCGACCTGCCAGCCGCGGTCCGGTGCCGCGGCCTCCTCGAACGCGGATCCGGCCGCGCAGGTGTCGCAGTTGCCGCAGGGCTCGTCGAGCGGCTGGCCGAAGTAGCCGAGAAGCACCTGCCGGCGGCACCGTCGTGTCTCGGCGTAGGAGCGCAGCATCTCGATGCGCGAGCGGTCGATGCGCTCACGCTCCTCGACGCGCTCGAGCGCCTGCTCGACCGCACGCTCGGCATCCACGCCGCCGCGCAGGCGGGCTCCGCGGCGGCCCAGCCGCGCCGTGGCGGTGTCGACGAGCAGCGTCAGCAGAGCCGTCACACGCCGCGCCGACAGGCCCGTCGCCTCGACGAGACGCGTCCGCGGCGTCTCGCTCTGCCCGAGCGCGGCGACCACCTTCGAGAGCTCGGCGCGCCCTGGTCGCTTCGTGGCGAAGTAGCGGCGCAGCGCGAGGTCCTCGGGGCGGTAGTGCAGCGTCGCGCGGGCCGGCTCGCCGTCGCGGCCGGCGCGGCCCATCTCCTGGTAGTACGCGTCCACGGACTCGGGCGCGTCGGCGTGCACGACGAAGCGCACGTCCTCCTTGTCGATCCCCATCCCGAACGCCGAGGTCGCGCACACGACGTCGAGCGAGCCGTCGAGGAACTCCCGGTGCACGCGATCGCGCTCCCGAGCGGGCAGCCCGCCGTGATACGCGGCCGCCCGCTTCCCGCGCGCGACCAGCTCCTCGGCGTAGCTCTCGGTCTCGCGCCGCGTGGCGACGTAGAGCAGCCCGGTGCCCTCGGCCTCGGCGACCTCGGCGAGGACGGCCGCGCGCTTCTCGCCGTCCTCGGCGTATCGGCGCACCGCGAGCTCGATGTTGGGCCGGTCGATGTCGCCGAGCAGGATGCGCGGATCGCGCAGGCCGAGGCGGGTGACGATCTCCTCGCGCACCGGCGTCGAGGCCGTGGCGGTGAGCGCGACGATCGGCGGGCGGCCCAGCCGCTCCGCCGCCGCGCCGATCAGCAGGTAGTCGGGACGGAAGTCGTGGCCCCACGACGCGATGCAGTGCGCCTCGTCCACGACGAGCATCGAGACCTCCAGCTCCGCGAGGGACTGCTGCACGTCCTCCTTCGCGAGCTGCTCGGGCGCGAGGAGCACGTACTCGGCCTCGCCGGAGCGCAGCCGCCGCCACGCGTCCTTCGTCCTGCGCGCACCGCCGGCCGAATGCAGCGCGACGGCCTCAGGCGCGTCCGGCGCCTGCCGCAGACCGGCGATCTGGTCCTCCTGCAGCGCGATCAGCGGCGACACCACGACCGTGATGCCCTCCCGCAGCTGCGCCGCGACCTGGTACACCGCCGACTTGCCGTATCCCGTCGCGAGGACCGCGAGCACGTCCTGCCCGCTCACCGCCGCCTGAATGGCCTCGAGCTGGGCGGGCCGCAGGTGCTCCCAGCCGAAGGTCGTGCGGGCCACCTGCTGGATCTCGTCTTGCTTCACCGGACCACTTCACCCTGCCCGGCCGGATCCCTCAACGGGCTTGCGCGAAGCGCGGTGCGTCGGCGATCCTGCCGTCGCCGGCTCAGGCGCCGGGCACCGTGTCGAAGCCGAGGCTGAGGCGACGCAGGAGCGTCGCCAGGCGATCGCGCTCGGTTGTGCTGAGGCGGTCGAGCAGTTCGGCCTCGGCATCCATCAGGCGCGTGATCGCGGCGTCGACGCGCACCCGGCCGTCGTCCGTGAGCGTGACGAGCACGCTGCGCCCGTCGCCAGGATCCGCCTCGCGCCGCACGAAGCGCCGGCCGACGAGCCGGTCGATCCGGTTCGTCATGGTGCCGCTCGAGACGAGCGTCTGCTGCAGCAGCTGCTTCGGGCTGAGCTGATACGGATCTCCCGCGCGGCGCAGCGCGGACAGCACGTCCCACTCCCAGGGCTCGATGTCGGTGCGGCGGAACGCGTCGCGGCGCGCGCGGTCGAGGTGGCGCGAGAGCCGGTCGACGCGCGAGAGCACCTCCATGGGCGAGAAGTCGAGGTCGGGGCGCTGCTGCGCCCACGCGCCGACGATGCGGTCGACCTCGTCCGTCTCGGATGCCATCCGGTCATTATGCCGCGACCTTCGCGTGCCGTTCACCGCCGCCGCGTCCCGGAGCGTGAGGCGTGGGCCGCGCCCGCGCGGCACCGGCGCCGCGCCCGATCCGCGCGACGAGGGCGCGTCCGTCCCGCGGATGCGCGAGTGGCAGACTTGACTCGCGGTTCCGTGCATCCGGACGGGCCGCGGTCCGCCATGGTGTAACGGCAGCACGACAGCCTTTGGAGCTGTGAGGACCAGGTTCGAATCCTGGTGGCGGAGCATGACCGAGAACACCGATCTGGCCATCGTCATCCTCGCCGCGGGGCAGGGCACGCGGATGCGCTCGAAGCTGCCCAAGGTGCTGCACCCGATCGGCGGCCGCACGCTGCTGGGCCACGTGCTGCACACCGCGCAGCAGCTGCCCGCCTCGATGGTGCGGGTCGTCGTGCGTCACGAGCGCGACCGCATCGTGCAGGCGCTCGAGGACATCCCGGGCGTCGACGTGGTCGACCAGGACGAGATCCCCGGCACGGGTCGTGCCGTGCAGCTCGCGGTGGAGGCGCTGCCCGCTGAGTTCGACGGCGACGTGCTCGTGCTCTCGGGCGACGTGCCGCTGCTCGAGACCGATACGCTCGGCGCGCTGCTCGAGGCGCATCGCGCGGCCGCGGCCGAGGCGACGCTGCTGAGCGCGAAGCTGGACGACCCCACGGGCTACGGCCGCGTGATCCGCGACGCGGACGGATCGGTCGCCCGCATCGTGGAGCAGAAGGACGCGAGCGAGGCCGAGGCCGCGGTCGCCGAGATCAACGCCGGCGTCTACGTCTTCCGCGCCGCGTCGCTGCGCGAGAGCCTCGCACGCGTGGGCACCGCCAACGCCCAGGGCGAGATGTACCTGACCGACGTCGTGCGCCTGCTGCGCGAGGCCGGTCGCCAGGTCGCGGCGCAGGCCGCGTCCGACGCCCGCATCGCGCTCGGCGTGAACGACCGCGTGCAGCTGGCGGAGGCCGCCGCCATCCTGAACGCCCGGATCGTGCGACGCTGGCAGCGCGAGGGCGTCACGATCCAGGATCCGGCGACGACGTGGATCGACGACACCGCAACCCTCGCGCAGGACGTCACGATCCTGCCGAACACCCACATCGTGGGAGCCACGACGATCGCCGAGGGCGCGACCATCGGCCCCGACACGTCGCTCATCGACTGCGAGGTGGGGGAGGGCGCGACGGTGCGCCGCGCGGATGCGACGCTCGCGGTGATCGGCGCGGGCGCGAGCGTGGGGCCCTTCGCCTATCTGCGCGCGGGCGCCGAGCTCGCGGCGGGCGCGAAGGTCGGCACCTACGTCGAGGTCAAGAACTCCCAGATCGGCGCGGGATCGAAGGTGCCGCACCTGTCGTACGTGGGCGACACCACGATCGGCCGGGGCGTCAACCTCGGTGCCGGGGCCATCACCGCGAACTACGACGACATCGCCAAGCACCGCACCGAGATCGGCGACGAGGTGCACACCGGGTCTCATAACGTCTTCGTGGCGCCGGTTAGGATTGAGGCCGGCGCGAAGACCGGAGCCGGGGCCGTGATCCGCAAGGACGTCCCCGCCGGAGCTCTCGCCCTGAGTGTCGCCCCTCAGCGCAACATCGAGGGGTGGGTGGACAAGAACCGAGCGGGCACCGCAGCGGCCGCTGCCGCGGAGCGCGCCCGAAGCGCAGAGAAGGCGGCCGATGGCGCGCAAGAGCAGGACGACCACTGACGACGAGCGACAGCGGGGCATCGCCCCCGGGATCGTCGCGAAGACAAAGAAGCGCCTCGTCGTGGTGGCCGGGGGCTCGCACCCGGAGCTCGCGCACGCGATCGCCGAGCAGCTCGGCATCGAGGTCGCCCCGACCGAGCGTCGCACCTTCGCCTCGGGCGAGATCTACACCCGCTTCGAGACCTCGATGCGCGGCGCCGACGTCTTCCTCATCCAGACGTTCGGCAGCCCCGTCAACGAGTGGATCATGGAGATGCTCATCATGCTCGACGCGCTCAAGCGCGCGTCGGCCAAGCGCATCACGGTGGTCGCGCCGTACTACCCGTACTCGCGCCAGGACAAGAAGGGCCGGGGCCGCGAGCCGATCTCGGCCCGACTCGTGACGGATCTCATCGCGACCGCGGGCGCCGACCGCATCATGAGCGTCGACCTGCACGCCGCGCAGATCCAGGGCTTCTTCAACGGTCCCGTCGACCACCTGTTCGCCAAGCCGATCCTCGCCCGCTACTTCGCGGACTCGCTGCAGGGCGAGGACCGCGAGACGCTGACGGTGGTCTCGCCCGACATGGGCCGAGTGCGCGTGGCCGACACGTGGGCCGAGGAGTTCGGGGCGCCGCTCGCGATCATCCACAAGCGCCGCGATCCCAAGGTGGCGAACCAGGTCACGGTGCACGAGATCGTCGGCGAGGTCAGCGGCCGCACCTGTCTGCTGGTCGACGACATGATCGACACGGGCGGCACGATCGTGAAGGCCGCGCAGGCGCTCAAGGCGAACGGCGCCCGCAAGGTGATCGTCGCGGCCACGCACGCGATCTTCAGCGACCCCGCGGCCCAGCGCCTGCAGGACGCGTCGATCGACGAGGTCGTCGTCACGGACACGGTGCCTCTCGCGCAGGAGCGTCGCTTCGACAAGCTCACGGTCCTCTCCGCCGCGCCGCTGCTCGCGCGCGCGATCAAGGAGGTCTTCGACGACGGATCCGTCACGAGCATGTTCGACGGGGCGGCGTAAGCCATAGGAACCCCATAGGGTCCGTTCATCCCGCCCCGAAGCGACCCGGTTAGGTTTGCCTCACAGCCGCGACGCGCGGCACCGACGACAGGGGACCGACATGAACCGATCCGTACGCACCGGCGCCGCGCTCACGGGAGTGGCGGCTATCGTCGCGCTCGCCGGCTGTGGAGCCGTGACCGTCGGCGGCTCCGCCGACGAGGACGCCGCGAGCGACACGAGCGCGCCCGACACGAGCACGTCCGAGAGCGACGCCGGCACGTCGGGGTCCTCCGAGACGGACGCGGCCGGCTACACGGACGGCACCTACACCGCCGACGGCACGTATCAGACGCCCGAGACGGTCGAGTCGGTCACCGTCACGGTGACGCTGGAGGACGACGTCGTCACGGACGTCGAGGTGACGGGCGACCCGCAGGCGCGGGAGAGCGAGCAGTACCAGGGGCAGTTCATCGACGGGATCGCCGACGAGGTCGTGGGCGTCGCGCTCGACGACCTCTCGGTCGACCGCGTCGCGGGCTCGTCGCTCACGAGCGGCGGCTTCAACCAGGCAATCGAGCAGATCAAGCTCGACGCGGCGGCCTGACGTGGCAGCCGAGTGGCGTTTCGACGCCATCGGCACCAGCTGGCGCGTCGACACACCGCAGCCGCTGCCCGCGCCCGTGCGTGCGCGGGTCGGGCGGGAGATCGAGTCGTTCGACGCGGCCTGGTCGCGGTTCCGGCCCGATTCGCTCGTCACCCGCCTCGCGGCGGACGGGGGAGAGGCGGACGCTCCGCTCGACGCGGTCGACATGCTCGGCGCCTATGCAGAGCTGGATCGCGCGACGGGCGGCGCGATCAACCCGCTGATCGGCGGCTCCCTCGAGCGGCTCGGGTACGACGCGTCGTACTCGCTCCGCCCGGGGACCCGGTCGCGGCGCCCGGCGACTGGCGGTCGCGGCTGTCCTGGGACGGCGGCACGCTGCGGCTCCGGGGTCCGGCGACGATCGACGTCGGAGCGCTCGGCAAGGGCCGCCTGGTGGACCTGGTCGCGGCGCTCGTCCCCGGCGAGGTCGTGGTGGACGCCAGCGGCGACCTGGCGGTGCGGGGCATGCCCCAGCGCGTGGCGCTGGAGCATCCGTACGACCCCCGGCGCGCCATCGGGGTCGTGACGGTCACGGACGGTGCCCTGTGCGCATCGGCGGCGAACCGGCGCACGTGGGGCGACGGACTGCACCACGTGCTCGACGCCCGCACCGGGCTGCCCGTGCGCACGGTCGCGGCGACCTGGGCGCTCGCCGATTCGGCGATGATCGCCGACGCGGCGGCCACGGCGCTGTTCTTCGAGGGCGGGCCGGAGTTCGCCCACGCGCACGACGTGCACTGGGTGCGGATGCTGACCGACGGCCGCGCGGAGTGGTCGCTGGGATCTCGCATCGAACGAGGAGAAGCGGAGCTGTTCACATGATCGGACGCCTCACGGCGGTGTACCAGCGCGGCATGCGGCAGCTGGGCAGGCTCTCGATGTACCGCCTCGTGCTGCTCGCGCTCGCGGCGCTCGCCGTCATCGCCCTCGCGCTGTCGCTGTTCGGCCTCGTGCTGCCGACGCCGCTCGAGCTGCTCGCGACGGCCGCCGTGCTGATCGCCGTCGGCTCGGTGGTCGACGCGATCGCGCACCGCATCCTGCGTGTCGTCTGGCGTCCCGAGTCCACGCTCATCACGGCGGGCATCCTGCTGTTCGTGGTCCGCCCCGGGCTCGACGTGGCGACCGTGACGGGGGCGGCGATCGCCGCGGCCGCCGCGTCGCTGTCGAAGTACCTCATCGCCTGGCGGGGACGGCACGTCCTGAATCCGGCGGCGGCCGGAGCGACCGTCGCGACGCTCGTCGGGCTCGGCGGCTCGTCCTGGTGGGTCGGCACGCCCGCGCTGTTCGCGCCGCTGCTGGTCGTGAGCGTGCTCGTGCTCTGGCGCACGGAGAAGCTGCGCGTGGTGGCGCTGTTCTTCGCGGTCGCGGTCGTGGTCGGTGCCACCCGGACGATCGTGCAGCTCTACGCGAGCGGCGCCGCGCTGCCGCTGGAGACCCTGCTGCAGAACGTGCTCGTGCAGTCGCCGTATCTGTTCCTCGGTGCGTTCATGCTGTCCGAGCCGCTGACGATGCCGCCCCGGCGGTGGCAGCAGTACCTCGTCGCGGTCGTGGTGGGCGTGCTCGCGGGCTGGCCGATCTCGCTCGGCATCATCACGCTCGGCCAGGAGCGCGCGCTGCTCATCGGCAACCTCATCGCCTTCGCGTTCGCGGCGCGCGGCGCCGTGCGGCTCACGCTCGAGCGGCGCACCGCACTCACCCCGACCGTGCAGGAGCTGACGTTCACGGCGAAGCGCCCTGTCCGCTTCGCTCCTGGGCAGTACCTCGAGCTCGATGTGCCGCACCGCCGTCCCGACGCGCGAGGAACCCGGCGCGAGTTCTCGATCTCGTCCGCGCCCGAGGACCTGCCGACGATCCGGATCGCCTTCCGCGAGAGCCGCACGGGCGCGGCATCGAGCTACAAGAGGGCGCTCGCGGCGGCCGAGGCCGGCGCGGTGTTCGCCGTCACGGGCGTGTGGGGCGACTTCACGCTGCCGCGTCCGGAGCGGGCGCCCGTGCTGCTCGTCGCGGCCGGGATCGGCGTGACGCCGTTCGTCTCGCAGCTGCGCCACGACCGGCTCGCGGGCGAGCGCCGGGACGTGATGCTGGCGTACGTCGCGTCGGCCGCGCATGAGCTCGCATATCGCGACGAACTCGAGGCGTCGGGTGTGCGCACCGTCGTGTACACGCCCGACGAGCCCCGGGACCTGCCCACGCACTGGACCTGGGCGGGCGGCGAGCGTCTCACCGCCGACGGGCTCCTGCGCGCGGTGCCCGACCTGGCGAAGCGCCACACCTACGTCTCGGGCCCGCCGGCCCTCATCGCGGGCCTCGCGCCTGCACTGAGCAGGGCGAAGGGCCTGACGACCGACGCGTTCGCCGGCTATTGAGGGAACGCCGGGCGCCGGGCCGCCGAGCCCGGCGCCCCGGCGGGGCGTCAGGCGCCCGTCCACGCCACCTCGACATCGAGCACCCACGTCACGCCGAAGCGGTCGCGCAGCATGCCGTACAGCGGCGCCCAGCCGGACGGCGCGAGGTCCGCGATGATCGTCGCGCCCTCGGCGAGCGCCGACCAGGAGCGGCGGATCTCGTCGGGATCGGCGCCGCGCACCGAGACGAACACCGGGATGACGCCGGGCTCGTACGCCGTGTGGGCGGGCACGTCGTAGGCCATGATGCGGAAGCCGTCCGCGGATGCGACCTGACCCCACATGAGCTGGTCGGCCTCTGCCGGGTCGCTGACCGCCTGGGCGTCGGCGTACGTGACGGCCGCGAGGTCGCCGCCGAAGACGGAGCGGTAGAACTCCAGGGCCTGGCGTGCGTCGCCGCGGAAGTTGAGGTGGGTGGTTGTCTGGATCGCCATGATCCGCTCCTTCGATCGACACCCGCCGCTCTGACGGGACGGCCCCACTCTCGCGGGGGTGGAGGTCAGTTCCTGTCCGCCACCTGACATACGCTCGCGACATGGCGCGAACGTCCCGGCTGCTGCTTCTGCTCTCGCTCCTGCAGGCCCGGCGCGACTGGCCGGGCGGCGAGCTCGCGGCGCGCCTGGGGATCGCCCCTCGTACGCTCCGCCGCGACATCGAGCGTCTGCGCGAGATGGGCTACCGCATCGAGGCCGCCATGGGGCCGTACGGCGGCTACCGGCTCGCCGCCGGATCCGAGCTGCCGCCGCTGCTGTTCGACGACGACCAGGCCGTCGCGATCGGCCTCGCGCTGCGCACCGCGGCGGGCTCCGGCGCGGACATCGCGGAGGCGTCCTCGCGGGCGCTGACGACGGTGCGGCAGGTCATGCCGGATCGGCTCCGTCGACGCGTCGACGGCATCGGGTTCACCCCCGTCCCCGACTCGACCGTCGAGCCCGCCGCACCCGTGCGGCCCGAGACGCTCGCCCTCCTGACGGAGGCCGTGCGGCGGCGCCAGATCGTGCGCCTCGACGAGGATCACGCGAACGAAGAGCACGCGCGCCGCCCACCACGTCGCGTGCAGCCGCACGCTCTCGTCACGTGGCGCTCCCGCTGGTATCTGCTGGCGTGGGACGAGCGCAGCGACGATTGGCGCGTGTTCCGGGCCGACCGGATGCGGCCGCGCTCGTCGCTCGGGCCCGGGTTCACCCGCCGCCGGGTGCCGGGCGACGATCCCGCCGCGTTCGTCTCGGCGCGCTTCCGCGGATCAGACTCGGGCGACGCATGGCCCTGCATCGGCACGGTCACGCTCGCCCTCGCCGCGCGCGACGTGGCGCCGTTCGCCGGCGACGGCACCGTGCTCGACCTCGGCGACGGGCGGTGCCGCCTGCGGTCGGGGTCGTGGTCGTGGGCAGCGCTCGCCGCGGCCCTGGGGCGCTTCGACGCGCCGATCGCCGACGTGGAGCCCCGCGAGCTCGCGGAGGCCTTCGCCGTGCAGGCCGCGCGCTTCGCCGAGGCGGCGGCGGGCCCGTCCTGATCAGGCCGGGTCTACCGGCTTGGCGGGCAGGTTCACCTCGAACGTCGTGTCCCCGGGGGAGCTGGTCACCGAGATCGTGCCGTGGTGGGCCTCGACGATCGCCTTGACGATCGCGAGGCCGAGCCCCGTGCCGCCCGTGGCGCGGGCGCGCGAACGGTCGCCCCGCGCGAATCGCGTGAAGAGCTCGGCCTGCAGCGCCGGATCGATGCCGGGACCGTCGTCGTGCACGCGCAGCACGCCGCGCGTGCCGCTGCCGGACCCCTCGTGGCGCACGGACACGGTCACGGTGGTGCCCGCCGGCGTGTGCGTACGCGCGTTCGCGAGCAGGTTCACGATGACCTGGTTGAGTCGGGCCGCGTCGCCCGCGACGATCACGGGCTCCTCGGCCACGTCGAGCCGCCAGGTGTGATCCGGGCCGGTGACGCGCTGATCCGCGACCGACTCGAGCGCCACCTGCGTGAGGTCGACGGCGCCGTACACGAGCTCCTGACCCTCGTCCAGGCGGGCGAGCAGCAGCAGATCCTCGACGAGCCCCGTCATCCGGATCGACTGCGCCTGGATGCGCTCGAGCGACTGTCCCGTCGTCTCGCTCAGCGACGGATCCCGCAGGGAGAGCTCGGAGTATCCGCGGATCGAGGCGAGCGGCGTCCGCAGCTCGTGGCTGGCGTCGGCCACGAACGTGCGCATGCGCTCCTCGTTGCGCTGGCGGGCGTGCAGCGAGGCGTCGACGTGGTCGAGCAGCGTGTTGAGCGCCGCGCCGACCTGTCCGATCTCGTTGCCGGGGTCGGACTGGTCGGCGGGCACGCGCTCCTCGATGGAGACGACACCCTGATCCAGCGGCTGCCGCGCCACGCGCTGCGCCGTCTCGGCGACGGCCCGCAGCGGCTTCAGGCCCCGACGGATCACGAGCGTGATCGCGGCGCCCAGCACGAACAGCCCCGCGGCGGTCGTGAACGTGATGGTCGTCAGCAGCTGGCCGACCGTCGACCGTACCTCCGTGTTCGACATCCCCATGGCCGAGAAGCCGCCGGGGATCTGGTTGACCTGCACGCGGAAGTCGCCGAGGCCGTCCACCGAGAGCGTCAGGGTCTGCTCGCCGCTGCGGTCGATCTTGAGGCTCTCGAGCTGCCCGTCCGACAGTCGCTGCACCTCGAAGTGCCCGTCCAGGTAGGCGCCGCTCTGCGCGCCGCCCGTCGTCTCGAGGATCAGGATGGTGCCGGGAGCCACCGGATTCTGCGACAGCACGGCGGCCGCGTCTCCGCTCGCGCCGGTCTCCATCACCCAGCGCTCGGACTCGAACACCATGCTGCGCACGGCCTGCGACAGGCGCTCCTCGAGCACGTTCGTCAGCACGACGCTCGTGACGGCCCCCACCACGACGAAGATGAGGGACACGAAGCCGAACACGGTGAGCATCAGCCGCGCCTGGAACGACAGCTGGCGCTTCGCCGCGCCGGTCCCGGCGATCACTGAGGTGCCTTGATCATGTACCCCACGCCGCGCACCGTGTGGATGAGGGGCTCCCGGCCCGCGTCGATCTTCTTGCGCAGGTACGAGATGTACAGCTCCACCACGCTCGAGCGGCCGCCGAAGTCGTAGCTCCAGACGCGGTCGAGGATCTGCGCCTTCGACACGACCTTGCGCTCGTTGCGCATCAGGAAGCGCAGCAGCTCGAACTCCGTGGCGGTCAGCTCGATCTCGGCGCCGCCGCGCTCGACCTCGTGGCTGTCCTCGTTCAGGCTGAGGTCGCCCACCCGCAGGATGGGCTCGTCCTCGGCCGCGTGCGCCGTCCCCGAGCGGCGCATGAGCGCCCGCAGACGCGCGACGACCTCCTCGAGGCTGAACGGCTTCGTGACGTAGTCGTCGCCGCCCGCCGTGAGGCCGGCGACGCGGTCGGACACGGCGTCCTTCGCGGTGAGGAACAGGACGGGCACGTCGTCGCCGGCCTGCCGCAGCCGCTGCAGCACGGACATGCCGTCGAGGTCGGGCATCATGATGTCGAGCACGAGCGAGTCGGGCTTGAACTCCTTCGCCGTCGCGAGCGCCTCGAAGCCGCTCGCCGCGGTGCGCACCTCCCAGCCCTCCATCTTCAGCGCCATGGACAGCAGATCCGTCAGCATCTGCTCGTCGTCGACGACGAGCACGCGCACGGGGTTGCCGTCTGCGCGCGTGAGGGCGGGGGCGTGGGGGGTTGTCATGGTGACAATTCTGCGGCCGAACCTATGAGGTTTCTATGGCGGGGGCTATGCGCGGGATGTGAACTGCGCGCGTCGATCGGACCGCTTTCGACGGCTGGTCTGTTGCGATGTCGGCAGCGGCGGGTACGTTGCGCGCATGGCTGACGACGATTTCACTGCCGCACTCGGCACTGTGATCCGCCCCGGCGATCCCGACTGGGACGTCGCGCGCCGATTCCACTCGGGAATCGGCGAGCCCGCGCTCATCGCGCGGGCCTCCTCGACCGATGACGTCCGAGCCGCCGTGGGCTTCGCCGCGGCGGAGGGCCTCCCCGTGATGGTGCGCGGCGGTGGACACAGCGCGTGGGGCACGGTCCCCGGTGGACTCACGCTCGATCTGTCGGCGCTCGCCGACGTCTCCGTCGACGGCACGCGCGTGCGCGTCGGCGGCGGCGCGCAGTGGGGCGCCGTGGCGCGCACGCTGGCCGCACACGGCCTCGGCATCAGCTCGGGCGACACGGCCTCCGTCGGCGTAGGCGGGCTCACGCTCGGCGGCGGCATCGGGCTGATGGTGCGCGCGTGGGGGCTGGCCTGCGATCAGCTCGTGGGCGTCCAGCTCGTCACCGCCGACGCCCGGATCGTCGAGGCGACGGACGAGACGGAGCCCGAGCTGATGTGGGCGCTGCGCGGCGGCGGCGGCAACTTCGGCGTCGTGACGCGCTTCGATTTCGAGGCGCACCCGCTCGAGGGCGTCGTGGCCGTCGAGCTCGGCGTCGAGGGCGACCCGCGCGCCGTGATCCGCGCGATGCGCGACGTCATGGCCCGCGCGCCGCGCGAACTGACCCTGACGTACATGGACGTGCCGCCGATGGACCCGAGCGCACCCGCCGGCGCCTCGATCTCGGGCGTGTGGGCGGGCGCGGACGAGGCGCGCGCCCGGGAGGCGCTCGCGTCGCTGCTCGCGGCGCCGGGCGTCGTCGAGCGGTCGCTCGGCGCTCGCCCGTACCCGGAGGTGCTGCTGGAGGCGCCCGAGTTCGACCCCGAGAGCCCCATGCCCGGGTTCGTGGGCGGCAACACCCTGCTGCGCGAGCTGGATGACGACGCGGTCGAGCACCTCGCGTCGTTCCGCGAGGCGAACCCCGCGTCGATCCTCTTCCTGCGCTCACTCGGCGGCGCGTTCGCGGACGTCGCGCAGGACGCGTCGGCCTTTCCCGGCCGGGACGCCACGTGGTTCGCGATGGCGGCGGCGTTCGATATGCCCGGCGTGCTGAGCGAGGAGGCCCGCAGACGCGCGCTGTCGGAGTGGAACGCGATCGAGGCGCTGGGGTCGGGGGTGTACGGCAACTTCACGACGTCGACGGACCCGGGCTGGGCGACGCGGATGTACCCCGCGGTGACCATGGCGCGGCTCGGCGCCGTCAAACGCCGCTGGGATCCGGCCAACGTCTTCTCGCGGAACCACAACGTGCTCCCCGCGTGAGCGCGCCATAGGAATCTCCTAACCGGCCCTGGCGGTTCCCATGAGCTGAGTTCCTAGCGTCTCCCCGGACGGCCCGACGCGTGGCCGAGAAGGAGACCCATGTACTGGACCTATCTGCGGCGCGAACTCGCGGGCCGCAAGAAGCAGACGGCGATCGTGGCAGCCGGCCTCGCGATCGCGATCGCCCTGGTGATCATCGTGAACGCGCTCGCCGCCGGCGTGCGCGATGCGCAGGCGGCGGCGCTCGAAACCGTATACGGCGTCGGCACCGACCTCACGGTGACCGGCGCTCAGGCAGAGCCCGGCGAGGGTGGCGGTCGCCCGTCGTTCCAGTTCGGCGAGGACGGCGGCACCGAGAACGACGACGGCTCGACCACCCTGAGCCAGTCGCAGCTGATGACCGACTTCCGCCGGGGCACGCTCGAATCCTCGGTCGTCGACACGGTCGCGGGCCTCGACGGCGTCTCGGCGGCGTCCGGCGCGCTGAGCCTGACGAACACGACCTTCGACGGCGAGCTCCCGGCCGCGCCGAGCGACGCGACGGACGGTGAGACGGCGGACGGCGACGCGGCCGAGGGCGGGATGCCCCAGGGCGGTGCGCCGCAGGGTGGCGGAGGCTTCGGCGGCGGCGAGTTCGGCGTCGACTCGTTCACCGTGCTGGGCATCGAGTCGTCGGACGCGGCGGTCGGCCCGCTGTCCGCCGTGGAGCTCGTCGACGGCCGTCTGCTCACGGCGGACGACGCCGGTCAGGACGTCGTCGTGCTCGACGAGACGTACGCCGCGAGCAGCGAGCTCTCGGTGGGCGGCACGCTCGACGTGGGCGGCACCGAGATGGAGATCGTGGGCGTCGTCGCGTCGGCGTCGTCCGAGGCGGACACCGCCGCCAACGCGTACCTCCCCCTCGACGTCGCGCAGGACATCTCGGGCGCGGGCGATGTCGTCTCGACCGTGTACGTGCAGGCCGTCTCGTCCGACCGGATCGCCGCCGTGCAGACGGCGCTCGAGGAGACGCTGCCGGATGCGACGGTCAGCTCGCAGTTGGACCTCGCCTCGACCGTCTCCGGATCGCTGTCGAGCGCGTCGGCCCTCATCGCCAACCTCGGCACGTGGCTGTCGGTCATCGTGCTCGCCGTGGCCGTGGTGCTCGCCGTGCTGTTCACGATCTCGGGTGTCTCGCGCCGCACGCGGGAGTTCGGCACGCTCAAGGCCATCGGCTGGTCGAACCGCCGCGTGGTCGGGCAGGTCGCGGGCGAGTCGGTCGTGCAGGGGCTCGTCGGCGGCGCGCTCGGCGTCGCGCTGGGCCTCGCGGGCGTGCTCGCGATCAACCTCATCCACCCCACGATCTCGAGCACCGCGAGCGCGGCCCCGGCCGGTGGACCCGGCGGCGGCATGGCCGGCCCCGGAGGCGGCGGCCCCGGCGCGATGGGCCAGGCCGCGCAGAGCGCCACGGACATCGCGCTCAGCGCTCCCGTCTCGCTCACGGTCCTCGCCGCCGCCGTCGGACTGGCGATCCTCGCCGGTCTCGTGGCGGGCGCCTTCGGCGGCTGGCGTGCCTCGCGGCTCAGCCCGGCCGAGGCGCTGCGATCCGTGGCATGACCCCCGACGACAGGAGACAGAAAATGACGACAGCACTCACAGAGCCCGCCTACCGGATCGCGGGCGTCACGAAGACCTACGACCAGAAGGGCCGGCAGGTCACGGCGCTGACCGGCGTCGACATCGACATCGCTCACGGCGACTTCGTGACGATCCAGGGGCCGACGGGAGGCGGGAAGTCGACGTTCCTGCAGATCCTCGGCGCGCTCGACCGGCCCACGTCGGGGGAGGTGCTGCTGAGCGGAAGCGACATCGCCCGGGCATCCCACGCCGAGCTCGGCCGCCTGCGCGCCCACGAGATCGGCTTCGTGTTCCAGGGCTTCAACCTGATCCCGACGCTCACGGCCGCCGAGAACGTCGATATGGGCCTCGAGCCGTTGGGGCTGGCGCGGGACGAGCGCGCGAGGCGGGTCACGGAGGCGCTGGCGCACGTCGGCCTGGCCGAGCGGGGCGATCACCGGCCGGGGGAGCTGTCGGGAGGCCAGCAGCAGCGCGTGGCGATCGCGCGGGCGATCGCGAAGCGTCCGAAGGTGCTGCTCGCGGACGAGCCGACCGGGAACCTCGACGAGAGCATGCGCGACGAGATCCTGCAGGTGCTGCAGACGCTCAATGACGAGGGGCTCACGCTCGTCGTCGTGACGCACGACTCCGCCGTCGCGCGGCGGGCGAAGCGCCGCCTGCGGCTCGCGAAGGGCGTCGTCACCGAGATCGACTGACGCGGGAGATCACGCGAGGCCGCACCCGGGTACGGGTGCGGCCTCGCGGTCGTTCCGGCTTCAGCGGCCCGTCGGCCGCCGAGGATCGGTCCTCAGTGCGTGTCCTCGGCCTCGATCTCCGAGCGGTCTCCCGACCACAGCGTGTGGAAGGTGCCCGGCTTGTCGATGCGCTTGTAGGTGTGGGCGCCGAAGAAGTCGCGCTGGCCCTGCACCAGGGCGGCCGGCAGGCGCTCGGCGCGGATGCCGTCGTAGTAGGCGAGCGACGACGAGAACGCCGGCGACGGGATGCCCGCCTGCGTGGCGGCGATCACGACGCGGCGCCACGCGGCCTGGCCGCGCGTGAGGGCGTCGGCGAAGTACGGTGCGGCCATCAGCAGCGGCAGCTCGGGGGTCTCGGCGTAGGCGTCCGCGATCCGGTTGAGGAACTGCGCGCGGATGATGCAGCCGGCGCGCCAGATCTTCGAGATCGCGCCGAGGTCGATGTTCCAGCCGTACTCGGCGGCGCCCGCGCGGATCTCGTCGAAGCCCTGCGAGTAGGCGACGATCTTCGAGGCGAACAGCGCCTGGCGCACGTCCTCGACGAAGGCGTCGACATCGGCGACCTCGAACGTCTCGCCCGGGCCGGGGAGCGTTGCCGCGGCCTCGCGCTGCTCGGGGTGCGAGGACAGGGAGCGCGCGAACGTGGCCTCGGCGATGCCCGACACGGGCACGCCCAGCGACAGCGCGGTCTGCACGGTCCAGGCGCCGGTGCCCTTGGCGCCGGCCTGGTCGAGGATGACGTCGACGAGCGGCTTGCCGGTGGACGCGTCCATCTGGCGCAGCACCTCGGCCGTGATCTCGATCAGGTACGACTCGAGCTCGCCGGTGTTCCACTCGGCGAAGATGTCCGCGATCTCGGCGGGCGACTTGCCCGTGCCGCGACGGATCAGGTCGTAGGCCTCGGCGATGAGCTGCATGTCGGCGTACTCGATGCCGTTGTGCACCATCTTGACGAAGTGGCCGGCGCCGTCCGTGCCGACGTGCGTCACGCACGGCTCGCCCTCGGCGACCGCGGCGATCGAGCGCAGGATCGGACCGAGCGTGACCCACGACTCCTCGGGGCCGCCGGGCATGATCGACGGGCCGTTGAGGGCGCCCTCCTCGCCGCCCGAGATGCCGGCGCCGACGAAGTTGATGCCGGTCTCGCGCACGGCCTTCTCGCGGCGGATCGTGTCGGTGAAGAGCGCGTTGCCGCCGTCGACGATGATGTCGCCCGGCTCGAAGACCTCGGTGAGCGCCTGGATGACCGCATCGGTGGGGCCACCGGCCTTGACCATGATGATGGCCGTGCGCGGCTTGGCCAGCGACGCGGCGAACTCCTCGTACGAGTAGGCCGGGACGAACTCGGCCTCGGGGTGCTCGGTCAGCAGCTGGTCGGTCTTCTCGCGGCTGCGGTTGAACACGACGACCGTGTTCCCCTCGCGGCTGGCGAGGTTGCGGGCCAGGTTCGAGCCCATCACGGCGAGGCCCACGACCCCGATGTTGGCGACGGCGACATCGCTGGTGGAGCGGGAAAGGGTGGAAGCGTCGGTCACGCGATCTCCTTGCACACGGATCTCTGGGCGGATCACTGCGGATTGCGGGACGCGAGAGCCGGTCCCGTCGGACCCAGGCTAGTGCGCGACGCGCTCACATGAGTCGCCGCGCGTCTGTGACGACGCGCGCGACCCGGCGATCAGTCCTTGCGGTAGCCCGAGCGTCCGAGGGAGAAGAAGGCGCCGACGACGAGGATGGCGGCGCCGATGGTCATGGCGCCGATGAGGCCGGCGAGGACGTGGGACAGGGCGGCGGGATCGATCACGTCATAACGGTAGCCGTTCGTCCGGTAGGATGAGAAACGACCTCGGCGAGGGCGAGCCGCGTACGCGTGCTCAGCCGTTATCGACGCGGGCGAGCCTCGTGGCTCTCCCCACGCGTTGCGCACGAAGCGCCGCTGGGTCGAGAGAATCCCACAGACCACCGCGCGACCGATCGGTCTCGCGCCACGAGGAGAAGACACCATGGCTGAGCACACCACGCTCGACGCATCGGTGCGCACCCAGTTCGGCAAGGGCTTCGCCCGCCGCCTGCGCGCCGCCCACCAGATCCCCGCCGTCCTGTACGGTCACGGCACCGAGCCCGTGCACCTGGCGCTGCCGGGTCACGAGACGCTGCTGCTCGTGCGTCACGCGAACCCGATCGTCGAGCTCTCGTTCGACGGCACCACGCAGCTGGCGCTCGTCAAGGACGTCCAGCGCGACCCGGTGCGCCAGGTCATCGAGCACGTCGACCTCGTCGTGCTGCGCAAGGGCGAGAAGGTCACCGTCGACGTCCCTGTCGCCGTGGAGGGCGAGCCCTTCGCCGGCACGATCGCCAACCTCGACGCCATGACGCTGACGGTCGAGGTCGATGCCACGCGCATCCCCGAGCACCTCGTTGTGAACGTCGAGGGCCTTGAGGACGGCGCGCACATCACGGCCGCCGACGTTCAGCTGCCCACGGGCGCCGAGCTCGTCACCGAGCCGGAGACGCTCGTCGTCGCGGTCTCGACGCCGCAGCTCGACACCACGTCGGACGCCGAGGGCGAGGCCGCCGAGGGCGAGGCCCCCGCCGAGGGCGAGGCCGCCGAGGAGAAGGCCGCCGAGTAATCGGACTGCTTCGGGAAGGGGGACGCGAGCGATCGCGTCCCCCTTCTTCATGCCCGTTCACTGAGAGGATGAGGCCATGGCGGATACCTGGCTGATCGTGGGGCTCGGCAACCCCGGACCCCGATACGAGGCGACCCGGCACAACGTCGGCCAGATGGTGATCGACGAGCTCGCCGCCCGGCGCGGCGAGCCGTTCAAGCAGCACAAGGCGAATGCGCGGGTCGCGGAGACGTGGCTGCGCCCGGGGGCGGCGAAGCTCGTGCTCGCCAAGCCCAACTCGTTCATGAACGTCTCGGGAGGCCCTGCCGCGAACCTCGCACGCTTCTACGGCACGGCGCCCGACCGCGTGATCGTCGTGCACGACGAGCTGGACATCCCGTTCGACACGCTGCGCCTGAAGGCGGGCGGCGGCCACGGCGGACACAACGGCGTGCGCGACGTCGCGAAGGCGCTCGGCACCGCCGACTTCCTGCGCGTGCGGGTGGGGATCGGACGTCCGCCCGGCCGCCAGGACCCTGCGGACTGGGTGCTCGACCCCTTCAGCGCGACAGACCGGCAGACGCTGCCGATCCTGATCTCGGATGCCGCCGACGCGGTCGAGCAGATCGTGGAGGACGGTCTGGTCGCGGCGCAGCAGAGGCACCACGCGCCGAAGGCGTAGCGCGGGCTCAGACCGCGCCGGACCCGGCGATTCCCAGCACGGCGCCGACGAACGCCGCGATGCCCGCGAGGAACGGTCCGACGGCGGAGATGACGATCGCCGCGATGCCGGCGCCGCGGCCGCGGCGCTTGACGACTGCGACGATGCCCTGGATGAGCGCCCAGATGCCGAGAGCACCCGCGACCCACACGGCGATCTCGGCGACGAGCACCATGTCGCGCACCGGGGTGAGGATCTCGAGCCCCGTCCCCGGCACGATCGTCTGCAGGCGCGGCCCCACGCCGGCGCCGATCGCGGCGAGCGCGACGGCGAGGACCACGCTCGCGCCGATCGCCGCCACGAGGGACAGGATGAGCGCGACGGTGCCGAGCGCGGCCGAGGGTCTGGCGGCCGGCGCCTGGAGGGCCTGCGCGAAGCGGGGGTCCTGCGGCGCGACGTACGGGGCGGCGTACCCGCCGGGCGCGGGCGGCTGAGGGACGGACGGCTGGTGCGGTGCGCTCACCGGCTCATCCTACGGACGACCGGTGTCGGTGCCCGCTGGGTAGAATCCTCTGGTGACTGTTCCCGGGATTGTGCGCGCCCTCCAGTCGGCCGAATCGTTCCGGGATGCGCTGTCCGCGTCCGCGGTCGACGCCGATCTGTCGCTCGTCGACGGGCTCGACGCCCCCGCTCTCGCCGCCCTCCTGACGCGTCGCGTGGACGCCGGTCATCCGGCCGTGCTGCTGGCGATCGCCCCCACGGGCCGGCGCGCCGAGACGCTCGCCTCGGCGCTGCAGGCGGTCATGCCGGGTGCGGAGGTGCGTGACTTCCCGTCCTGGGAGACGCTGCCGCACGAGCGCCTGAGCCCGAGCCCCGAGACGGTCGGACGGCGTCTGGCGACGCTCCGCCGCCTCGCGACGTGGGACGGCTCCACGCCGCTGATCATCACGACGTCCGTCCGGTCGGCGATCCAGCCGCTCGCGCGCGGGCTCGGCGACGCGGCGCCGATCCGGCTCGCGGTGGGCGAGCGCGGCGCCGAGCTCGACGACGTGGTGCGTCGTCTTGTCGAGCTGGCGTACGCGCGGGTCGACATGGTGTCGCGCCGCGGCGAGTTCGCGGTGCGCGGCGGCATCCTCGACGTCTTCCCGCCGGTCGCCGACCATCCGTACCGCGTCGAGTTCTTCGGCGACGAGGTCGACCAGATCCGCGCGTTCTCCGTCGCCGACCAGCGCTCGCTCCCGGGCGACGTGCGGGAGGTCGAGCTGGTGCCGAGCCGCGAGCTGCTGCTCACCGACGCGGTGCGCGGCCGCGCGCGCGAGCTGCAGCACGAGTTCCCCGGGATCGCGCAGATGCTCGAGAAGATGGGCCAGGGCATCCCGGTCGAGGGCATGGAGTCGCTGACCCCGGTGGTCGCCGGGCCGCTCGCGTCGGTCGTCGAGTACCTGCCCGAGGGCGCCGCGGTCGCGCTCGTCGACCCGGAGCGCGCGGTCTCGCGCGCGCTCACCCTCGGCGAGACGAACCGCGAGTTCCTCGAGGCCGCCTGGAACGCCGCCACGAGCGGCGCGCGGGCGCCGATCAACCTCGAGGCCGGCGACTTCCTCACGATCTCGCGGCTGCACGACGACGTCCGCGAGCGCGGCGGCGTGTGGTGGACGCTCAGCCCGTTCGACTCCGGCGCCGCGGACATCGCCGCCGAGCTCGACGCGCTCGCCGACGACGACGTGCGGATCGCGCCCGACGCGGGCACCGCCATCCGGATCCGCGGATCCGCCGTGCCGTCGTTCGCGGGCAGCATCGACGGCGCGATCGAGCACGTCGCTGCGCGCCTGGGCGACGGGTGGAGCGTCGTCGTCGCGGCGGGCGGCTCCGGCCTCGTCGAGCGCGCGCGCGACGTGCTGTCCGAGCGCGGGCTCGCGGCCCGCGTCGTGGAGTCGCTGGACGAGGCGCCCGAGGCGGGCGTCGCGACCCTGACGCAGGCATCGGTCGAGCGCGGCTTCGAGGTCGAGGAGGCGAAGCTCGCCGTCCTCACCGAGACCGAGTTCTACGGCCGCACGATCGGCGGCGACACCCGCGTCGTGAAGAAGCTCGCATCGCGTCGGCGCAACGTGGTCGACCCGCTGCAGCTGAAGCCCGGTGACTACGTCGTGCACGCCACGCACGGCATCGGCCGCTTCGTCGAGATGACGAAGCGCCAGGTGTCGAGCGGCGGGCGCAACGCGGTCAAGAGCGAGCGCGACTACCTCGTGCTCGAGTACGCGCCGTCCAAGCGCGGCTACCCGGGCGACAAGCTGTACGTCCCGACGGATCAGCTCGACCTGCTGTCGAAGTACGTCGGCGGCGAGGCTCCGGCCCTGTCGAAGATGGGCGGCAGCGACTGGGCGCAGGCGAAGGGCAAGGCCCGCCGGGCGGTGCGCGACATCGCGGTCGAGCTCGTGAAGCTCTACTCGGCGCGCATGGCCGCCAAGGGTCACGCGTTCGGCCCCGACACCCCGTGGCAGCGCGAGCTCGAGGAGGCCTTCCCGTTCGCGGAGACGCCCGACCAGCTGCAGACGATCGACGAGATCAAGCGCGACATGGAGCGCCCGATCCCGATGGACCGCCTGCTGTCCGGTGACGTCGGCTTCGGCAAGACCGAGGTCGCCGTGCGTGCGGCGTTCAAGGCGATCCAGGACGGCAAGCAGGTCGCGATGCTCGTGCCGACCACGCTGCTCGTCAAACAGCACCTCGAGACGTTCCAGGAGCGGTTCGCGGGCTTCCCCGTCGTCGTGAAGCCGCTGTCGCGCTTCCAGACCGAGAAGGAGGCGCGGCAGACCGTGCAGGGCCTTCTCGACGGCTCCGTCGACATGGTGATCGGCACGCACCGCATCCTGACCGAGCAGGTGAAGTTCAAGGACCTCGGCCTGATGATCGTCGACGAGGAGCAGCGCTTCGGCGTCGAGCACAAGGACCAGCTCAAGAAGCTCAAGACGAACGTCGACATCCTCGCGATGAGCGCGACGCCCATCCCGCGCACGCTCGAGATGGCGGTCACCGGCATCCGCGAGATGTCGACGCTCGCGACCCCGCCCGAGGACCGGCATCCGATCCTGTCGTACGTCGGCCCGCGCAACGACAAGCAGATCGCGGCCGCGATCCGCCGTGAGCTGCTGCGCGAGGGCCAGGTGTTCTACGTGCACAACCGCGTCACGTCGATCAACTCGGTCGCGGCGCATCTCGCCGAGCTCGTGCCGGATGCGCGCATCGCGGTCGCGCACGGCAAGATGGGCGAGCACCAGCTCGAGCAGGTCGTCGACGACTTCTGGGAGCGCAAGTTCGATGTGCTCGTCTGCACGACGATCATCGAGACCGGCATCGACATCGCCAACGCGAACACGATCATCATCGACCGCGCCGACAAGTACGGCCTCGCGCAGCTGCACCAGCTGCGCGGCCGCGTGGGGCGCGGGCGCGAGCGCGCGTACGCGTACTTCGTGTACGACGAGATGAAGCCGCTGTCGGAGACCGCGGCCGACCGCCTGCAGACGATCGCGGTGCACAACGACCTCGGGTCGGGGATCCAGGTCGCGATGAAGGACCTCGAGCTCCGCGGCGCGGGCAACCTGCTGGGTGCCGAGCAGGCGGGTCACATCGCGGGCGTCGGGTTCGACCTGTACCTGCGGATGATCGGCGAGGCCGTCGCGACGTTCCGCGGTGAGGAGACCGAGGGGCCCGTCGAGCTGCGGCTCGAGCTGCCGATCGAGGCGCGCCTGCCCGAGTCGTACATCGACGCGGAGCGCCTGCGCCTCGAGGCCTACCAGAAGCTCTCGGCCGCGGCCGCCGCCACCGCCAAGGACGACGCGATCGACCTCGTGATCGAGGAGCTCACCGACCGCTACGGCACCCCGCCTCCCGAGGTGGACGGCCTCGTCGCCGCGGCGCGGCTGCGCCGCCGCGCGGCGCAGGCGGGCCTCAGCGACGTCGTCGCGATGGGGCGCAACCTCCGCGTCGCGCCGGCGAACCTGCCGGAGTCGATGCGTGTGCGCCTGCAGCGCCTGTATCCGGGCGCCAAGCTGCTGTCGGGAGGCGAGGCCATGGTCGTGCCGCTGCCCACGGCGGGCGGCGAGCCGCTCGCGGATGCGGATCTGCTGGCGTGGGTCGGGCAGCTGCTGGACGCGCTGTTCCCGGCGCCCAAGCCGGCGCCCGTCGAGCAGGACGCCCCGGCCTGACCGGCCGACGGTTGATGGGCGGCGGGCCCGGCGGTTGGATGGGCGCATGGAACCCGACATCGTCGTCACGGACAACGCCGCGCATGCCCGCTACGAGGCGCACCTGACCCCGTCCGAGACCGGCCAGGACGAGCTGGTGGGCGTGCTCGCGTACGAGGACGGCGCCGACGGCGCCCGCACGCTGCTGCACACCGTCGTGTGGCAGGAGCATTCGGGCCACGGGGTCGGCGGCCGCCTCGCGACGCACGCCTTCGAGGACGCCCGCACGCGCGGCACCCGGATCGTGCCGGTGTGCACGTTCATCCAGGCGTGGCTCGAGCGCCACCCGGAGCAGGCGGACATCGTCGTGTGACGGCCCCGGTAGGCTGGCTCTCGGAGTGCCGGGAAGTCTGGTCGGCGGCGGATCATCCGTCTCATCGTTCCCGCCCACCCGAAAGGCGCCCATGACGCACCTCCTCCGATCCGAGAGATTCCCCGCGATCCTGCTGCTGGGAGCAGCGGCCCTCGGCCTGCTCGTCGCCAATCTGCCGTTCGGCGGGTCCGTGATCGACTTCAGCCACGCGCACCTCGCGATCCCCGGCACGCCCATCGACCTGTCGCTCGCGCACTGGGTCTCCGACGGACTGCTCGCGATCTTCTTCTTCGGCGTCGCGGTCGAGCTGCAGTACGAGCTCACGACCGGCGAGCTCTCGACCGTGCGACGGGCGCTGCAGCCCGCGATCGCCGCGGCCGGCGGCGTGATCGTGCCGGTCTTGGTCTACCTCGCGATCGCGGGGCACGACCCCGCCACGCGGGACGGCTGGCCGATCCCGACCGCGACCGACATCGCGTTCGCGCTCGGCGTGCTCGCGGTGTTCGGGCGCGGCCTGCCGTCGCCGGTGCGGATCTTCCTGCTCGCGCTCGCGATCATCGACGACATCGTCGGCATCGTCTTCATCGCGGTCCTGTTCGCGCACGACATGAACCTCGGGCTGCTCGCGATCGGCGTCGTCCTCGTCGTCGTCTTCGCGGTGCTGAGCCGGATCGATCCGGACGGGCGCGGCGCGCGGATCGCGGTCGTCGTCCTCATGATCGTCACGGCGGTCCTGTCGTGGGCGTTCGTGCTGCTGTCGGGCGTGCACGCCACGATCGCGGGTGTGCTGCTGGGGCTCGCGATGCAGCAGAGCCCGGGAATGCGTGCGCGCCACGTGCTCGAGCCCTGGATCAACGGCCTCATCCTGCCGCTGTTCGCGTTCGCCGCCGCGCTCGTGGTGATCCCGCAGGTGTCGCCCAGCCGGCTGTCGCCCGCGCTGTGGGCCATCCTGATCGCGCTGCCCGTGGGGAAGATCGTCGGCATCGCGCTGTTCGGCTGGGTCGGGATGCGCCTGCGTCCGCGGGGCACGGCGCCGACCGTGGCGTTCCCCGACCTGCTCGCGGCGGGCGCGCTCGGCGGCATCGGCTTCACCGTGTCGCTGCTGCTGGCGAACCTCGCGTTCGCCGACAACGCCGTCATCCGCGACCAGGCGATCCTGGGCGTCCTGGGCGGATCGATGATCGCGCTCGTGCTGTGCGCCGTGCTCGTCTCGATGCGGGCGCGCCATCACCGGCGCCTGGCGGCGTCGTCCTCGGCCATCGGGCCGACCGCCCCGTGAACGACGCCGAGAGCCAGGAGGTGCCGATGGCCGATGCGCTGCCCGGAGGAGATCAGCTGAGACGCGCCGTCGAGACGATGCGCGCCGTGCGCGACCGCTGCGTCTGGACCCAGGGGATCGACCACCGGGCGCTCGTCCCGTACCTGATCGAGGAGAGCCACGAGCTCATCGACGCGATCGAGACCGGCGGCGCGACCGAGCTGCGCGAGGAGCTCGGCGACCTGCTGTGGCAGGTGCTGTTCCACGCCGAGATCGCCTCGCGCGCGACCGATGACCCGTTCGACATGGACGACGTCGCCGCGGGCCTGGTCGAGAAGATGGTGCGCCGGCACCCGCACGTGTTCGCGGGTGAGACGGCGGAGACGCCCGAGCGCGTGCTCGAGCTGTGGAACGCGGCGAAGGCGGCGGAGAAGCGCCAGCGCGCGAGCGTGCTGGACGGCGTGGCGCGATCGATGCCCTCGCTGGCGCTCGCGCAGAAGCTGGTGGGCAAGGCGGCGCAGGTCGGCGTCGGTGCGGACGTCGCGCTCGCGGTGCACGACGCGGACGAGATCGGCGCGGTGCCGGAGTCGGAGGAGGAGCTCGGCGACCTGCTGCTCACCCTGACCGCCGCCGCCCGCGCCCGGGGCTGGGACGCCGAGCGCGCCCTGCGCGAGCGCCTGCGCACGCTCGAGGCGGAGATCCGCGACGCCGAGGCCTGACGCCCGCGGCGCGCGTTCCACCGGCGCGAGACCTCACCTGCGGCGCGAGACATCGCCGTGCGGCGAGGTCTCGCGCCGCGCGTGAGGTCTCGCAGGGTAATGGGACAATGGATCCGCTATGGCTTCCGTGAATGCGCCGCGCGGCATGCGCGATTTCCTCCCCGCCGACAAGGCCCGGCGCGAGCGTGTGCTCGCCGTGATCCGCGAGCGCTACCGCGCCCATGGGTTCGACGAGATCGAGACGCCCGTGGTCGAGGAGTACGCCCGCCTGCACGCCGGGATCGGCGGCGACAACGAGAAGCTGGCCTTCAACATCCTGCGCCGCGGTCTGGACGCGGACACGATCCACGCGGCCGCGGACGACCAGGCCGCGCTGACCGACCTCGGGCTGCGCTACGACCTCACGGTGCCGCTCGCGCGCTTCTACGCCACGAACCGCGCCGAGCTGCCCGCGGTGTTCCGCTCGATCCAGATCGCGCCGGTCTGGCGCGCCGAGCGCCCGCAGAAGGGGCGGTACCGCCAGTTCATGCAGTGCGACATCGACATCATCGGCGACGCGTCCGCGCGCGCGGAGGCCGAGCTGATCGTCGCCTCGCTCGACACGCTCGACGCGCTCTCGCTCGAGGGCGCGATCGTGCGGATCAACGACCGCCGCGCGCTCGACGCGATGCTCGACGTGTTCGGCTTCCCGCCGGCGGAGCGCCCGGGCGTGCTCATCACGATCGACAAGCTCGACAAGATCGGCCCGTCCGGGGTCACCGCCGAGCTGCGCGAGCGCGGCGCCACCGCCGAAGCGGTCGACGCGTTCGAGGCGTTCCTCGGCCGGCCGCAGACGCGCGAGCACGCGCCCTACGGCGAATCCCAGATCCGCACCGCGCTGCCCGACGGCGTCCCAGACGACGTCGTCGCCCATCTGGTCGGCATCGGCGAAGCGGTCGCGGCCGCCCGCGGCGACGTGCCGCTGCAGTTCGACCCGTTCCTGGTGCGCGGCATGGGCTACTACACCGGCACGATCTTCGAGCTCGCGCACCCGTCGGTGTCGTACTCGCTCGGCGGCGGCGGTCGCTACGACGGCATGATCGGCCGCTTCCTCGGGCAGGACGTGCCGGCCGTCGGCTTCTCGATCGGCTTCGAGCGCATCGTCGACCTCGTCGCGCTGCGGGATCCGGATGCGGCGGCCGCCGTCGTGCTCGTGCACGACCGCGACGTGCCGGTCTCCGAGCTGCTCGCGCTGAAGGCGCAGCTGATCGCGGAGGGCTCGCGCGTGCGCCTCGAGCGGCGGACCAAGAACCTCAAGGCGCTGCTGGATCGCGCCACGGCCGACGGCTACACGGCGTTCGCGACGGTCGCGGCCGGTGCCGACCGCGCCGACCTCGAGCTCAAGCCGCTGGGCTGACGTCCGCCGCGACGGCGGCGGGTCCCGCCGGCAGGCGGACGCCGCGCGCGCTCAGAAGCCGATCGGCAGGATCGGCTCCAGCGCGTCGGCGGCCCAGCGCACGAGCACCTCGCGCTCGTGCGGCACCAAGGGATCCGGCAGGGCCGTCAGCGGGAACCAGCGCAGGTCGGAGGCCTTGTCCTCCTGCAGCGCCGGCGTCCCCTCCCAGCTGCGGGAGCCGAAGAAGACGTCGATGCGCTCGTCGATCGCGGCCCCGTCGCCGGTGCGGTGCTCGAGCGTGAGGAACTCGAGGTCGTCGACCGAGATGCGCACGCCGAGCTCCTCGGCCGCCTCGCGCACGGCCGCCTGCAGCAGCGACTCGCCCCGGTCGACGTGCCCGGCGGCACCCGCCGCCCAGTGCGCGTCGTAGTAGCCGGTGTCCGAGCGCAGCTGCAGCAGCACCTCGTCCCCGCGTCGGAGCAGGACGTACACGGCCGGGATCACGGCGAACCGTCCGTGCGCCGCGGCGTACTCCTCGCTGTAGCGCTCGCTCACGCCGTCCATCCTGTCAGTCGGGGTCGGACGTCGCGGAACCGGCTCCGCACGCGGTCCAGCGTGCCACTGCGGCGCTCAGTCCGCCGCCCGTGCGCGCTCGCGCCGGAGACGGATCGCGCGAGCGACGAGGCCCACTGCGAGCACCGCGACGCCCGCCGCGACGCTCTGCCAGGGGAGGGAGAACGCGAGCACGACGCAGCCCGCCGCTCCGAGCACCTGCATCCACCGCGGGTACAGCCGCACCGCGTCTGCCTGCCGGAGGGCGGCGAGATTCGCGATCAGGTAGTACAGCAGCACGCCGAAGGACGAGAAGCCGATCGCCCCGCGCAGATCGGCGAACGCCACGACGGCGAGCACGACCGCGCCGACCGCCAGCTCGGCCCGGTGCGGCACCCGGAACCGCGCGTGGATCGCCGACAGGAAGACCGGCAGATCGTGCTCGCGCGCCATCGCGAGACTCGTGCGGCCGATCCCCGCGATGAGCGCGAGCAGGGCGCCGAGCGAGGCGGCCGCTGCGCCGACCTGCACGACGGGAGACGCCCAGTCCCACCCGGCCGCGACCACGGCGTCGGACAGGGGAGCGGACGACGCCGCCGTGCCGTCCGCGCCGAGCGCCCACAGCAGCATGCCGCCGACCGCGGCGTAGAGCGCGAGGGCCACGACGAAGGCGATCGTGATCGCGCGGGGGATCGTCCGGGACGGATCCCTCACCTCCTCGCCCATCGTCGCGATCCGGGCGTAGCCGGCGAACGCGAAGAACAGCAGCCCGGCCGCCTGCAGCAGCCCGACGGTGCCGTGCGGGAGTGCGCCGGCGAAGGCTCCGTCAGCCGCGGCAGGCGCCGTCAGCCCCGCCGCGACGGAGACGGCGAGCGTGAGCAGGGAGGCGGCGACGATGACCTTCGCCGCCAGCGCCGTGCGGGTGACGCCCAGCAGGTTCACTCCGACGAGGGCGGCGACCGCGGTGATCGCGACGGGACGCTCCCACCCGGGCGGTGCCGCGTAGGCGGCGAAGGTCATCGCCATCGCCGCGCAGCTGGCGATCTTGCCGATCACGAAGCACCACCCGGCCGCGAACCCCCACCAGGCGCCGAGTTCGGCACGCCCGTAGGCATAGGTCCCACCCGCGACGGAGTGCACGGCCGCGAGCTGAGCCGACGCGGTCGCGTTGCAGTACGCGACGACCGCGGCGATGCCCAGCCCGGCGAGCAGCCACGAGCCGGCCGCCTGCGCCGCCGGGGCGAACGCGGAGAACACCCCCGCGCCGATCATCGCCCCGAGGCCGATGGCCACCGCGTCGGCCAGTCCGAGTCGTCGGGCGAGGGCCGGAGGCGTCGTCATGCGCCGGAGTATAGGTGGCGCGGATGACACGGACGGGCCCGTGCGGTGACGAGCGACGGCGGTCGGAAACCGCGCGGACGGGCGCGTCAGGGGCACTGCTCGCGCGCGCAGGAGTAGAACAGTCCCGGCGGGGGCGATCGATGCTCCCCCGAGAAGGGAGCGCCGATGTCGTCGTCGGGCACACAGGCCAAGGAAGTGAAGTCGCTCGTCCCCGCTCGCATGGACCGGCTGCCGTGGGCGCGGTTCCACTGGATGATCGTCGTCGGGCTCGGCTTCTCCTGGATCCTGGACGGCCTCGAGGTGCAGATCGTCGCCGCCAACGGCTACGCCGCCACGCTCGGCATGGGGCCCGCGGAGGTCGGGCTCGCGGGCACGTTCTACCTGCTCGGGCAGGTCTTCGGCGCGCTGTTCTTCGGGCGCCTCACCGATCGGCTCGGCCGCAAGAAGCTGTTCATCCTCTCGCTCGCGGTCTACCTCATCGGCAGCGCCGTGGCGGGACTGGCCTTCGCGCCGTGGTTCTTCTACATCTGGCGGTTCGTCGCCGGTGCTGGGATCGGCGGCGAGTATGCCGCGATCAACTCCGCGATCGACGAGATCATCCCCTCGAAGTACCGGGGTCGCGTCGACATTGCGATCAACGGCACGTACTGGGGCGGCGCGGCGCTCGGTGCGTTCGCCAACGTGTTCTTCCTGAACACCGACATCCTCCCGCAGGACATCGGCTGGCGGCTCAGCTTCTTCCTCGGACCGGTGCTGGGCCTGCTGATCATCTGGCTGCGCCGGCACATCCCTGAGAGCCCGCGCTGGCAGATGACGCACGGACGCGAGGACGAGGCCGAGCGCAACGTCGACGGCATCGAGGAGCGCATCCGCCAGGAGGGCAAGGAGATCCCGGCGGTCGACGAGTCGAAGGCCATCACCGTCAAGGAGTACGGACGGGTGCCCTTCCTCGTCATCGCGAAGGTGCTGTTCCGGCAGTATCCGCGCCGCACGCTCGTCGGCATCACGATGATGGTGACGCAGTCGTTCCTGTACAACGCGATCTTCTTCACCTACGCGCTCGTGCTGGAGAACTTCTACGACACGCCGCCGGCCGACGCGTCCCAGTACTTCATCGTGTTCGCGGTCGGCAACCTCGCCGGAGCGCTCCTGCTGGGGCACTTCTTCGACACGTGGGGGCGCCGGCGGATGCTGTTCGCCACGTACGTCCTCGCGGGCGCCATCCTGCTCGTGAGCGCGTTCCTGTTCAACGCGGGCGTGCTGTCGGCCGCGACGCACACGGCGTTCTGGTGCGCATCGTTCTTCTTCGCCTCGGCGGGAGCGTCGGCCGCGTACCTCACCGTGAGCGAGATCTTCCCGCTCGAGCTGCGCAGCCAGGTGATCTCCTACGTCTTCTCGATCGGGCAGCTCGTGGGCGCGATCGCTCCGTCGCTGTACGGCGCGCTGATCGGCGAGAGCGCCGAGACCGGCGACCGCGGCCCGCTGTTCTGGGGATACGTCCTCGGCTCGGTGATCATGATGGTGGGAGGCGTCGTCTGCGGCATCTTCGGCGTGAGTGCAGCCGGCAGGTCGCTGGAGGACATCGCCGATCCGCTGTCGCTGGTCTCCTCCGCCGAGGCGGAATCCGCGCCCGGTGAAGACGCCGGGCGAGACGAGCAGGCGCGCCTCGGATCCGGCCGGGGCCCCACCTCCTGAGTGCCGGACGGAGCCGAAGGAGTGCCATGAACGCCGAAGGACACGAGCAGTCGATGACCGAAGCAGAGCTCCGGACCGCGACCGCGCCGACGTCGACGCGCGTGCCGTGGGCAGCGGTGGCGGTGTTCGTGGCGATCGCCTTCGGGCTCGCGTGGCTCGTCGCGCTCCCCCTGTGGCTCGGCGACGGCCTCGCCTCGCCCTTCGCGGGCGTGATCCTCCAGACCATGATGTTCGCGCCCGCCGTCGCGACTGTCGTCGTGACCTTCGCGCTGCGCAGGCCCCCGCGGGGGCAGCGCCTGAGGGCGCTCGGCATGTGGCCGCTGAAGCCGGTCGGACGCACGGTGGGATTCACGGTCGCGGCGATCTTCGTGCCGCCCCTGATCATCGCGGCCGCGGTCGTGGTCTCCGCCGCGCTCGGTCTCGTGCGGCTCGACCTGGAGGGTTTCTCCGGCCTGGCGAGTCAGCTGGAGCAGGCCGGCATGGACACGGCAGGGATCCCGATCGCCGCGATCGCGATCAGCCAGCTGGTGTCGATCCCGATCGGCGCCGTGATCAACGCGATCTTCGCGTTCGGCGAGGAACTGGGATGGCGCGGCTGGCTCCTGCACGCCCTGCGCCCGCTCGGGACGTGGCCCGCCCTGCTCGCGAGCGGTGCGCTCTGGGGGCTGTGGCACGCGCCGGTCATCCTGCTCGGCTACAACTTCTCCCGTCCCGACCTCCTCGGCGTGCTGCTCATGGTGGGCGGATGCGTCGCATGGGGCGTGCTGTTCGGCTGGAGCAGGCTGCGCACGGGCAGCGTCTGGCCGGCCGTGTTCGCCCACGGCGCGATCAACGCCGCCGCCGGCCTGCTGATCGTGTTCGCCGCCGCGGGTCAGCCCCTCGATGCCGCGATCGTCGGTCCTCTCGGGCTCGTCGTGTGGGGCGTGCTCGCGGTGGTGGTCGTGATCCTGCTTCTCACCGGGCAGTTCCGCCGCGACGTCCTCGCGCGCGCAGCCGCGGCGTGACGCCCGTTCCGCAAGGGGCGCCCCCGGCGCCGCCCCTTGACGGGCGTGCGCGCGCCCCGGTGGGATGACGGCATGGAACCGACTCCCGAGAACTGGGCCGCCGCCGACCGCTGGCTCTCCGACCTGCTCGTGGGGCATGACCCCGCGCTCGAGGAAGGACTCGCCGCACAGCAGGAGGCCGGGCTCCCGGCGATCGAGGTCGCTCCCGTCGCGGGCAAGATGCTGCATCTGCTGACCAGGATCAGCGGCGCCCGCCGGGTGCTCGAGATCGGCACGCTCGGCGGCTACTCGACGACCTGGCTGGCCCGCGCCCTGCCCGACGACGGGCGCGTCGTCACGATCGAGGCCGAGCCCGCGAACGCCGAGGTCGCGCGGGCGAACCTGGAGCGCGCCGGGATCGTCGAGCGGGTGGAAATCCGGATCGGCCGCGGCGCCGACGTGCTGCCGACGCTCGAGGGCCCGTTCGACCTGGTGTTCATCGACGCCGACAAGGAGTCGAACACCACGTACCTCGACTGGGCCGCGCGACTCGGGCGGCCGGGGACGGTCGTCGTGCTCGACAACATCGGCCGCGACGGCGAGATCGTGCGCGACGACTCGCAGGATCCGAAGGTGCGCGGCACGCGGGACGCGCTGGAGATGCTCGGATCCGATCCGCGATTCGACGCGACCGCGCTGCAGACGGTGGGCGTCAAGGGCTGGGACGGGGTGGCGATCGCCGTGGTCAGGGCGCAGGAGGACCCGGACGACATCGCGTCCTGAGCGCGCCGCGGGGGAGTCATAGACTGGCCGCGGGGGCGTGCGGGCCCCGCACCCTCCACTGAAGCGTCCACCGAGAGGAAGTCATTCCGTGGCACTGATCGAAGCTGTAGGCGCGCGCGAGATCCTGGATTCGCGCGGCAACCCGACCGTCGAGGTGGAGGTGCTCCTCGACGACGGCATCGTGCAGCGTGCTGCCGTCCCGTCGGGAGCGTCCACGGGCGCGTTCGAGGCGTACGAGCTGCGCGACGGCGACAAGGGCCGTTACGCCGGCAAGGGCGTGCAGAAGGCCGTCGACGCGGTCATCGACGAGCTCGGCCCGGCGATCGAGGGGCTGGACGCGAGCGACCAGCGCGTGATCGACCAGGCGCTCATCGACGCCGACGGCACGCCGAACAAGCAGCGCACGGGCGCCAACGCGATCCTCGGCATCAGCCTGGCGGTGGCCAAGGCCGCGGCCGACAGCGCCGACCTGCCGCTGTTCCGCTACGTCGGCGGCCCGAACGCCCACGTGCTTCCGGTGCCCGCGCTCAACGTCATCAACGGCGGCGCGCACGCCGACACGGGCGTCGACATGCAGGAGTTCTTCCTCGTGCCGCTGGGCGCCGAGTCGTTCAGCGAGGCGCTGCGCTGGGGCACTGAGACGTACCACGTGCTCAAGAGCGAGCTGAAGTCCGGCGGCTACGCCACGGGCCTGGGCGACGAGGGCGGCTTCGCGCCCGATCTGCCGAGCAACCGCGAGGCGCTCGACTTCCTCATGAAGGCGATCGAGAAGGCCGGGTACAAGCCCGGCACCGACATCGCCGTGGGCCTGGATGTCGCGGCCACCGAGTTCTTCGAGAACGGCGTGTACCGCTTCGAGGGCAAGGAGTGGTCGAGCGAGCAGCTGACGGGCTACTACGAGGAGCTCCTGGCGAACTTCCCGCTCGTCACGATCGAGGACGCGCTCGCCGAGGACGACTGGGACGGCTGGAGAGCCCTGACCGACCGCATCGGCTCGAAGGTGCAGCTGGTCGGCGACGACCTGTTCGTCACCAACCCGGAGCGCCTTGCCGACGGTATCAAGCGCGGCGTCGCGAACTCGCTGCTGTGCAAGGTGAACCAGATCGGATCGCTCACCGAGACGCTCGACGCCGTCGCGCTGGCCCAGAACTCGGGCTACACCGTGATGATGTCGCACCGCTCGGGCGAGACGGAGGACACCACGATCGCCGACCTCGCGGTCGCGGTCAACGCAGGCCAGATCAAGTCGGGCGCGCCTGCTCGCAGCGACCGGGTGGCGAAATACAATCAGCTTCTGCGCATCGAGGAGGAGCTCGGCTCCGCCGCCGTGTTCGCGGGCCGCAGCGCCTACCCGCGATTCACCGCGTAAGCATTGACGACGACGAAGGGGGAGCCGTGAGCAGGAAGACGGCTCCCCCTTCCGCGTCCCGGCGCCTCCCGCGCCGCGCGACGGACGCCCGGGAATGGCTCGGCGGGATCCGGTTCTCGGGGTTCACGGCCATCATGCTGGGCCTCGTGGTGCTCGGCGTCGCCGTGCTCTCGCCGACCGTCGCCACCTACGTGGAGCAGCGTCAGAAGATCGCCGCGATGCAGGAGTCCGTGCAGGTCACGAAGGACGAGATCGCGGCGCTCGAGCGCGAGAGGGAGCGCTGGAAGGATCCGGCGTACATCACCACGCAGGCGCGCGAGCGGCTCTACTACGTCAAGCCCGGAGAGGTGCGCTTCCTCGTGATCGACGACCTCGAGGCGACGCAGACGCCGCAGGATCCGGAGCCCGTCAGCGCGGAGGTCGAGGAGAAGTCCTCCGACTGGACAGGCAGCCTGCTGCGATCGATCGTGGGCGCGGGCACGGCCGAGACCGCCATGGAGATCACGATCGGCGTGCCCGACGACCCCGCCGTCACCGAGACGCCGGCACCCTGACCCCGCTTCCATCGCCCGCGACGCGCCACCCACGAGGGATCGTTCAGGAGGCCGCCGGTAGCCTGAGAGGGTGACGACGACTCAATTCGAACCCGTGCGCCCGGTCGACATCGAGGTCGTCTCCTCGCAGCTCGGTCGGGAGGCCCGCGGGGTCGTCGGCATCGCCGCGCGCTGCGTGTGCGGCAATCCCACGGTCGTGGCGACGTCGCCGCGCCTGCCCGACGGCACGCCGTTCCCGACGTTCTACTACCTCACCCACCCGGCCGCCACGGCGGAGATGTCGCGGCTCGAAGCGGGGCAGCTGATGCCCGAGCTCGCGGCTCGCCTGGACGAGGAACCCGAGTTCGCCGCGCAGTATCGGCGCGCGCACGAGGCCTACCTCGCCGACCGCGCCGCGTTCGGCGACGTGCCCGAGATCGCCGGCATCTCGGCGGGCGGGATGCCCACTCGCGTGAAATGCCTGCACGCGCTCGCGGGACACGCGCTCGCCGCCGGTCCCGGCGTGAACCCGGTCGGCGATGCGGCGCTCGAGCGGTCCGCGTGGTCGCCCCAGCGCTGCGCGTGCGTCGAGCCGGGGAAGGCCGGATGAGGCGGGTCGCTCGCCTGGCGTCCTTCGCGCTCGCCCTGGTGCTGCTGACCGGCGCGACGCCGACACCGACTCCCGAGGCGACGCCCGATCCGGAGGAGACGAGCGCCCCCGCGATCCGCGACCGCCAGTACTGGCTCAACGATTACGGCGTCCGCCGGGCGTGGAGAACCACGCAGGGCGAGGGCGTGACCATCGCGGTGATCGACACGGGCATCGTGGACGGTCCGCCGGAGTTCGAGGAGGCGGTCGTCGGGGGTACGGACGTCTCCGGCGTGGGAACCCCCGACGGGCGCACCCCCGTCGACGTGGTCAATCGCAATCACGGCAGCTGGGTCGCATCCCTCGCGGCGGCCCGCGGCGGACGCGACACGGACAAGATGATCGGCGTCGCACCGGAGGCGAACCTGCTGTCGGTGTCGCTCGGCTTCGGCGCCGCGGCGACCGTGCCCTTCGCGCAGCAGGTCGCCGACGCTATCGTCTGGTCGGTCGACAACGGTGCGGACGTCATCAACCTCTCGTTCACGACGAACCAGAAGGCCTGGGACGAGTCCTGGGACGACGCGTTCCTGTATGCGATGGAGAAGGACGTCGTCATCGTGGTGGCGGCGGGCAACCGCGGCGCCGGCACGCAGTCGGTGGGTGCGCCGGCGACCATCCCCGGCGTCCTGACGGTGGCCGGCGTCACGCCCGAGGGAGAAGCGAGCTTCGAGGCGTCGACGCAGGGCATCACGATCGGCGTCTCCGCCCCGAGCGAGGGACTGCTCGGCATCTCGGCCGACGGGGTGGTGGAGGAGTGGAAGGGCACGAGCGGCGCCGCCCCGATCGTGTCGGGCATCGCGGCTCTCGTGCGTGCCGCTCATCCGGACCTGAGCGCCGCCGACGTCATCAACCGCATCATCACGACGGCGCGCAAGCCCGAGGGCGTGTCCGAGGTGCCCGATCCGTTCTACGGCTACGGCTTGGTCAACGCCGCCGCGGCGGTGAGCGCGGAGGTGGCGCCCGTGACGGAAAACCCGATGGGCGACCTCAAGCGCTGGATCGAGGTCAATCGCCGTCATCAGCCCGCGCCGCAGCCGACGCCCACCGTGACGCCGGTGGAGATCCCGCCGCTGCCGCCCGCCGACCCGCCCGCCGAGGCGAGGTCGTCGTTCCTGCCGTCCGAGGACGAACTGCGATCGGGCACGCTGCCGCTCGTCGCCCTCAGCGGCGCTGGTATCCTCGTGGTGCTGGGCGTCATCGCGGCCGTGCGACGCGTCCGCTCGGCCCGTGTGCGGCGGTCCCCGAGCAAACCCTGACTCAAGGAGTTCTTCACTCGTGCCCAAGATTCTCATCGTCGGCGGCGGTTACGCGGGTTTCTACACCGCGTGGAAGCTCGAGAAGCACCTGCGTCGCGGGGAGGCGGAGATCGTCATGGTCGACCCGCTTCCCTACATGACGTATCTGCCGTTCCTGCCGGAGGTCGCGGCCGGATCCATCGAGGCACGCCACACCGTCGTCTCGCACCGCCGTCACCTCAAGCGCACGAAGCTGATCACGGCCAAGGTCACCGGCATCGACCACGCCAACAAGACGGCGACGATCTCGCCCGAGGGCGCGGAGCCGTACCCGCTCACGTACGACCACATCGTGGTCACGGCCGGATCCGTCTCGCGCACGTTCCCGATCCCGGGCATCGCCGAGAACGCGGTGGGCCTGAAGTCGGTCGAGGAGGCCGTGTACGTCCGCGACACGCTGATCTCGAACTTCGAGAAGGCCTCGGCGCTGCCCGTCGGCGATCCGCTGCGCCAGCGCCTGCTCACGACGATCGTCGTGGGCGGCGGGTTCGCCGGAATCGAGACCTTCGCCGAGCTGCGCTCGCTCGCGTCGTCGCTCCTGGGCAAGTTCGAGGAGATCTCGTTCGAGGAGACGCAGTTCCACCTCATCGAGGCCATGGGGCGCATCATGCCCGAGGTCTCGCTGCCCACGAGCGAGTGGGTGCTCAAGGACCTCGCCCGCCGAGGCGCGAACGTGCACCTCGAGACGCAGGTCACGAGCGCGGTCGACGGCATCGTGGAGACCTCCACGGGCGACACCTACCCGGCCGGCCTGATCGTCTGGACCGCCGGCGTCATGGCGAACCCCGTCGTCGTGCGCGGCGGCGACCTGCCGACCGAGCCCCGCGGCCGCATCACCACGCTCGCGGACCTGCGTGTCGTCGACGCCGACAAGAACGTCGTCGAGGGTGCCTGGGCTGCCGGTGACGTGGCGGCGGTGCCGGACAAGACGGGCGGCCTGCCGGACGGCACGTGCGTGCCGAACGCGCAGCACGCCGTGCGCCAGGCGAAGCGTCTCGCGAAGAACCTCACCGCCGTCCTGCGCGGCGAGGAGCCGGTGGACTACTACCACAAGAACCTCGGCGCGGTCGCCGGTCTGGGTCTGTACGACGGAGTCTTCCAGTCGGGCAAGATCGCCATCAAGGGCTTCTTCGCGTGGGTGGCGCACCGCGGTTACCACGGCCTGGCGATGCCGACGTGGGAGCGCAAGTGGCGCGTCCTGTGGGGCTGGTGGCACAACCTCTGGCTCGGCCGCGACACGGTGCAGCTCGAGGCCGTGCAGCAGCCGCGCGCGTTCTTCGAGGCGTACGCGTCGCGCCCGAAGCCGCCGGTGGAGGCGTCCGCCGAGCCGGAGAAGGTGCCGGCTTCGGCCAAGTGACTCTGAGCTGGTGAGAGCCGCCACTTCCTCGCGGGGGAGTGGCGGCTCTCGTCGTTCGCGCCGGTAGCGTGGATGAGCCCCCCCGTAGCCCAATCGGCAGAGGCAGGCGACTTAAACTCGCCTCAGTCTGGGTTCGAATCCCAGCGGGGGGACGGCGGTGCCGCGGCGGTGCAGTCCTAACGCCGACCCGTCGTGTTCCACGGTGACGGCGCGCCTCACCTGCTGCGCCGGCGCCGGACGTCCGCCGGATGGCCGACGCGGCGTGTCGGGCGGCGCGTCTAGTATGGGGGCATCACCGAGGGGGGCACCCGATGGAATGGCTGATTCCTGTTGTCATCGTGCTGGCGGTCGTCGTCATCGCGGGCATCTACCTGTGGGCGACGTACAACTCGCTCGTGCAGCTCAATGTGCGCGTCGACGAGGCGTGGAGCGACATCACCGTGCAGCTCAAGCGACGCGCGGATCTGATCCCCAACCTCATCGAGGCGGTCAAGGGATACGCGGCCCACGAGAAGGCCGTGTTCGAGAACGTCACGCGTGCGCGTGCCGAGACGCTCGCGGCCCAGGGGCCGGCGGAGGCGGGCGTCGCCGAGGGGCACATCCAGCAGGCGCTGAAGAACCTGTTCGCGGTCGCGGAGGCGTATCCGCAGCTGCAGGCGAGCCAGAACTACCTGCAGCTGCAGCACTCGCTCGTCGACACCGAGGACAAGATCCAGGCCTCGCGCCGGTTCTACAACGGTGGCGTGCGCGAGCTGAACACCAAGATCAAGGTGTTCCCGAACAACCTGTTCGCCCGCAACCTCGGCTTCTCCGAGCGCGAGTTCTTCGAGGTCGTCGACGGCGCCGCGATCGCGGAGCCGCCGCGCGTGCAGTTCTGATCTCCCGGCTCTGACATCGGCCGCGCGTCCCTCCGGGCGCGCGGCCGATGCCCTGTGCGTGACCGCGGCCCCGACCGGCGCTGCTCAGCCGAACGCCGCGAGCACCTCGCGCTCCTCGTCCGCGGTCAGCCCGGTCAGGGCGGGGTCGTCCGCGGTCTCCAGCCAGGCCAGGGTGTCGCGGGCCGTGTCGGCGACGGGCCGCGTGCGCAGCCCGGCTTGGAAGGCGGGAGCCGCCAGGTGCGTCATCATGCCGTCGTACGCCGGACGCGGCAGCCACAGCGGCAGGGAGCGCGGCCCCATCCAGGGGCTCACCTCGACTCCCTCGAGCTGCTCGTCGGTGGCCCAGCGCCACCGCGGTAGCGCGCCGCACCCGGCGGCGACATCGTCGAGCACGTCGCGGATCGAGGCGGGCTCGCCGATCGCATCGAAGACCCCCGCGGTGCGCCGCTCGGCGAGCAGCGCGATCCAGGCCCCCAGGTCTCGGACGTCGATGAGCTGCACGCGGTCGGACGGGTCGCCCGGAGCGAGCACGATCTCCCCGTCGCTCGCGCGGCGCATCCGGTCGACCCAGTACGTGAACCGGCCCGAGCGGTCGCCCGGCCCCACGATGAGACCCGGTCGCACGATCGCCCGCGATTGCGCCCGCTCGCCGACGAGCCGCTCGCAGCCGGCCTTCAGCCGGCCGTAGTCCGCCATGTCGTCGCTGTCCTCGTCGAGCGGCTCGTGCTGCGGCAGCATCCCCGGGGCGCCGCCGACGGTCGCCTCGTCGGCGTAGACGCTGATCGACGAGACGTACACCCAGTGCGCGGCGCGCAGCTGCGCCAGGGCGGAGCGCACGCGGGAGGGCCGCGAGGAGACGTCCACGACCGCGTCGTACTCCACCCCGGCGAGCTCGGCGGGCAGGGGCGCGTCGCGATCCGCGTGCACGTGACGCGCGCCCTCCAGGGGCGATCCGCTCGCACCTCGGCTGACCGTCGTCACGTCGTGGCCGCGGGACAGCGCGGCTTCCGCCACCGCCCGCGAGAGGAACACGGTGCCGCCCAGCACGAGGAGTCGCATGAGCGCAGTCTGCCCCCGGCCGCCTCGTCGTTCCAGGCATGTTCGCCCCTGGCGCACGGTCTACGGAGCGGCAAGGCTGAGGCCATGAGCGACGAGTCATCCGGCTGCATCGTGGTGGGAGGCGGTCCCGCGGGCATGATCGTGGGGCTGCTGCTCGCCCGCGCGGGGGTCGATACGACGGTGTTCGAGAAGCACGGCGACTTCCTGCGCGACTTCCGGGGGGACACGATCCACTGCTCGACGCAGCTGCTGCTCGACGAGCTCGGACTGATGGAGCAGTTCCAGCGCATCCCGTACTCGCGGCTGGAGACCGCGCGCGTGCCCGCCGCCGACGGCACGCTCGCGACGATCGCCGACTTCCACCGGCTGCGTCATCCGTATCCGTACATCGCGATCGCCCCGCAATGGGACTTCCTCGACGTGCTGGCGCATGCGGGGCGCAGCGAGCCGCACTTCCACCTGCGGATGCACACCGAGGTGACCGGTCTGATCCGGCGGCGAGACCGGATCAGCGGGGTCCGCTTCGTCGACCACGCCACGGGGGAGGAGGGTGAGCAGGAGGCCCTGCTCACGATCGCGGCGGACGGCCGCGGGTCCCGGGTGCGACAGCTCGCCGGGCTCGACGTCCACGAGTTCGGCGCACCGCTGGATGTGCTGTGGTTCCGGATCCCGGTGGGCGACGCCGACAGCCGGCCCGCCGGCATCGGGCAGTCGCTCACGCCGCGCGGCGCGAACGGCAGACTGCTCGTCCTGATCCCGCGCGGCGACTACGTGCAGGCGGGACTGCTCATCCCCAAGGGTCAGGAGGCCGCGATCCGCGCGGAGGGCGTCGAGGCGTTCCGGGCCGCGGTCGCGGCCGCCGTGCCGGAGCTCGCGGCGTCCGCCGCGGCCCTGCGGCTCGAGGACGTGCACGGGCTCGACGTGCGACTGAACCGCGCGCGGCGCTGGTGGACGCGCGGTCTGCTCTGCATCGGCGACGCCGCCCATGCGATGTCGCCGGTCGCGGGCGTCGGCGTGAACCTCGCCGTGCAGGACGGGGTCGCGGCGGCGCGGCTGCTCGCCGGGCCGCTGCGCACGGGCCGGATGAGCGATGACCGCGTGGCCGCCGTGCAGCGCCGTCGCGCGCTGCCCACCGCCGTGACGCAGTTCGCGCAGCGGATCGCGCACCGCGGACTGCGGCGCGCGTTCCGCGTCAAATGGACGCCGATCGTGCCGAAGCCGCTCGCGCGGCTGCTGCGGGCGCTGCCCGGGCTCGCGGCGATCCCCGCGCGGCTCATCGGCGTCGGCGCGCTGCCCGAGCATGCCCCCGACTTCGCGCGGCGCTGACCCGGTCAGGCGACGTCGAGCCCGGCCTCGGGCTCGGGCTGCGGCTCGACGGCAGGGCGGTCGTGGCGGGCCGCATCCGGCATCACGAAGGCGAGGTCGGCCGTCGCATCGCCCCACGTCGAGATCGAGATGTGCGCGAGGCCCTGCCACGCCGCGGCCTCGCGCAGCGCCACGGCGACGCGTTCCGCGGTGATCGCCGGCACCCCGGCCTCCCACCACGCCGACTGCACGCGCAGCGTCGCGGCGGGACGGTCGGCCTTGAGATCGACGCGTCCGACGATGCGGTCGTCGACGAGCACCGGCAGGGAGTAGTAGCCGAACCGGCGCCGGGGAGCCGGCGTGTAGATCTCGATGCGGTAGTCGAAGCCGAACAGGCGCTCGGCCCGTTCGCGGAACCAGACGACCGGATCGAACGGCGTCAGCAGTGTCGCGGCATCGATGCGGCGAGGCAGCACCGCATCGCGGTGCACCCATGCCGGCAGCGGGGCCGCGCCGCGAGTCCAGCCGTCCACCGTCACGGGCGCGAGCTCGCCGTCGTCCACCAGCTCGTGCACCGCCGCGAGCACGGCGCGGCGATCGCGGATGCGGTGGTAGTCGGCGAGATCCGCCGCCGTTGCGACGCCCGAGGCGCGAGCGGCGCGGCGCAGCAGCTCGCGGATGGCGTCGTCGCGCGGCACCTGGGCATCGAGCAGCGGAGCCGGCACGACGTCCTGCGCGAGTGCGTAACGGCGCTCGAAGCCCCGGCGACCCGCGATCGCGACCTCACCGAACCGCCACATCAGCTCGAGCGCGCGCTTGACGACGTCCCAGTCCCACCACGGACCACGCCGCCCGCGATGCGCGTCCGACTCGATCTGCGCGGGACGCAGGGGACCGCGCGCGGCGAGCTCGTCGCGCACCCAGTCGACCGTCGCCGCGTTCTCGTCGTACCAGCTGCCCGCCCCGCCGTACTTGGCGCGCATGGCGTCCATCCGGAAACGCCACAGCGGCCAGTCGTCGATCGGCAGGAACGTCGCCTCGTGCGCGAGGTACTCGACGTATGCGCCCGTGCGGCGCGGTCGGCCACCGGGACCGTGCCGCAGGACGAGCCGGTCGAGGTCGCCCGTGTCGTACGCCCCGAGACGCGAGAAGAGCGGCATGTAGTGAGAGCGGGCGAAGACGTTGACCGAGTCGATCTGCAGCACGCCCATGCGCGCGATCGCGCCGTTGAGCTGGCGGGTGCCGGGGGCGTCGGGTCGGGGGCGCGCGAACCCCTGTGCCGCCAGCGCGACGCGGCGGGCCTCCGGGAGCGACAGGTGCTGCTTCACCCGCCTCACGCTACTCACGGCCACGGACATATTCCGGACGCGGATCGCGCCCCGATCTAGACTGACCGGAATGAGCGACGACAAGCCTCGCACCGGTTTCTGGGACGTGTTCCGCTCCCGGCCCGCCGAGACGCACGCGCCGCAGAGCGCGGCCCCGGCAAGGGAGGGCGCGGAATCGACCGTGCCGGCGGGTCTGCGCATCGCGACCGCGTACGCGTGGCGGTTCCTGGTGGTCGCCGCCGCGGTCGGCGTTCTCGTGTGGCTCGTGATCCAGTTCAAGCTCCTCGTGATCCCGCTGCTCGTGGCGATCCTCATCACCGCGCTCGTGTGGCCCGCGCTGTCCTGGCTGCTGCGACACCGCGTGCCGCGGTGGGTGGCGATCATCGTCACGCTGCTGGGCACGATCGCGATCGTCAGCGCGCTCGTCTGGCTCGTCGCCTGGCAGGTGTCGCGCGAGTTCGGCGGCGTGCGCGACCGCGTGCTCGAGGCCGTCGACGGCTTGCGGGCGTTCCTCGTGAGCATCGGCGTCTCCGAGGCCGAGATCAACGGCTACATCCAGGACGGCTTCGACCTGCTGCAGGCCGAGGCCGCCACCCTGTGGAGCGGCGCGCTCGCCCTGGGCTCCACGGTGGGGCACTTCGCGGCCGGTGCGCTGCTGACGCTGTTCGCCCTGATCTGCATCCTCGCCGACGGCGGCGGCATCTGGCGCTGGACGGTGCGGCTGTTCCCGGCGCAGGCCCGCACCGCCGTCGACCGTGCCGCGCGCAACGGCTGGCAGACGGTCATGAACTACGCGCGCACCCAGCTGCTCGTCGCGACGATCGACGCCGTGGGCATCGGCGTCGGCGCGTTCCTTCTGCAGGTCCCGCTGGCCATCCCCATCGCCGTGATGGTGTTCCTCGGCTCGTTCGTGCCCCTCGTCGGTGCGATCCTGACGGGCGCCGTCGCGGTCTTCATCGCGCTCGTCTACAACGGACCGTGGATCGCGCTCGCGATGCTCGCGGTGGTGCTCGCCGTGCAGCAGATCGAAAGTCACATCCTGCAGCCGATCCTGATGGGATCCGCCGTGAAGGTGCATCCGCTCGCGGTCGTGCTCGTCGTGGCGGGCGGGTCGATGATCGCCGGCATCCCGGGCGCGCTGTTCGCCGTGCCGCTCGCGGCGTTCGTCAACGTCGTCGCCGTGACCCTTTCGACCGGGTCGTGGCGCACGGGCGCGCCGGTGCCCGCCGACCGCCTCATCTGGGACACCGTCCCGAAGACCATCCGACCGGTGCGGCCGGGTGCGTCCGCCGCCGAACCGGCATCGAAGAACGGAACCACCCCGTGACCACCTTGGATCCCGCCCAGCACGCCGTCGGCCCGGACGAGGTGCCGCTCATCCCGACCCTCCCGGAGATCGAGGCCGCCGCGCGGAGCCTCGAGGGCGTCATCAACCACACCCCGCTGGAGTACTCGCTGCACCTGAGCGAGGTGCTCGGCGCGCCCGTGCATCTCAAGCTCGAGAACCTGCAGCGGACCGGGTCGTTCAAGGTGCGGGGCGCGACCTATCGCCTGGCGCAGCTGACGCCGGAGGAGCGCGCGCGCGGCGTCGTCGCGGCCTCGGCCGGCAATCACGCTCAGGGCGTCGCGCTCGGCGCGCAGCAGCTGGGCATCCCCGCGACGATCTACATGCCGCTGGGCGTGCCGGTGCCCAAGCTGCTGGCGACGCGCGGCTATGGCGCCGAGGTCGTGCTCGAGGGCCCCACGGTGGCGGTCGCTCTCGAGCGCGCGGCGGAGCACGCCGAGCGCACCGGCGCGGTGCTGATCCATCCGTTCGACCACCGCGACATCGTGATCGGGCAGGGCACGCTGGGCCTCGAGATCATGGACGACGCGCCGGATGTCACCACCATCCTGGTCGGGATCGGCGGGGGCGGCCTCATCGCGGGCATCGCCGCCGCGGCGAAGGCCCGTGCGGCGGCCGCGGGCCGGGAGGTGCGCGTCATCGGCGTGCAGGCCGAGAATGCCGCACCGTATCCGGTGTCGCTCGAGGCGGGCGAGCCGGTCCGGATCACGACGCAGCCGACGATCGCGGACGGCATCCTCGTGGACAGGCCGGGCGACGTGCCGTTCGCGGTGATCAGCGAGCTCGTCGACGAGGTCGTGACGGTCACGGACGACGACATCGCTCGCGCGCTGCTCGTGCTGCTCGAGCGCGCCAAGGTGGTCGTCGAGCCGGCGGGAGCCGTCGGCGTCGCGGCGATCCTCGCGGGCAAGGTCACGGCGACGGGCACGACGGTCGCGGTGCTGTCCGGCGGCAACATCGACCCGCTGCTGCTTCAGCGCGTCGTCGCGCACGGGCTCTCCGCCTCCGGGCGCTACATGACGATCCGGATCCCGCTGCCCGACCGCCCCGGTCAGCTCGCGCGCGTGTCCGAACTGCTCGCCGAGGCGGGAGCGAACGTCATCGAGGTGCTGCACACCCGCCACGGACAGGGGCTGCAGATCAGCGAGGTCGTGCTGCAGATCTCCGTCGAGACGCGGGGGCAGGAGCACCGCGAGCTCACCCTGCAGATCCTGCGCGACGCGGGATTCCGCCCCGAGGTATTGCCCGACTGAATTCGATCCTCCTGCACGGGGTAGAGATTCGCGCCCGGAGTATGTCGCGTGTCGAGAGATCCGACATACTTGGTGCGCTCACCCGAATGTGAAATGGAGCATCGATGAAGAAATCCCTCGGCGTCCTGGCGACGAGTCTCGCCCTCGCCTTGACGCTGACGAGCGGAGTTTCCGCCCCCGTCCAGGCGGTGGAGACCACCGCAACGTCGACGAACGTTTTCTCCGCGAAGGCAAAGGCTTTCAAGAGCAGTCCCTCACCGACGATCGCCGGCACGGCGATCGTCGGTAAGTCACTGACTGCGAAGACGGGCACTTGGTCGCCGGCTCCCAGGATCTCGTTCCAGTGGTATCGCGGATCGGCGAAGATCACAGGTGCCACGCGGAACGTCTACAGGCTGACCAAGGCGGACGCCGGCAAGAAGATCACGGTGAAGGTCACCGGGAAGAAGACCGGTTACCAAACCGTCACGAAGACCTCTCGTGCGGTAGCGGTGAAAGCCGCGCCGGCGAAGCCGACCGTCAGCCAGCAGAACGCCCTTAAGAAGGCCCAGAGCTATCTGAGGTACTCCGCGTTCTCGCGCTCCGGTTTGATCGATCAGCTGAAGTACGAGGGCTTTTCCACCGCCGACGCGACGTACGGGGTGGACGCGACGAAGACGAATTGGAATGCGCAGGCGGTCAAGGCGGCGCAGAGCTATCTGAAGTACTCGGCTTTTTCGCGCTCGGGTTTGATCGATCAGTTGGAGTTCGAGGGTTTCTCCACGGCACAGGCGACGTATGGCGTGGACGCGACGAAGACGAATTGGAATGCGCAGGCGGTCAAGGCGGCGCAGAGCTACTTGAAGTACTCGGCTTTTTCGCGTTCGGGTCTGATCGATCAGTTGGAGTTCGAGGGTTTCTCCACGGCACAGGCGACGTATGGCGTGGACGCGACGAAGACGAATTGGAATGCGCAGGCGGTCAAGGCGGCGCAGAGCTATCTGAAGTACTCGGCTTTTTCGCGCTCGGGTCTGATCGCTCAGCTGCAGTACGAGGGGTTCACCGCCGTCCAGGCGACTTACGGGGTCAACGCGGTAGGCCTCTAAGACGGCACAATGACGACGAAGGCCCCGCTCCGAGGAGCGGGGCCTTCGTCGCGTGCGTGGGGTCAGCCGGTGAAGGTCTCGACCTTGACGATCTCGACGGCGATGTCCTTGCCGTTCGGAGCCTTGTAGGAGGTCTTGTCGCCCTCCTTGAGACCGAGGATGGCGGCGCCCAGCGGCGACTGCTCGCTGTACACGTCGAGGTCGGTGCCGCCCGCGATCTCGCGGCTGCCGAGCAGGAAGCGCTCCTCGTCACCGAGCACCAGGGCCGTGACGACGGTGCCGGACTGCACGGTGCCGTCGGATTCCGGCGCCTCGCCGACGACCGCGCCCTTCAGCAGACCCTGGAGCTGGCGGATCCGCATCTCGATCTTGCCCTGCTCGTCCTTCGCGGCGTGGTAGCCGCCGTTCTCCTTGAGGTCGCCCTCCTCGCGGGCGATCTCGATGCGCTTGGCGATCTCCTCGCGGCCGGTCGTCGAGAGCTCCTCGAGCTCGCCGGCGAGGCGGTCGTAGGCCTCCTGCGTGAGGAAAGTGACCTGAGCATCGTTCGACACGATGGGCTCCCTTCGATGGACGGAGATAGTGCAAGACGCCCCGGCGTACTGCCGGGGCGTCGATGAGATCTGTGGCTCACCCTACGTGACCCAGCAGGATTCGACCAAACCCGTCGTCGCCTCCGCAACCGTCGGCACGGTCTCCGTGTGCTGCATCCGGTGGTCTCCGTCGCCCTCGTACTCCACGATCAGCCAGCCGACGACGCCGAACTCCTCGTCGAGGGCCTGCACGGCGCAGGCGACGGAGCGCCCGGTCGGCGCCGTGAGCTGGAACGACACCTCGACCGCGTGCGCGTCGCGCACCTCGAAGCCCAGGTCGTCGACCGAGATCGCGTCGATGCTGTTCGAGACCGCGCTCCATCCGAGCCAGCCGACGCCGACGGCGGCGACCGCGATGACGGCCCCCCACGCGATCCGCCGGCGCGCGGGATGGCGGGTGCGGCCGTAGCGGTCGTCGAGCTCGGCCTGGGTGGTCATCGGTCTCCGTGGGGCTCGGTGCGGCGATCGCGGGGGATCGCGAAAGTTAGGCTGGAGCTTCCAGGCTAGAACAGGAGCCACACATGCACGCTCTCGCGGCGACCCCCGTCCCGACCCCCACGCCGACCGTCGATCCGTCGATCGTCACGCCGGGGCCCGAGGGGTTCACGGTCATCGCGATCCTCGTGGTCCTCGTCGCCCTGCTCGTGTTCGACATGCTGCGCCGCGTGCGTCGTACGCGGTACCGCGAGGAGGCCAACGAGGCGCTGGACGCCGAGGAAGCCGCCGCGCGCGGCGATACGCAACAGAACGTGACGCCGCAGGACGCGATGGGGCAGGACGCGACCGCGCAGGACGCCACGGTGCGCGACGAGAAGCCGCGGGACGAGACGGCGCGAGACAAGGACTAGGCGCCTTCTCGGGCTGTTCGCGTCTGCCACGCCGCCCGAGGCGAGCGATGACGTCTCTCGTCGGGTACTCGCCCGGCCCAGAGTTCCGAGCCGTCGTGCCGGGGAGAGGAACCGCATGAAGCGGTCGCGATTCGAGAGGTTCGCGGGGCTCGGCATCCTCGCGGTGACGCTGTGCGCCGCAGGTGTCCTGTGGTGGGTGCTCGCCGCGACCGATCCGCGGCCGTTCTGGCAGCCGCGCACGCTCGAGCTGGGAGCGTGGTCCATCCGCTACGACCCGCATGCGCCGGCCGTGGCGCTGATCGTCGCGGCGATCGCCGTCGCGCTGATCGCCGGGGCGGGCATCGCGGTCTACGAGGACGCCGTCCTGAAGCGCTCGCGCCGCACGGCGCCCCGGGTCGCCGCGCGACCGCTGGCACCGCGCCGGATCATGGCCGACACCCGCGGCGTGTTCGCCGGCGAGGTGACGATCACCGTGCTCATCCCCGCACACGACGAGGAGGCGAGCCTGCCCGCGACGATCGCGTCGCTCCGGGCGCAGTCGACGCCGCCCGAGCGGATCGTCGTCGTGGCCGACAACTGCTCCGACCGCACCGTCGAGGTGGCTCGTGCCGCCGGCGTGGAGGTGTGGGAGACGATCGACAACGACCGGAAGAAGGCCGGCGCCCTCAATCAGGCCCTGCGCCGGGTCCTCCTGACCCTCGGGGACAACGACGCCGTCATGGTGATGGACGCCGACACGCGGCTCGCGTCGGCCGCGTTTCTCGCCACCGCGCGCCAGCGCATGACCGCCGACCGCGCGCTCATGGCCGTGGGCGGCCTGTTCCTGGGCGAGCCGGGGCACGGCGTGCTGGGGATGCTGCAGCGCAACGAGTACGCGCGGTACACGCGCGAGATCGAGCGTCGCCGCGGCAAGGTGTTCGTGCTGACGGGCACGGCGTCTGTGTTCCGCCCGGCGGCGCTGCGCGCCGTCGCCGCGTCGCGGGGAACGCTGCTGCCGGGCACGAACGGCGACGTGTACGACACCGCGGCGCTGACGGAGGACAACGAGCTCACCATCGCGATCAAGAGCCTGGGCGGACTGATCACCTCGCCGCGGGAGTGCACCGTCATCACGGAGCTCATGCCCACGTGGACAATGCTGTGGAAGCAGCGCCTGCGCTGGCAGCGCGGCGCGATCGAGAACCTCGCGGCCTACGGCGTCACCCCGACGACCGTGCGCTACTGGGCGCAGCAGATCGGCATCGGCTACTCGGTCATCGCGCTCAGCGCGTACTTCCTGCTCCTCGCGCTGATGGTGGTGGCGATGGACGAGTGGGTCTGGTTCCCGTTCTGGGCCGGGCTGGGGGCGATCTTCGCCGTCGAGCGGATCGTGACGGTGTGGCGTGCGGGATGGAGGGGCAGGCTGCTCGCGGCGCTCGTGCTGCCCGAGCTCGTGTTCGACCTGTTCCTGGACATCGTGTTCGTCAAGGGCATCATCGACATGGTGTTCCGACGCGAGGCGACGTGGTCGCACCTGAGCGCGCGACGGGCGACCGAGGAGGTGACCGCATGATCCTGGGCGCGCTCATCGCACCTCGGATGGGATTCCTGCTGCCCGAGTCGATCCTGCACAGCGAGTGGTTCGCGGTCCTAGCCGCGTTCGTCGCGGTCAACACCCTGCTCTACCTCGCGCTGGCGATTGCGAAGCTGATGCCGAAGCCGCGTCCGCGCCGCGGGCGCGTGGTCCGCAGCGAGACGCGCAGCATCCATCCCGACGGTCCGGTCTGATCCGCGCGGGCCTTTCCGTGCGGACGGCTCAGGCGGCGACGGCGGCGGGCTCGCCGTAGCGGAAGCCCTGGGCGTAGTCGATGCCCGCCTCCGTGACGACGCGCTCGTGCAGCTCGGTCTCGACGCCCTCGGCGAGCGTCTTGGCGCCCACGCGACGAGACACCGTCACGAACTCGTCGAGGCGGCGACGGGCGGACCGCCGCTGACACGCCTCCCAGACGACGCTCTTGTCGATCTTCACGATCGCGGGCTGCAGCTTCGGGATCCAATCCAGGCACGCATGCTGCGCGCCGGCGTCGTCGATCAGCATGAGGGCGCCCAGCTGCGCCACGCGCGAGCGCAGGTCATCTGCGGTCTCGATGCGGGAGGTCTCCGCCAGCTCGAGCCCCCACCGCCGGCCGGCCGGCAGCGCGCCGTCGATCTCGGGCGCCGTGATCGTGGCAGCCGAGGCGTTGATGGTCACGAGCAGGTGATCGGGCACGATCCGCGCGGCCGCGACGGCGCTGCGCAGCAGCTCGATCTCGAGCTGGATCAGCCGGCCCGCCTCGGCGGCCTGCGCCAGGTGGGCGGTCGGCGGACGTCCGTCGGCGAAGCGCGCGAGCGCCTCGTAGCCGATGACCTCCTCCGAACGCACGTCGATGAGCCGCTGGAAGTGGATCTCATGCCCATTTCCTCGCAGCGGCTCCGGCGCCCTCCAAAACTGCATGATCTCGCTCTCGTCGTGCTCTCCAGCGACTCTAGTCGTCCGGCGACGGCGCGTCGATCCGATGCCCGGGGTGGCGTCGACGGCGGTCGCGTCCGCTAGTCTGTGCGAGTCGCTGATCGGCTACCCGAGCCGTGAAGGCGATTGTCGGCTACCCGAGCCGACGCAACGCCGGCTGCCCGAGCCGGCGCAACGCCGGCTGCCCGAGCCGGTGCACCCTGGAGACAACGCATGTCGCGCTCAGTCGACCATGCCCTCGGCGCTGCCGTGGGCTCGATCCGGCGCGCCCGCGGCCAGGAGCAGGGCCGCCGCCTGCCGCGGCAGTCCAGCTTCTCCTTCGCGACGGCCGTCGGCGCGCTGTTCTTCGCCGTGCTCATCGGCGCGCACGTCCTCGTCCACCGGCACACGCTCGTCGAGACCAGCGCGCAGCTCGCCCAGCTCGCGCTGTGTCTCCTCGGCGGCGCGTGGGCGCTGGCGGCGGGACGGCGGCTTCCGCGCTGGGCGGGGCTCGTGCTCGTGTGCGGCGTCGGGCTGGGGATCACGGTGGCCCAGATGGCCTCGCCGGACATGGGCGGATTCCTCAGCGGCCTGTATCTGCTTCCGCTGCTGGCGCTCTATCTCGGCTGGGCCTATCCCGAGCGGACCGCGCGCCTCGGCATCGGCTGCATCCTGCTCGCGTCCATGGCCGCGGCGGCCGTCAACCCGGCCCTCGGCGGTGTCCTCGGGCCGGTCGGCTGGTCGAGCCTGTACGCAGCCCTGGTCAGCGTCTTCGTGCTCGAGGTGTCGATCGCGCTGATCCGGGGACTCCGTCACGCCATGAGCACCGATCCGCTCACGGGGGCGCTGAACCGGCGCGGCCTTCGCGCGGAGGCGCGCGGCCGGCGGCAGGGCGGGCACTGGGTGGTCGTCATCGACCTCGACGGCTTGAAGCCGTTCAACGACCGGAACGGTCATGCCGCCGGCGACATGCTGCTGCGAGAGAGCGTGCGCGCGTGGCGGAGCGCGCTCGACGACACGGCGCTCATCGGACGCTGGGGCGGCGACGAGTTCGTGATCGTGGTGGAAGCGGATGACGCAGCCGCCGCGCAGGACGCCGTGCTCGCGCTGCGCCGCGCCTCCCCGCACCGGTTCAGCGCCGGCATCGCCGAGCTCACTCCCGCCGTGTCGCTGGACAGGGCGTTCCGGCAGGCCGATCGGCAGCTGTACAGCGACAAGCACCGCACGCCGTCGCGTCCGGCCCGCGTCTTCCCGCCGCGGACGACGGCGGTCCTCACCGCAGTGAGGACGGCCGCAGGCGCCACGCGTCACCGGCTGGCGACGGGGGTCTGCATCGGTGCCGCGGCGCTGTTCCTGCTCACCGATCTCCCCGAAGTGATCCGCGCGGACGCCGGGCCGGAATCGGCGGTCTCGCTCGTCGACGTGCTGATCGGTGCTCTGACGATCGCGGTGGCGCTGGCCATGAGAGACCGCTTCCCGTCGTGGGCGGCTCTGGTGTGGGTGGCGCTGACCGCCGCGACCACGTTCGGTCACCTGGCATGGATGCACTCGCCCGTGCCGCTCGCGGAGGCTCTGCTGGGACTGCAGCTCATCGCGATGCTGCTCGGATGCCTCTACGCGGCGGGCGTCGCCCGCGCGTTCCTGCTCGTCGTCACCGTGGCCATGGTGACAGGCATGATCGCGGCCGGCCCGCGGGCCGGGGACGATCTCGTCCACGTCCCCGTCGTCGTCGGCATCCCCGCCTCGTGGTTCCTCCTCGAGGTGGTGCTGGCCGTGCGACTGCGGATGCGCCGGCTCGCGGAGGTGGACGAGCTGACCGGCGCCCTGAACAGGCTGGGTTTCCAGGACCGTCTGGCTCGTATGGTGCGACGAGCTCATCGGCGTGGCACGGCGCTGACCGTGGTCGCCATCGACTTCGACGACTTCAAGCTGCTCAACGACGAGTACGGCCACCACCACGGCGACCTCGCGCTGCGCACCGCCAGCGCCCGATGGCTGAAGCGGCTGCGAGGCGGCGACGCGCTCGCCCGCTTCGGCGGCGACGAGTTCGTGCTGGCGCTGCCCGGGGTCGACCTGGAAGGCGCCGGTGCCGTGATGCGGCGGCTGCGGCTGCAGGCGGACGAGTCGTGGTCGTGGGGTGCCGCCGCGCTGCGCACGGGGGAGCGTCCCGACGACCTTCTGCTGCGGGCCGACCGAGCGCTCTACGCTGCCAAGGCCGGGCGTGCCACGCGCGTCACGGATGCCGGGCGCGGGTCGGACGCCGGCGAGGCGGCCTCCGGTCGGGTCACCCAGAACGGGTGAACGCGGAGCCTCAGCCGCCGAGCGAGCCGCTCAGGGGCTCGAGTGCGATGAGCAGCGCCGCGGTCCAGTGGCACAGGAACGCCAGCACCGTGCAGACATGGAAGATCTCGTGGAAGCCGAAGCGCCCCGGCCACGGGTTGGGACGCTTGACGCCGTAGACGGCGGCACCCGCCGAGTAGAGCAGGCCGCCGACGATGACCAGCACCATCATCGCGACGTTGGCGTTCAGGAGGTCGACGAGGTACATCACGGCCGCCCAGCCCAGCAGCAGGTACAGCGCCACGTAGAGCCAGCGCGGAGCGCCGAGCCAGAACACGCGGAAGAGGATGCCCAGGATCGCGCCGCCCCACACGAGCGTGAGCAGCAGCGAGCCCTTGCCGGGCGGCAGCGCGAGCACCGCGATCGGCGTGTACGTGCCGGCGATGAGCAGCAGGATGTTCGCGTGATCGATCCGTCGCAGGATCGCCTTGGTCGTCGGATTCCAGTCGAAGCGGTGATAGACCGCCGAGTTGCCGAACAGCAGCAGCGACGACGCCATGAACACGGCCGACGCCCACTTCGCGGGCGCGCCCTCTGAGAGGCTGATCAGGACGATGCCGGCCGCGACCGCCACCGGGAACGTGCCCGCATGGATCCAGCCCCGCCACGTCGGTCTGATCTCGACGTCTGCATCGCGATCGGCTGCGTCCAGCAGAGGAAGCTGAGGCACACCGTCGGCGGAGGTCGGGTCGTCGTTCGCCGGTTGCGTCATGTTCTGAGCGTACGGGCCGGTCCATGCCGACGGCGGCACGAACCCGCGTCGAGGGACGGCCTCGCACGGGACATCCGAGCTCGCGGAGTACCGTATTGCCGTGCGTATCTTGCGTCCGGCCGAGGGCCGCGGCCCGCTGTACCGGTTGTACAGCTCCCGGCTGCGGCGTCAGATCAACCCGGAGAGCGTGCCGCACCACGTCGCGATGGTGATCGACGGCAACCGCCGGTGGGCGAGGCAGCTCGGCTACGACTCGGTCGCGCACGGCTACCGCGCCGGCGCGGCGAAGATCATGGAGTTCCTGGGCTGGTGCGACGAGCTGGGGGTCAAGGTCGTCACGCTCTACCTGCTCTCGAACGACAACCTGCGAAAGCGCGACTCGACCGAGCTCGCCGACCTGATCGACATCATCGCCGACCTGGCGGGCGACCTCGCGGCCAGCGGCGACTGGCGCGTGCACCACGCGGGGCGCCCGGAGGGGCTCCCCGAGACGCTCGCCACGGCGCTGCGGCAGGCGCAGGAGCGCACCCGCACGCACACCGGCCTGCACGTCAATCTCGCCGTCGGCTACGGCGGGCGCCACGAGATCGTCGACGCGGTGCGCCGCATCATCGTCAAGCACGACGAGAGCGGCGGCACGCTCGAGCAGCTCGCCGAGAACCTCACGCCGGAGGCGATCGGGGAGCACCTCTACACCGGGGGACAGCCGGATCCCGACCTGGTCATCCGCACGAGCGGCGAGCAGCGACTGAGCGACTTCCTCGTGTGGCAGAGCGCGCACAGCGAGTTCTACTTCGTGGAGGCGCTGGGACCGGACCTCCGGGAGGTCGACTTCCTGCGCGCCATCCGCGACTACGCCAAGCGCGACCGGCGTTTCGGGGGCTGAGCCGCACCGGCGCGACGATCGCTGACACCGGCCTGCCAGAATGGCGGTGTGACCAGCACCATCGACGCGTTCCGCGCCACGTTCGAGGTCGAACCCGGATACCTCGACTGGGCGGCTTTCGGGCCGGTCTCGCCCGCCGTCCGCGATGAGGTCGCCGCCGACTTCGAGATGCTGAGCACCGGACGCGCGAGCAGCATCGCGCACGTCGCGGCGCAGCAGGACGAGACGTGCGCCCTGATCGCCCGGCTGCTGGGCGCGGCGACCGACGAGGTCACGCTGCAGCCCTCCGCGACGTACGGGTTGATGCACGCGGTCTACGGACTCTCCGGCGGAGTGCTCGCCTCGCCCGCGGAGTTCCCCAACATCCCGACCGCGATCACGCGCGCCGCCGACGCCTTCGGGCGGGTGCGCCCGCAATGGCTGACGGCGCCGGACGGCGTGGTGACGCCGGAGGCGGTCGCGGACGCGCTCGAGGAGGAGACGGCCGCGCTGGTGGTGAGCCACGTCGACTTCCGCACCGGGTACCGCGTCGATCTCGGCGCGCTGCGCGAGGCGATCGGGCCGGACCGGCTGCTGATCGTCGACGCCGTGCAGTCGTTCGGCATCGTGGAGGCGGACTGGCAGGTCGCGGACGTCGTGTGCGGTCATGGCTACAAGTGGCTGCGCGCCGGTCGGGGCACGGGCTTCGCGTGGTTCGGCGCCCGGGCGCGCGCCGCGATCCAGCCCGTCCTGTCCGGGTTCCGCGGAGCCGAGGGCGGCATGACGGTCGACGCCGTGCCGCCACCCGCCGCCTCTGCGCAGGCGTACACCGTCAGCGGCTCCGACGCGATGCTGCCCGCGCGGCTCGCGGTCGCGCTCGCCGAGATCGACGGCGTCGGCGTCGCGGCGATCGAGGAGGGACTGGCCGAGCGCACCGCGCGCGTGATCGAGATCGCGCAGCGGCATGACATCCCCGTCGTGACGCCGCTCGACCCGGCTCGCAGGGCAGGGATCGTCGCGCTCGCGCCCGGCAGTGTCGCGGCGCTCGGCGCGGAGCTCGCCAATCGCGGAGTGAGCGTCACGACCCGGTCCGGGCTGGTGCGCGTCGCACCGCACGTGGGCACCGACGACGAGACGCTCGGACTGCTCGATGACGCGTGCGCGGCGTTCGCGCAGCAGCGCGCGTAGACGCGCGCGGAACGCCGGATCCCGTTCACGAGATCGTAACGAACGACACGCCTGTCATTCGTGGCGCTGGCACGCCCGCCGGGCTTACCGTGAGCGCATCGGGCAAGGCGCCTGATCGGGTCGGCCATACAGGATCGCGACTCGTGGCCCCCAGGTCGACTCGTTGAAGCCGGGCAAGGTTCCCGGGTCGGGAGTGGGGCGTGACCATCAGCACAACTCAGCAGGCCAGCCGTCGCAGCACCAGCACCACGGATCGCAAGACCGGTGCGCGCCAGGCCTCACCCAGCGAAAGCGCGGAGATCCTGCGCACCTACGTGCTCGACACGTCGGTGCTGCTCAGCGATCCCCGGGCGTTCTTCCGCTTCGCCGAGCACTCGGTCGTGATCCCGGTCGTGGTGATCACCGAGCTCGAGGGCAAGCGGCACGATCCCGAACTGGGCTACTTCGCCCGCCAGGCGCTTCGCCACCTCGACGAGCTGCGAGTCGAGCACGGCCGTCTCGACTTCCCCGTGCCGGTCGGCGAAGGCGGCACGCTGCGTGTCGAGCTCAACAACACCGACCCGAGCGTGCTGCCGAGCGGCGTCCGGCTCGGTGACAACGACACGCGGATCCTCGCGGTCGCGATGCACTTGGCGCAGGACGGCAACGAGGTCACCGTGATCTCGAAGGACCTCCCGATGCGCGTCAAGGCCGCTTCGCTCGGACTCTCCGCGGAGGAGTACCTGGCCGAGCAGGCGGTGGACTCGGGCTGGACCGGCATCGCGACGCTGCACCTGTCGGGCGACGACATGGCGGATCTGTACGAGAGCGAGGTCGCGTCGCATGACGACGCGCACGGGCTGCCGGTCAACACCGGCCTCGTGATCCACTCGGAGCGCGGATCGGCGCTCGGCCGCGTCACGGGCGACGCAGAGCTCAAGCTCGTGCGGGGCGACCGCGACGTGTTCGGCCTGCACGGCCGCTCGGCCGAGCAGCGCATCGCGATCGACCTCCTGCTCGACCCCGAGGTCGGGATCGTCTCGCTCGGCGGCCGTGCCGGCACCGGCAAGTCGGCGCTCGCGCTGTGCGCGGGCCTCGAGGCGGTGCTGGAGCGGCAGCAGCAGAAGAAGATCATCGTCTTCCGCCCGCTGTTCGCGGTCGGCGGCCAGGAGCTGGGCTACCTGCCCGGCGACCAGGCGGAGAAGATGAACCCCTGGGGTCAGGCGGTGTACGACACGCTCGGCTCGGTGGTGTCGACCAACGTGCTCGACGAGGTCGTGCAGCGCGGACTGCTGGAGGTCCTGCCGCTCACGCACATCCGCGGACGATCGCTGCACGACGCGTTCGTGATCGTGGACGAGGCGCAGTCGCTCGAGCGCAACGTGCTGCTGACGGTGCTCAGCCGCATGGGGCAGAACTCGCGCGTCGTGCTCACGCACGACGTGGCGCAGCGCGACAACCTGCGCGTCGGCCGCCATGACGGGATCGCGAGCGTCATCGAGACCCTGAAGGGCCACGGGCTGTTCGGTCACGTGACGCTCACCCGCTCGGAGCGCTCGGCCATCGCGGCGCTCGTCACAGACCTGCTGGAGGTCGGCGAGCTCGCCTGACGGTTGTCGGACGCAGATGGCCCGGTCCGCTCGGACCGGGCCGTCTGCGTGTGCGGGCGGCGTTCTCGCCGGTGTTCAGTAAAATCCCAGCATGCGGCCATCGTCGGCCGCCTTTTCTGCGTGTGCGCGACGAAGGAGCTTCAGCATGTCAGACACCAGATCCCGGACCCGAGAGCGGGCGCTGCCGCCCGTCGCGGTCGAGGACAAGCCGAAGTGGACGCCGCTGAAGATCGTCATCTGGGCCGTGATCGCCCTGCTCGGCGGCCTGGGCTGGACGATGCTCGCCATCGTGCGCGGCGAGACGGTCAACGCGATCTGGTTCGTCTTCGCGGCCGTCGCGACGTACCTGATCTTCTACCGCTTCTACTCCAAGTACATCGAGCGCCTGATCACGCGGCCGGACGACCGCCGCGCGACGCCGGCCGAGTACAAGGCGGACGGCAAGGATTTCGTGCCGACCGACCGCCGCGTCCTGTTCGGCCACCACTTCGCCGCCATCGCCGGCGCCGGCCCGCTGACGGGTCCCGTGCTCGCGGCGCAGATGGGCTACCTGCCCGGCACCATCTGGATCATCGTGGGCGTCGTGCTCGCGGGCGCCGTGCAGGACTACCTCGTGATGTTCTTCTCGATGCGTCGCGGAGGCCGCTCGCTCGGGCAGATGGCGAAGGACGAGCTCGGCCGCTTCGGCGGCGCGGCCGCGATCCTCGCGACGCTGCTCATCATGATCATCATCACGGCGATCCTGGCGCTCGTCGTCGTCAACGCGCTCGGCGAGAGCCCGTGGGGCGTGTTCTCCGTCGCCATGACGATCCCGATCGCACTGTTCATGGGCGCGTACCTGCGCTGGATCCGTCCGGGCAAGATCGCCGAGGTCTCGCTCATCGGCTTCGTGCTGCTGATGGCGGCGATCGTCGCCGGCCAGTACGTGGGCGCGAGCGAGTGGGGCCAGGCGATCTTCGGCCTCGACCGCACCACGATCGCGTGGTGCATCATCATCTACGGCTTCGTGGCCGCCGTCCTGCCCGTCTGGATGCTGCTCGCGCCGCGCGACTACCTGTCGACGTTCATGAAGATCGGCGTCATCGTCCTGCTCGCGGTGGCGATCCTGTTCGTGCAGCCGACCGTGCAGATGCCGGCGCTCAGCATCTTCGCCGCCGGTGAGACCGGCCCCGTCTGGGCGGGAAGCCTGTTCCCGTTCCTGTTCGTCACGATCGCGTGCGGTGCGCTTTCGGGCTTCCACGCGCTGATCTCCTCGGGCACGACGCCGAAGATGGTCGAGAAGGAGAAGCAGACCCGCTTCATCGGCTACGGCGGCATGCTCATGGAGTCGTTCGTCGCCATCATGGCGCTCGTCGCGGCGATCACGATCGATCAGGGCATCTACTTCGCGATGAACTCCTCTCCGGCCGCGACGGGCGGCACGGTCGAGGGCGCCGTGGCCTTCATCAACAACCTCGGCCTCACGGGCGTGAACGTCACGGCCGAGCAGCTCACGGGCGCCGCGGTCGGCGTGGGCGAGGAGTCGATCATCTCCCGCACCGGCGGCGCGCCGACGCTGGCCTTCGGGCTCGCGAACATCCTGCACCAGTGGCTCGGAGGCACCGCGTGGCTGGGCTTCTGGTACCACTTCGCAATCATGTTCGAGGCGCTGTTCATCCTCACCGCGGTGGACGCCGGCACGCGCGTCGCCCGGTTCATGCTGCAGGACTCGATCGGCAACATCGTCCCGAAGTTCAAGGACACGTCGTGGCGCGTGGGCGCCTGGATCTGCACGGCGATCATGGTCGCCGGGTGGGGCGCCGTCCTGCTCATGGGCGTGACGGATCCGCTCGGCGGCATCAACACGCTGTTCCCGCTGTTCGGCATCTCGAACCAGCTGCTGGCGGCGATCGCCCTCGCGGTCGTGATGGTGATCATCGCCCGTCGCCGCACGTTCAAGGGCCTGTGGATCGTCGCCGTCCCGCTCGCGTTCGTGACCGTGGTGACGTTCACCGGCTCGATCCAGAAGATCTTCTCGCCGACCCCGGCGGTGGGCTACTGGGCCAACCACGTGAAGTTCCGCGACGGCATCGCCGACGGCACGTACGCCGACTTCGCGCCGGGCGTGGACGACGCGGCCAAGCTCGCGGCGGCCGAGGCCACCGTGCGCAACACCGCGGTGCAGGGCACGCTCTCGATCGTGTTCCTCGTGCTCGCGGCGATCGTCATCTCGGTCGCGATCATCCAGGTGGTCAAGGCGTTCCGCGCGACGGAGGTCATCGACAACGAGGACCCGGCGGTGCCGTCGCGTCGCTTCGCCCCCGCGGGCCTGTTCGCCACGGCGGAGGAGCGCGCGCTCGAGAAGGAGTGGAACGCGCTCCCCGAGGAGATGCAGCCGACCCGTGGTCACTGACACGCGCCCGCAGGTCCGGCCGACCACCCTCGCGGCGATGGCCGGCCGGGGCTGGCGCGCACTCGTGTGGTTCATCAAGGGCGTGACGGGGGAGTCGAAGTACGACTCGTACCTCGCGCACGAGCGCGCCGTCCATCCGGATCGCGAGCCCATGACGCCCGCAGAGTACTGGCGCTGCGTCTACAGCGAGCAGGACGCGAACCCCGGCTCGCGCTGCTGCTGAGCGTCGGATCGACGTCAGCGGGCCCGGAGGATGATCCTCCGGGCCCGTTGTCGTCGAGGGAGCGGCCGCGTCAGCGCTTGCCCCGCTTCAACGCGATGTCGACCCACACGAGACGGTGGTCGCTCGACGGGAAGGGGTAGACGCCCGTCAGCGCGGACAGCGGATCGGCCTGCACGGGCCAGAACACACCCGAGCCGGACACACGCAGGTCGCGCGAGGGCAGGACGTAGTCGGCGCGGAGGTTGCCCGGCGCGGTGTCGGCGAAGTCGGCCGTGTCGTAGCGCGGGTCGGCGCGGTGCGTCGTGTTCGCTCCGGCCTGCAGCCTCGCCGCCTCGACCGCTCCCTGGGACGACGGGCGCGGGTCCTGGATGCGGCGGTTGTGGAGCAGCTGGTCAATCGCCGCGTCGACCGAGTCGCCGTCGAGCGGATCGGCGTTCTGATCGCCCACGATCACGAACGACGCGGAGGGGGAGAGACCGCCGCGACGCCCCTCGTCGTCGTACATGTAGCGTCCGGCGCGCGGCGTGACGTAGTCGGACCAGAAGCGGATCTCGTCGTGGTTGCGGGCGCCGTTGCGGTCCTCCGCGCCGTCGAACGTCGGCGGCGTGGGGTGCGACGCGAGCACGTGCACGGTCTCGCGGCCGACGCGCACGGGCACGTCCCAGTGCGACTTGCTCGACAGCGGCAGCACGGCGAGCTCCTCGGCCGTGTACCAGTCGGCCGGTGCGGGCGTGGCCGGGTCGTCGGGCAGCAGCGCTCCGGGCATGTCCTTCCACAGGAAGTGCTGGAAGGTGCGGACCTCGTCCGTCACGATCGGGTGCTTCGACAGCACGAGCATCCCGTACTGGCCGGGGAAGGCGCCGAAGCCCAGGGCGTCGTCGCCGCCCGAGACCGTGCCGTCGTTGTTGAGGTCGAAGCCGCTCGGGACGCCGGTGTTCGACGGCGCCACGAACGCGTAGGGGTACTCGGCGGCGCGGGCGCCGTTCTGACCGACCTCGAGGTAGTTCTCGCGGAACAGGTCGGCGGCCTCGCCGCCCTCGACGTAGTCGAACTCGTTGAGGAGCACGACGTCGGGCTGGGCGCGCTGGATGATCTCGGCGACCGTGCGCGCCTGCGGATCGGCGCCGGTCGAGAGATCCCTGACGAGCTGACCGGGCTCGTTGCGGTTGAGCGACAGGTTGTAGGTCGCGACCCGCAGCGACCTGTCGCGGTCGCCGTGGTGGCCGTGGCCGCCGTCCTGACGGTCGGTGGGCGCGGGCGACGCGCCGAGGGCCGGGGCGGCGGTGCCGAGGGCGAGCGCCACGGTCGCGGCTGCCGCGATGAGGCCGCGGGTCTGGGTGCGCAAGGGCATCGGTGCTCCTTCGTGAGTCATTGTCGCAGGGGGTGCCCACGCTAGGAGGCGCGGGTGACGGCGAAGGAAACGAGGCATGGGCAGTTCTGCCCGCCGGCGACGGACGACGAGAGGCCCGGAGGACGATGTCCTCCGGGCCTCTCAGACGGTTCCGCCTTGCGGCGGATGCGTCAGCCCGCGTGCGTCATGGAGAGCAGGTCGAGCTTCTCGTCGAGCTGAGCCTCGGTGATCTCGCCGCGCTCGACGTAGCCGAGGTCGATCACGGCCTCGCGGACCGTGATGCCCTTGGCGACCGAGTGCTTGGCGATCTTCGCGGCCGCCTCGTAGCCGATCAGCTTGTTGAGCGGCGTCACGATCGACGGGCTCATGCCGGCGAACGCGGCGGCGCGCTCGAGGTTCGCCTCGAGGCCCTTGACGGTCTTGTCGGCGAGCACACGCGAGGCGTTCGCGAGCAGTCGGATCGATTCGAGCAGCGCGGTGCCCATCACGGGGATCGCGACGTTGAGCTCGAACGCGCCGGACGCGCCGGCCCACGCCACCGTGGCGTCGTTGCCGATCACGCGCGCGGCGACCATGAGCACGGCCTCCGGCACGACCGGGTTGACCTTGCCGGGCATGATCGACGAGCCGGGCTGAAGGTCGGGGATGTGCAGCTCGCCCAGGCCCGTGTTCGGCCCCGAGCCCATCCAGCGCAGGTCGTTGTTGATCTTCGTGAGCGACACGGCGATCGTGCGCAGCGCGCCCGAGGCCTCGACGAGGCCGTCGCGGTTGGCCTGCGCCTCGAAGTGGTCCTTCGCCTCGGTGATCGGCAGGCCGGTCTCGGCCGCGAGCAGCTCGATGACCTTCTGCGGGAAGCCCAGCGGCGTGTTGATGCCCGTGCCGACGGCCGTGCCGCCGAGCGGCACCTCGGCGACACGGGGGAGCGCCGCCTCGACGCGCTCGATGCCGAGGCGCATCTGGCGGGCGTAGCCGCCGAACTCCTGGCCCAGCGTCACGGGCGTGGCGTCCATCAGGTGCGTGCGGCCCGACTTGACGGCGTCCTTCCACAGCTCCGCCTTCTCCTCGAAGGCCTTCGCGAGATGGTCGAGTGCGGGGACCAGGTCCTGGATCAGCGCCTGCGTCACGGCGACGTGCACGGAGGTGGGGAAGACGTCGTTCGACGACTGCGACGCGTTGACGTGGTCGTTCGGGTGCACGTCGGCGCCGAGCTTCTGCGTCGCGAGCGTGGCGAGCACCTCGTTCATGTTCATGTTCGACGACGTGCCGGATCCGGTCTGGTACGTGTCCACGGGGAAGTGCGCGTCGTGCGCGCCCGACACGACCTCGTCCGCCGCGGCCGCGATGGCGTCGGCGATCGTGCCGTCGAGCGTGCCGAGATCCTTGTTCGCCAGCGCGGCGGCCTTCTTGATCCGCGCGAGCGCGGCGATCTGGGTCGACTCCAGGCCCTTGCCCGAGATCGGGAAGTTCTCCACCGCGCGCTGGGTCTGCGCGCGGTAGAGCGCAGACGCGGGCACGCGCACCTCGCCCATCGTGTCGTGCTCGATGCGGTACTCGATCTCGGTCACTTCTTCGTCCTCCGGATGCGGTTGAGGGTGGATCGGTTCGGTCGGGTCGGCGTCACGCGGCGTCGTGCGCGGTGCCCAGGATGACGTCGGGCACGACCGTGCCCTCGGCCAGGCGGTAGTTCGCGCCGACGACTGCGAGGCGTCGCTCGGCGACGGCGGTCGTGATGATCTCGGAGCGCTGCAGCAGGGCCGACACGGTGTCGCGCAGGTGCTCGCGGCCGACGGAGTCGGCGTCGACGGTCTCGGGCGTGACACCCTCGGCGGCGCCGGCGCGCAGCACGCGGCGCACGGCGGGCACGATCGGTGCGATCAGGCGCCAGATCGTGGGGGGCAGCGGGGGCGCGTCGGCGTGCGTGCTCTCGATCGCGGCGCGCACCGCACCGCACGCGTCGTGGCCGAGCACGACGATGAGCGGCACCTTGAGCACCTCGACGGCGTACTCGAGGCTGCCGACGATCGAGTCGCCCACCACCTGGCCCGCGTTGCGCACCACGAACAGGTCGCCGAGACCGAGGTCGAAGATGATCTCGGCCGACAGACGGGAGTCGGAGCAGCCGAACAGCGCGGCGCGCGGGGTCTGAGCCGCGGCGATGTCGTGACGGCGCTCGACGTCCTGATGGGGGTGCTCGGGTTCGCCGGCCACGAAGCGGGCGTTCCCCTCGAGCATCGTCTGCCAGGCCTCGTCGGGCGTCATCTGCGTCATTCGCTCTCCTCCATCAGCGCGCGCACGTCCGGCGCGACGATCTCCGCCGCCTCCGCGGTCTTCTCCGGGGTCGACGACCCGTACAGCAGGATGTGGTCGGGCCCGGCCTGGGTGCCGAGCGCGTACGTGACGTTGCCGTTCTCGCCCGGGTCGACCTCGTACACCTGCCACGTGATGTCGCCGATCACGAGCTCGTCGGTCGGCGCGGAACCGCCGAGGACCTGCGCGGCCCACGTCTCGTCCGCACCGAAGCCCTGCGCGAAGCGCAGGAAGCTTTGATCGGCGGGCAGGTAGACGATGTGCCACTCGGCGCCTTCGAACTGGGCCTGATTGACGGTCCAGCCGAGGTCCTCGGGCACGGCGGGCACGATGACGGTCGGGAACTGGGACCCGGCCTCGGCCGCGACCTGCGCGGGATCGATCGTGGGGCGGGGCGCCGGCTCACCGCGGGGCACGGCGAAGAAGATCACCAGGACGATCGCGAGCGTCGCGAGCAGGGCGACGACGAGGTTCCGGAAGTTCTGGCTGTCGCGGTACGCCTTCGAGTTCGCGGCCTTCCGCACCGCCGTCTCCTCGGCGGTCTCCGGGCGGCCGAGCTCGGCGACGACGCGCGGTTCCTTGGCCATCAGGCGTCGCCTTCGGTGTCGCCCGCGGCCTGAGCGGCCTCGAGGCGGCGCTTGGCGCCGCGCAGCCACTCGTCGCAGCGGGCCGCGAGCGCCTCGCCGCGCTCCCACAGCGCGAGCGAGTGCTCGAGGGTGGGCGCGCCCTGCTCGAGTTCGCCGACGACGCGGACGAGCTCGTCGCGCGCCTGCTCGAACGAGAGGGTGGCGACGTCCGGGAGCGAGGGGTCGGCGATGTCGGAGGTCACGGGATCCATCCTACTTTCCGGCGTTTCCCGCCGCCGCCGGTCCGCCGGCAGCGGACGACCGGCCCGCGCTCGTCGGTCCCTCCGCGACCTCGCCCGTGGACGTCGCCCCGAGCGATCCGCGCTCCAGCGTCACGACGATCCGCGTGCCGGCGGGCGCCTGATCCGCGTCGCGCAGGATGACGCCGCCGTCCGCGTGCGCGATCGCGTAGCCGCGCGCCAGGGTCGCGGCTGGGGACAGTGCGCGCAGCGACGCGCGCAGCTCGGCCGTCCGCAGCAGCCCCTGCTCGACACGGCGCTCGGCGAGGTCGCGCCCGCGGCTGACGAGCTGCCACACGTCCTGCGTGCGCGTGCGGATGAGGTGCTGGGGCGAGCGCAGCGAGGGGCGCGAACGCAGCTGCTCGAGCTGGGCGATGTCGTGCGAGATGCGCTGCGTCAGCCGCATCGTCAGGCGCGAGCGCAGCTGCGCGACGATCGCGCGCTGCTCTCCGACGTCCGGCACGACGCGCTTCGCCGCATCCGTGGGGGTCGAGGCGCGCAGGTCGGCCACGTCGTCGAGCAGCGGGTGATCGTTCTCGTGCCCGATCGCGCTCACGACGGGGGTCTGCGCGGCCGCGACCGCGCGCAGCAGGCGCTCGTCGCTGAAGCCCAGCAGGGTCTGCGGGTCGCCGCCGCCGCGCGCGATCACGATCACGTCGACGTTGGGGTCCGTGTCCAGGCGCCCCAGAGCCGCGAGCGTCTCCGGCACGCAGCGGTCGCCCTGCACGGCGGCGTACTCGGTGCGGAAGCGCACCTGCGGCCAGCGCAGCTCGGCGTTGCGGTGCACGTCCTTCTCGGCGTCGCTGCGCTCGCCCGTGATGAGGCCGATGCAGTGCGGCAGGAACGGCAGCGGCTTCTTGCGCGACGGGTCGAACAGCCCCTCGGCGCGCAGCTGCGCGCGCAGCTTCTCGAGACGTTCGAGCTGCTCGCCGAGCCCGACGTGCCGCATCGCGGACACCTGGAACGAGAAGTCGCCGCCGCGCGGATAGAAGTCGGCCTTCACGCAGGCGATCACGTGGTCGCCGACCTTCAGATCGGCGGGCATCCGGTTGCGCGCGCTCGACCAGATGCGGATCGAGATCTGGGCGTCGCCTTGCAGGTCCTTCAGCCGGGCGTAGACGGCGCCTGCGCGCACGTTCCACGACGTGATCTCGCCCTCCACCCAGACGGATCCCCAGCGCTCGATGAAGCCCTTGATCGTCTGGTTGAGGCGATGGATCGACGTGGGTGCGGCGGGCGTGGAGTCACGGGGTGCGACGCTGTCGGGCGGCGGCGCCTCGCCTGCGACGGCGACGGGCTGGAACGACGTCATGCCACCTCTTGCTTCCGGACGGGCGGGAACTCGGGCCGCTCGGGCCCCGTACAGGGGGCCGACCGTAGAATCGAGATGTGAGCGCCACCGCCATCTCGTTGCCCGTGCCCGCCGTCCCGGCACGCCGTGCGCAGGTCCGTCGCGAGCCCCTACAGGATATCCCGGTCCCCGGACAGAAGCGGGTCCTGCTGGCGGCTCCCCGCGGGTACTGCGCGGGCGTCGACCGCGCGGTCGTCGCCGTCGAGAAGGCGCTCGAGCGCTATGGTGCGCCCGTGTACGTGCGCAAGCAGATCGTGCACAACATCCACGTGGTGACCGAGCTCGAGGCGAAGGGCGCGATCTTCGTGGAGGAGGTCGACGAGGTGCCGGCGGGTGCGCACGTGGTCTTCAGCGCGCACGGCGTCTCGCCCGCGGTCGTCAACGCCGCGTCCGACCGCGGCCTGCAGGCGATCGACGCCACCTGCCCGCTCGTGACGAAGGTGCACCGCGAGGCCGTCCGCTTCGCGCGCGATGACTACCAGATCCTGCTCATCGGCCACGATGGCCATGAGGAGGTCGAGGGCACGGCGGGCGAGGCCCCGGACCACGTGACGATCGTGAACTCGCCCGAGGAGGCCGACACGGTCGAGGTCGCCGACCCGAATCGGGTCGTGTGGCTGTCGCAGACGACGCTCTCGGTGGACGAGACGATGGAGACCGTGCGCCGCCTGCGCGAGCGCTTCCCGCAGCTGCAGGATCCGCCGTCCGACGACATCTGCTACGCGACGCAGAACCGCCAGGTCGCGATCAAGAAGGTCGCCCGCGAGGCCGATCTCGTGATCGTGGTCGGTTCGGCGAACTCGTCCAACAGTGTCCGGCTGGTCGAGGTCGCGCTCGAGCACGGCGCCAAGGCCGCCTATCGCGTCGACTACGCCGACGAGGTGCGCCAGGAGTGGCTCGAGGGCGTCGAGACGGTCGGCGTCACGAGCGGGGCATCCGTGCCCGAGGTGCTCGTGCAGGAGGTGCTCGCCGAGCTCTCCGGCGCCGGCTACCGCGACGTCGAGGAGGTGCGCACGGCGGAGGAGGACCTGATGTTCTCGCTGCCGAAGGAGCTGCGCCAGGACGCCAGCGGCCGCCGCGACGCTCGCGCGATCGGCGGCCGGGGCCGGGCGTGACGCCGCGCCCTCCGCGAGCGAACTGAGCGAGGCGAGCACGTGACCGATTCGGAATCCGCGGCGATGTCGGGGGACAGGCCGCGACCGCAGTACGGCGAGTACGCGACACCCGAGGAGCAGGCCGCGCGCATCCAGCAGCCGCTTCCGCCGCTGGCGCCGGTCGCGCCGCCCGCTGCGGCGGAGCCCACGCCGTCGCGCCGCGCGCTGACGCCCGGCCGGATCCTCGACCGCGCGGTCGCGATCGGGCTGCTCGTCTACGGCGTGCTGAGCCTGGTGAGCGCGATCCCGGCGACGCTGGATCCCGCGCCGCTGCTCACCATGCTGGGTCTCGACGCGGACGAGGTCGGCCTCACCGCGACCGGAGCGTGGGGGATCGCCGCCGCGATCACGCTCGTTTTCGGCTGGCTGGTGACCGCATGGGCGACGTATGCCGCCCATCGCCGCGGCTGGGTCGTGTTCTGGATCCCGTTCGTGGGCGGCTTCGTGTTCAACGCGATCTCGGCCATCCTCATCACGGCCGCGCTGCTGTCGGACCCGGCGGTGCTGGACGCGGTGATGCGCCAGTCGGGCGCCTGATCGGACGCCGGAAACCGACCTGATCGCGGGATCGCCGACCCGTCGGCGACGAACCGGGCCCGGCTCCCGCCAATCCGCGGGTGCGTGGGTCAGACTGAGAGGCGATGAGTCCCCTCAGCCGCAAACGCCGCCTGCGCCTCGCGCGCTTCGGCCTCTTCATCGCGCTGGCGGTCGGGCTCGGCGCCGGCATCACGACCTTCGCGAACTCGGCCGTCGGACCGCAGGATGCGCCGCAGGCGGTCGCGGAGGAGCGCGCGGTCGCGCAGGCGACGCTGCCCGCGCTCGACACGGCCGACATCCCGTGGCCGGCCGAGGGCGCCGCGGCCGTGGCGGTCGGCGACGGCGAGACGCTCACGCCGTCCGACGAGGTGCACGCCATGGCGAGCGTCACGAAGCTCGTCACCGCGCTCATGGTGCTGGATGCGAAGCCGCTCGCGCCGGGAGAGCCCGGCCCGGAGTTCCACTTCGTCGAGAAGTGGAACGACTCGTACGAGGAGTACCTGGCGCGTGACGAGTCGGCGCTGCCGGTGCCCGCCGGCGGTTCTCTCACGCAGTACCAGCTGCTGCAGGGCATGCTGATGGGCTCGGCCTGCAACTACGCGGACATCCTGGTAGAGGAGATCTGGGGCGACGACGCGGCCTTCGCCGCCGCGGCGTCCGAGTTCCTACCCGCGCACGGGATCGAGGACATCACGGTCGTGGAGGCGACGGGCATCGACCCGGCGAACACCGCCACCCCGTCGGCCCTCATCGAGCTCGGAAAGCTGGCGCTCGCGGATCCGGTCATCGCCGAGATCGTCGCGACGCCGGAGATCGAGCTGCCCGGGGCGGGGCTGGTCGAGAACACGAACGACCTGCTGACGGATCCGGGCGTGGTCGGGATCAAGACCGGAACGCTCGACGGCAGCAACCTGCTGTCCGCGAAGGACATCACGGTCGGAGATCAGACCGTGCGCGTCTACGCGGTCGTGCTGTCGCAGGCAGACGACGAGGCGCGCTTCGTCGAGTCGCGCGCGCTGTACGCGGCCGTCGAAGCGCAGCTCACCGCCGCCGGCTGAGAGACGGCCCGCGGCTGGGCGGAACGGTGGCTGGGGCAGGACGGCGCGCTGGGCTGATCCCACCGGCCCGAAACGTCGGATGCCCCGGAGCCGCGCGGCTCCGGGGCATCCGTTCGTGAGGTCGTCAGCGCTGCGACTGGCCGTACGAGCCGAGCTGCTTGGTGGCCTCGACCACGCGGGCGGCCATCGCCGTCTCGGCGACCTTGCCCCACGCGCGCGGGTCGTACTGCTTCTTGTTGCCGACCTCGCCGTCGACCTTCAGCACGCCCTCATAGTGGGAGAGCATGTACCCGGCGATCGAGCGCGTGAACGCGTACTGCGTGTCGGTGTCGATGTTCATCTTGATGACGCCGTTGCCGACCGCGGTCGCGATCTCCTCGTCCGTCGAGCCGCTGCCGCCGTGGAAGACGAGGTCGAGCGGCTTCGCGTCCGTGCCGAACTGCTCCGCGATGCCCTCCTGGATCTCGCCCAGCAGCTCGGGACGGAGCTTGACGCCTCCGGGCTTGTAGACGCCGTGCACGTTGCCGAAGGTCAGGGCCGAGATGTAGCGGCCCTTGTCGCCCAGCCCCAGCGCCTCGACGGCCTTCGCGACATCCGCGACCGTCGTGTACAGGGCCTCGTTCGAGCCCTCGTGCTTGACGCCGTCCTCCTCGCCGCCGACAACGCCGACCTCGATCTCGAGGATCGCGTTGATGTTGTGCAGGCGGGGGAGCAGCTCGCTCGCGATCTGGATGTTCTCGTCGAGCGGCACGGCCGAGCCGTCCCACATGTGCGAGTGGAAGATCGGCGCGCCGCCGGCCTTCACCTGCTCCTCGGAGGCCGCGAGGATCGGCAGCAGGAAGCTGTCCAGCGCGTCCTTGGGGCAGTGGTCGGTGTGCACCGCGACGGTGATGTCGTACGACGCCGCGACGCGCTTGACGTACTCGGCCATCGCGATCGCGCCCACGGCACGGTTCTTGACGGTGTGGCCGGCGAAGTAGTCGGCGCCACCGGTCGTGACCTGCAGGATTCCGTCGCTGCCGGCCTCCTGGAGACCCTGCAGAACCGCGTTGATCGTCTGCGAGCTCGAGACGTTGATCGCCGGATACGCGAAGCCGCCCGCCTTTGCGCGGTCGAGCATCTCTGCGTACTGATCCGGGGTGGCGAAGGCCATGTCTGCTCCTTGGAGTCGTTCGACGGATTCGCCGCCAGTCTAGAGAAACTCCGGGGTTCATGCCGTTCGTGGGCGTCGCTGCGACGCCTGCTTTGCGGTTTTGGAAAGAAGCGGTGATCCTGCGGGCGACACGCGCGCAAGTCCGCGTTCGGATCGCAATACGCTCGCCTTATGCAGACCGCCGACATGTCCCCGCTCCACCCCGACAGGAACATCGCCCTCGAGCTGGTGCGTGCCACGGAAGCGGCCGCCATCCGTGCCGTGCCGTTCATCGGCCGCGGCGACAAGGAGGCGGCGGACGGCGCGGCGGTCGACGCCATGCGGGCCTTCCTGGCGACGGTCGAGTTCGACGGCGTGATCGTGATCGGCGAGGGCGAGAAGGACAACGCGCCGATGCTCTACAACGGCGAGCACGTCGGCACGGGCGAGGGCCGCTCCTACGACATCGCGGTCGACCCGATCGACGGCACCTCGCTGACGGCCGCCGGCCGGCAGAACGCGCTGTCCGTGATCGCCATGTCGGATCGCGGCACGATGCTGGACGCGTCGAGCGTGTTCTACATGGACAAGCTCGTGACGGGTCCCGCGGGTGTCGGCGTCGTCGACATCCGCCTCCCGATCGGCGAGAACGTCCGCCGCCTTGCGAAGGCGCTCGACAAGCCCGTCGACGAGGTGGTCGTGTCGGTGCTGAACCGTCCGCGTCACGAGAAGCTCATCCAGGAGATCCGCGAAGCGGGTGCGGGCACGCGCCTCATGAGCGACGGCGATGTCGCGGGCGGCATCAACGCGGCGCGCCACGACGCCCGCACGGACATGTGCGTGGGCGTGGGCGGCAGCCCCGAAGGCATCGTGACCGCGTGCGCCATCAAGGCGCTCGGCGGCCACATCCAGGGCCGCCTCTGGCCGCGCGACGACGAGGAGCGCCAGAAGGGCATCGACGCGGGCCTCAAGATGGACCACGTCTACGAGGCGGATGATCTGGTCGCCGGCAACAACACGCTGTTCGTCGCGACGGGCGTGACCGACGGTCAGCTCGTCGCCGGAGTGCGACGCCAGGGCGACTACGTCTACACCGAGAGCGTCGTGCTGCGCAGCCACTCCGGGACGCTGCGTCGCGTCTCGTCGGATCACCTGACGTCGAAGTGGCTGTGACCGCAACGGGGTGAGCTGCCCGCGCCACGCCGGAGCGTGTGATGCACCTGTGACCGATTTCGGAGGTTCCGTCTGGGATGATGGGCGAAGCGGAATGTCCGACACAGCAGGGGGCGAAAAGGCATGTCAGTACAGAACGCGCCGGTTCAGCACGTGCCTGAGCGCAGCGCCCCGCAGCCGGTCTACCCCGATCCGGCCCGTCGTCCCGACGTCCTGCTGCGCGTTCGGCGCGCACCCGGCCAGGAGCCGAGTGCCTGGTGGTTCGTCGGTGCGTTCGTGGGCTTCTCGGGCGCCGTCACGGCGCTGCTGAGCCTCATCCCCGGCTGATCGCCTCGCTCTCGTCGTCCGCCGTCGTCGGATCCGCGGGCGCGAGCCGTGACTGATCCAGTCGCAACGCGATCGACTCGGTCACGGCGACGTCCTCCTCAAGACCTGCGAGCAGCTCCGGCGCCGCCATGCGCCGCGTGGTCGCGTGCAGCGGACGCGGCTCGGGCGTCGCGGCGAGCTTCGTCTCGTCGATGCCGGGGAACTGCCGGGCCGTGACGAGTACGCGCGACTCGAGGGATCCCGCGAACTTGTTGTAGCTGTCGACGGTGCGCTCGATCGCCCGGCGCAGGCCGTCGGCGTGCTGCGCGAGCGTGCCCAGGCGCTCGTACAGCTGATTGCCGAGGGTGAACAGGGTGCGGGCCTCGTCGGACACCTCCTGCTGCGTCCAGGCGTAGGCGACGGTCTTGAGCACGGCCCAGAGGTTGACGGGGGAGGCAAGGGCGACCCGCTTGGAGAACGCGTACTCCAGCAGCGTCGGATCCTCGTCGAGCGCCACCGCCAGGATCGACTCGCTCGGCAGGAAGCAGACGACGAACTCGGGGCTCGACGGCAGCCCCGCCCAGTAGGCCTTGCGCGCGAGCGCGTCGACGTGACCGCGCACGGCCTTCACATGCTGCTTCAGCAGCTCGCGGCGCCGGCGCGCGTCATCGCCCGCTGCCGAGTCGGGGATCGCCGCGGCGTCCAGGAACGCATCGAGCGGCGCCTTGGCGTCGATCGCGATCGCCTTGTCGCCCGGCAGGCGCACGACCATGTCGGGTCGGCCGGAGCCGTCTTCCCCCGCCAGCACGGTCTGCGTGTCGAAGTCGACGTGCCGGACGAGGCCGGCCGACTCGACGACGCGGCGCAGCTGCGTCTCGCCCCACACGCCACGCGCCGTCGTCGATCGGAGGGCGCCCGCGAGTGACTCGGTCGTCGCCCGCAGCGCCTCGTCCGACGCGTGCGCACGGCGCAGCTGCTCGGCGATGGTGCCGAACTGGCTGTGCCGCTCGCGTTCCATCTCGTCGACCCGCTGCTGCATGCGGTGAAGGCTCTCGCGCACGGGGGAGAGGGCGGTGAGCACCGCGCTCTCGCGTCGTGCGCGCTCCTCCGTCTGCGCGCGCTCCGCCTGCGCGTGCGCGATCGCGTCACGGCGCAGATCCTGCTCCCGCTCGAGCGCCTCGCGCAGCCCGGCGACCTCCGCGGTGCGCGCCGCGAGCGCAGCGGCGTCGCGTGCCGCGCGCCCGGCGCGCGCGAACCAGCCGATCGCCGCGCCGGCGAGCAGCGCCACGATCACGAGCAGGAGGAGAAGTGCGTCCATGGGCCCATCATGGACGGCACCACGGACATCCGTTCGGCGGCCCTCCACGCCCGCACAATGCAGGAGCCGACACGCCGCACCGACGGGGCACCACCCGGACCGCGGACGCGCCGACCGTTGCGGCGGCGGGGAACTCCTGCGTTGTGCAGAAGGAGAGCGTCAGCGAATCGCTGACAGGCGCCTCTCGAGCAGTGCTCTCACGGCAAAACCCAGCACCAGCGGCACAGCGATCAGGAGGATGTACTGCACGGGCAGCGGCTCGATCAGTGCCGGCTCGATCAGGATCAACGAACTGCCGAGGATGACGACCAGCAGCCGGACGAGCGTCCACGTCCGCGATGCGGCCGGTGCGCCGGGGCGTGCTTCTCGGTCGTCCTGCCGCGGTGGTCTGAGGCCGCGCAGCCAGGCGCCGAGCAGCAGCGACGCGATCGGCAACGCTCCTGCTGCGAGAGCGAGCATGAAGTCCACGGTCGAACCCTATGCCCCGCTGCGCCGGTCGTAAGCGCGCCGTTGGGTGCTGCGGCGCAACTCCTGCGTTGCGCGAATCGGCGCGCCGGGAGGAGAGCGACTTCAGGCGGCGACGACGGCCGGCTCGATCCGGCCGATGCGGGCGCCGATCAGCGCCGACAGGGTGTCCACGTCCTCGGCGCCGGAGATCCGGGCGGCGTCGATCAGGATGTGCGCGCACGCGAGGGCGTCGGCGACCGCGTCGTGGTGCGCGAAGCCGGCGAAGCCCGCGGCCTCCGCCGCGACGGGGAGCCGGTAGGACGGCAGGCGATAGACCTTCCGCGCGACCTGCAGCGTGCACGCGTAGCGGTAGGCGGGCAGGTCGTACCGCGTGACCTCGCAGGCCGCGCGCAGCACGCCCATGTCGAAGCTGGCGTTGTGGGCGACGAGCACGTCGTCCTCGGCGAACCCGATCAGATCCTCGATCTGCTCGTCCCAGCCGAGCGCGTCGATGACGTCCTCCGCCGTGATGCCGTGGATCCGCGTGTTCCACTCGAGGAACTCGTCGTGTCCCACCGGTGGGCGGATGAGCCACCCGGCCGTCGCGATGACCTTGCCGTCGCGCACCTTCGTAAGCCCGACCTGACAAGCGCTCGCCCTGGATCCGTTCGCCGTCTCGAAGTCGATCGCCGTGAAGTCCAGAGCCACGGATCGAGTCTGCGCGGCGGCACGACGGAGCCCCGGCAGGCGCGCCGCCGGGGCTCCGATCGAGCGGGTCAGTCGCCCGAGGTGTGCACGCCCTCGGCCTCGTCGGCCTGGTGGATGAGCCTGCGCACCCACGGGCTGACGGCGAACAGCGCGACCGCGAACACCGCGGCGACGACGCCGGTCCAGCCGAAGTACGCGACGTCCGAGACGCCCTCCGTCGCTTGCACCACCTGGGCCGTGATGGCGGACCCCGCCGCCGGGGCGAGGAACCACAGGCCCATCGCCTGGCCGCGGAACGCCTTGGGCGCCAGCAGCGTCGTGGCGGCCAGGCCGACGGGCGACAGGAACAGCTCGCCGATCGTCTGGATCACATACACCGAGATGAGCAGGACGGCGGGCGCCTTGCCGTCGCCCGCGAGCCACGCGCCGCCGGCCAGCACGACGAAGGACACGGCCGCGAGGGCCAGGCCGATCGCGAACTTGTACGGCACGGCCGGCCGGTCGTGGGTCTTCACCCAGATCCATGCGAACACCGGCGCGAGCACGAAGATCACGAACGGGTTGATCGACTGGAACAACTCGGCCCCGAACTGCCATCCGAAGATGCTCAGGTCCGTCCGCTCGTCGGCGAACGTCGTCATGGTCGTGGCCGCCTGATCCAGGATCATCCAGAACAGCATCGCCGCGATGAACAGCGGGATGTACGCGAGCAGGCGGCTCCGCTCGGGGGCGGTGACCTTGGGGGAGCGGTACATCAGCGCGAACGCGACGACGGGGGCGACGAGGCCGACGTAGCTGAGCGCGTCGATCAGGGCGTCGAGGCCCCAGCCGCCCTGGATCAGCGACGCGAGGAGAGTGAGCACCGCGACGCCGGCGAGGATGAGGGCGATCATCCGGACGACCTTCGGCACCTCGGCGCGCGGGATCGGATTGGGCACGACGTCGCCCTCGGCGGACAGCAGGCGGCGACCGCCGATGAAGAAGGCCACCGCGAGGGCCATGCCGATCGCCGCGACCAGGAAGCCGGCGTGGAAGCCGAACGCCAGGCGCACGGGCATGATGATCAGCGGCGAGAAGAACGAGCCGAGATTGATGCCCATGTAGAAGATCGAGAACGCCGACTGGCGGCGGGCGTCGTCGCGGGCGTAGAGGTCGCCGACCATCGTCGAGACGTTCGACTTGAGCAGGCCCGTGCCGACGGCCACGAGGACCATGCCGAGGAACGTGAACGTCGCGCCCGGCAGGGCCAGGCTGACGTGGCCGGCCGCGATGACGACGCCGCCGTACAGCGTCGCGCGGCGCGATCCCATGATGCGGTCGGCGAGCCATCCGCCGACGATCGTGAGCAGGTAGACGCCCGTGCCGTAGATCGCGACGAGCGCCTGGCCGGTGGTCTCGTCGAGTGCGAGACCGCCCTCCGCCAGCTCGGCCGTGAGGAACAGCAGCAGGATCGCGCGCATGCCGTAGAAGCTGAAGCGCTCCCACATCTCGGTCGTGAAGAGCGTCAGCAGACCGAGCGGATGACCGAAGAAGCGCCGATCCTCGTGGGGATTCTGCGCGGCGGCGGTCCGGCCGGTAGTTGGGGCACTCATCATTCCAGAATCGCACGCGGACCTCCATGGATCCTCCGAGCGGCCGCCCGCCGGGCCGGCCCGGGTGAGAGGGCCCGCGTAGACTGGACTCCCGTGGCTCTTACCATCGGAATCGTCGGCCTTCCCAACGTCGGCAAGTCGACCCTCTTCAACGCCCTGACCAAGAACACGGTGCTCGCCGCGAACTATCCGTTCGCGACGATCGAGCCGAACGTGGGCGTGGTGGAGCTGCCGGACCCGCGCCTCGACCGCCTTGCCGAGATCTTCGGCTCGGCCCGCATCCTTCCCGCTCCCGTCTCGTTCGTCGACATCGCGGGCATCGTGCGCGGTGCGAGCGAGGGCGAGGGTCTCGGCAACCAGTTCCTCGCGAACATCCGCGAGGCGGATGCCATCGCGCAGGTCGTGCGTGGATTCTCCGACTCGGATGTCGTGCACGTGGACGGCAAGGTCGATCCGGCGTCCGACATGGAGACGATCAACACCGAGCTGATCCTGGCCGACCTGCAGACGCTCGAGAAGGCGATCCCGCGTCTCGAGAAGGAGGTCAAGGGCAAGAAGGCCGACCCGGCCGTGCTCGAGGCCGCCAACGCGGCGAAGGCCGTGCTCGACACGGGCAAGACGCTGTTCCAGGCCGGCTTCGACGTGACGCCGATCCGCGAGCTCGGACTGCTGACCGCGAAGCCCACCCTCTTCGTCTTCAACGTCGACGAGGGCGTGCTGACCGACGAGGCGCGCATGGCGGAGCTCGCCGCGCTGGTCGCGCCGGCGAAGGCCGTGTTCCTCGACGCCAAGGTCGAGTCCGAGCTGATCGACCTCGACCCCGAGGAGGCGCTCGAGCTGCTGCAGTCGCTCGGACAGCAGGAGTCCGGCCTCGACCAGCTCGCCCGCGTCGGCTTCGAGACGCTCGGCCTGCAGACGTACCTTACGGCCGGCCCCAAGGAGTCGCGCGCCTGGACGATCCGCAAGGGATGGACCGCCCCGCAGGCGGCCGGCGTCATCCACTCCGACTTCGAGCGCGGCTTCATCAAGGCGGAAGTCGTCTCGTTCGCCGACCTCGACGAGGCAGGGTCCATGGCGGAGGCGAAGTCCAAGGGCCGCGTCCGCATCGAGGGCAAGGACTACGTGATGGCCGACGGCGACGTGGTGGAGTTCCGCTTCAACGTGTGACCGCGTTTCCATTCAACGTCTGAGGCAGTGCGCCGGCGCTGTGCCTCACTCGCTCTAGAGTCGGCTCATGAACGAGCACTCCGAACAGGCGATTGCTGATCTCAAGGTGTTGGTGGACCGCCACGGATGGGCCGTTCGACATGTGCTTGCGGATGCAACGACAACGCAGGCCGCCTTCTCCTACACTGTCGGACTCACGTCGCGCGGCTGGCCTGAACTGGTGATCACCGGATTGCCGACCGACGTCGCGCACGCCTTCATCTCGAACGCTGTGGACGTTCAGACGGAAGAGAAGTGCTTTGTGGCAGGGGAGCGAATCAGCGCCCTCACTGAGTCGGGAGACGTGATGTTCATCACCGCCGAGGACGTCACGGGCATGACGGCTGCAACCGCGATCGTGGGCGAGTTCCGCGCGCTGCAGCTTGTCTGGCCGGATTCCACCAATACGTATCCCTGGGAGCCGGGCTATCGCAACCCGCACGAGGCGCAACCGCTGCTCGGAACCATGCCGACTAGTGCCTGACCCGCAGACGTTTCTCCGCTTCGGAGCGTGGTGGAGTTCCGCTTCAACGTGTGAGGTCCGACGGAAGATACGGCTCGTTGGGCAGGATCTTCGCATCGGATCGGCGAAGCCGTTCTCCGCTGAAACCGGCGGATCGGCGGGAGCGGCTGGTCACCTGAGTGCTCCGCGCGTAGCCTGAGGCTCCGCGAGAGGAGGATCACGATGCCCGCCAACAGCCACGACATCGCGCCCCACCACGTCCCAGCGCTCGACGAGTCGACCGTCCCGGAGCTGGAGGAGGACGAGACGACCGCACCCCGGCCAGAAGAGGAGATCGCGGACGTTCTCCGGGCAGAGCCGGACGTCGCGGATCACAGCGGCCGCAGCGAGTGACGCGGGCATCAAGCACGAGACCTCGCATGCTCGCTGGACTTGCAGAGGTGGCTGGAACCGCGCTGGGCGGGTTCTTCTCTCTGCTCCGGCGCATCCGTCATCCGCGCCCCATCCATCCGCGCGGGCTGGTGCTGACGGGGCAGGCGACCTGGATTCGCGACGCGGCGCCGTCAGCCGTCGGCTGGATCGACGACGTCCGGGGAAAGCCGGTCGAGGTGACCGCGCGGCTGTCCCGAGGAGTCGGGCTTCCCGACAATCTGCCCGACGTGCTCGGCCTCGCCCTGCGACTCCACGACAACGATCGGCATGCGGACGTGCTGTTGTCATCGACCGGCATCGGCTTCCCGTTCCGGTTCGTACTCGTGCCCCGGCGCTCGGCTACGGGCGCGACCTTCGGGAGCCTGCTGCCGTACCGCTCGTCGCGGGGGCCGGTGCTGATCTGCGCTCGGAGCGTTCCCTCGCGGGTGCTCCCCGCGGATCTCGAGGGTCTGCGTCGGTCGCTCCAGGAGCAGCCGTGGCAGGTCCGGCTGTATCACGCGGCGCCGACCGGCAGGTGGCATCCCTTCGCAGACGTCCTGCTTCGACCGGCTGCCGAGCCGGACTCGGCCGAGCTGCGTTTCGATCCGGTGGGGCATCCGCTCCCCGGGTACACCACCTACTCCTGGGTCCGCCGGTTGCGCGAGCCGAGTTACCGGGCAGCGCAGCGCGGGACTTCCCGATAGGCGGAGGGGCGACGTAGGCCGCGAGGGGCATGCCAGAGTAGCGCTGTGAGACCGGGTACACGCACCCTCGACTCGATCGAAGAATTCCTGGAAGCAGGGCGCGCGAGCGATCTCGGCCGGATGCTCGCGTCCGTCGAGCCGAGCGACCGGCGCGCCACATGCAAGCGCCTGACCGGCAAGGCCGAAGCCATCCTGAGCGCGAGCTCGGGCTCGACGGTCGCCTCGTGGCTGCGCGATCTGCGGGAGGACTATCCCGGCGGACACGAGCAGTTCGTCGACGCCTGGACAGGAAAGTTGAGTACCGGGCATTGGGATGCCGCCACCACCGTCCTGCTGGGCTCGAAGACGGCCGCTCAGGCGGCGAGAGTATGGCCGATCCCTCAGGACCGATCGTTCGCACGGTGGGTCTACCCGGCGTTCTTCCCGAATGACATGAAAGCGATCGTCGAACGGTGGTCGGCGGATTTCGCAACGAACCCCAAGCACTGGGATCGCAACAGTGGTCGAGCCGTGATGTACGAGTGGATCGAGGGCGGCCTCGTCGAGGGCCCACATCACGACGGCGCCGTCTTGATGCTGGTCGGTGGCTGGGCCGCTCGGCCGGGGAAGCGGCTGTTGCGATGGCTGCTCGACAGGCCGAGGACCACCGCGGAGCTCTTCGCGCGCATCTTCTCCACGCCGGGCGTCAAAGGCGCTTCTCTGGAGCAGATCGACCAGGCCGAGGGCGACCATCCGATGCGGACAGTGGTGGTGCCCGGGCTCGTGAAAGCCGGCGTCTGGAGCCGGGAATTCGTCATTCAGGGGGTGCAGTCGGCCTTGAGAAGTGATCTGCCCGCCTATCAGCGCCGCTGGTTCGTCCGGCTGGCAGCAGACCTGGACGCGTGATTGTCGCGTAGGACGATCGCGGCGGGGGGGGGAATCCCCCTCCGGATCGTCGGACCGAAGCCGAAACGAAGGACCGGATTCACGATCTGGTCCTTCGTTTCGATGTTCCTCCTCGTGTCGGGCGCGACGGGCGGAGGTGAGGCCGCGGCCCGCGGAGGAACGAGCCGGTTCCTGCCCGCGCCGATCCCGTCCAATCCGATCGGCGCAGGCCACCGAACTCCCTGTAAGCGCCGCCTCCACGGGGCGCTCCGGCTCCAGCACCAGGAGACGGAAGGAAGAGCCCGACCGGGCTCCCAACCAGGGAGAAACTCATGCTCAACAGCACCAAGCACATCACTGGAGGGCTCGCACTGTTCGCGGTGTCCGCACTGGCACTGACCGGATGTTCGATGGGAGCGGGCGGCTCGGCCGAGGAGTCGAGCGAGTCGACCGCGCCGTCGACCGCGCCCTCGTCGGAGGCGCCCAGCGAGGACTCGATGGACGAGACGATGGACCCCGCCTCCAACCTGGTGGGCCCCGGCTGCGCCGACTACGCCGAGCAGGTTCCGGACGGTGCCGGGTCGGTCGAGGGCATGGCGCAGGATCCCGTCGCCACCGCCGCGTCCAACAACCCGATCCTGACGACGCTGACCGCCGCGGTCAGCGGTGAGGTGAACCCGGACGTGAACCTCGTCGACACGCTCAACGGCGACGAGTTCACCGTGTTCGCCCCCGTCGACGACGCCTTCGCGGCGATCGACGCGGCCACCATGGAGACGCTGTCGACCGACGCCGACATGCTCACGTCGATCCTGACGTACCACGTCGTGCCCGGCCAGGTCATGCCCGACGACATCGCCGGCATGCACACCACCGTGCAGGGCGCCGACCTCGAGGTGACCGGTGAGGGCGACGAGCTCATGGTCAACGACGCCATGGTCATCTGCGGCGGCGTGCAGACCGCCAACGCGACGGTGTACCTGATCGACTCCGTCCTGATGCCGCCGGCATCCTGATCCGGGGACGGATCGCGGATCTGATCGGGGCGGTCGCCGGCGTCGATGCCGGCGGCCGCCCCGCCTGCGAAGGGGGAGGGGCATGACGCGGATGTCGAAGGCCGGCAGGATCTGGTGGCCCGCGCTGGCGGGCGTGATCAGCGCGGGTGTTCTGCTCGCGATGAGCGAGCTGGTCGCGCTGCTCGTCGCGCGGGAGGCCAGCCCGATCCTCGCCGTCGGCTCGTTCGTGATCGACGTCGTGCCGCAGCCGGTCAAGGAGTTCGCGATCGCGGCGTTCGGGGCGCTCGACAAGGTCGCGCTGCTACTCGGTCTCGCCCTGGCGGTGGTCGTGGCGGCGAGCATCGCGGGTCTGCTCGAGGCGCGCTGGCGCTTCTCGGGCGCCGTCGTGCTCGGGATCGGGGCCGCGCTCGCGACGGCCGCGATCCTCACCCGCTCCGGGGCGAGCGGGTTCGCCTGGCTGCCGCCGCTCATCGGGGCGATCGCGGGCATCGCGGTTCTGCTCCTCCTGATGGACCGCTACCGGCGCTGGGCGACGGCGCCGGCAGAGCGCGGGGATGCGGAGGGAACCGCCGACGAAGCCGCGCGGTTGGGCCGCCGCTCCTTCTTCACCCTCGCGTTCGTCGCGGCGGGGACGGCCCTCGTCGTCGGCGTCGGCGCGCGCGTCGCGAACGTCGCGACCACCTCCGTCCAGGCGATCCGCGACGCGCTGCGGCTGCCCGCGCCGCGCGCGACCGTCACCCTGCCGGAGGGCGCCGAGCTCGACATCCCGGGCATCAGCCCGCTCATCACCCCCAACGCCGACTTCTACCGCGTCGACACCGCACTCACCGTGCCGGCGATCGATCCCGGCACGTGGCGCCTCGTCGTCGACGGCATGGTCGACCGGCGGATCGAGCTCACGTTCGATCAGCTGCTGGAGATGGGCCTCGACGAGTACGTCATCACCCTCACGTGCGTCTCCAACGAGGTCGGTGGCGAGCTCGTCGGGAACGCGCGCTGGCTGGGCGTGCCCATCCGCGACGTTCTGCGGCTCGCCGGTCCGCAGGGCGACGCCGACATGGTGCTCTCACGCAGCGTCGACGGGTACACGGCGAGCACGCCGCTGTCGTCCCTCACCGACGACGGCATCGACGCGATCCTCGCCGTGGGCATGAACGGCGAGCCGCTGCCGCTCGAGCACGGCTTCCCCGTCCGGATGGTCGTGCCCGGGCTCTACGGATACGTGTCGGCCACGAAGTGGCTCACGGAGCTGAAGGTCACGACCTTCGCCGCCGACGAGGCGTACTGGACGCCCCGCGGCTACAGCGCGGAGGCGCCGATCAAGTTCTCCTCGCGCGTGGACACCCCGAGGCCGGGCAAGCGCGTGACCGCGGGACGCACGCCGATCGCGGGCGTCGCCTGGGCGCAGACGGTCGGGATCGAGCGCGTCGAGGTCAGCATCGACGACGGCGCATGGCAGGAGGCGACGCTCGCCTCGCCGATCAACAACGACACGTGGGTGCAGTGGTACCTCGACTGGGATGCCGAGGCCGGCACGCACTACGTCGCGGTCCGCGCGACCGACAAGGACGGCAACCTGCAGGTGGAGGAGAAGGCGCCCATCGCGCCCGACGGGTCGAGCGGCTGGCACCGCGTCCTCATCTCGGTCGAGTGACGGCGGCGGTGCCCCGATCTCCGGAGAAGAGCCGAACGGGAGGATGGATCGTCCCGCACGATCCTCCGTTTCGGCTGCTCTCCGTGGATCCGGATGACCGGGACCGCGTCAGCGATCCTCGGAGGGTGTCTCAGGGGCCGAATGAGCCGCGTCGCGGCGCATGCAGACGAGCCGCGGGCGCGCATCCCAGGACGCAACCCGGACGAAGCCGCGCGACTCGTACAACCCGATCACGCCCGCCCGCCAGTCCCACACGGTCAGCGTCACCGGTGCGGCTCCCGCCGCGGCGATCGCCGCGTCGAGGAGGGCTGACCCGACGCCACGCCCGCGCACGCCCGGCGACGCCCATAGCCTCTTGATCTCGGCGGACGCGGCCCGCGGCTTCAGCACGGCGACGCCGACGACGGTGTCGTCGAGCTCGGCCACGAGGATCCGGCAGCCCGTCAGGGCGTCGGCGGGGTTCTCCACCTCGCGGCGATAGGCCGCGGGAAGGTCGCCCGAGGCGGAGAGCCGGCCGGCGCCCCGCTCGCTCTTCTCGATCTCGGTCTGGACGAGGTAGTCGCGCAGGGCCGCTCCCACCGCCTCGGCGTCGGAGGGGCCTGCCTCGCGGACGACGGGTGGCGGTGTCGCGACGGTCACGATCGGATTCTCCCACCGGCGCGCCTGCGCCCGTGGCGCGGGCCCGGGTTCACATCGCGCATGATCGAGGGAGGGGCCGCCGACGGGTCTAGCCGCTCGCCGAGCCGGGCCCGTCGACCGAGCACGATCCGACACCTCGAGGAGATCCCGTGAACAAGCCCGCGACCGTCGCCGGCACCCTGCTGGCCGCTGCGGCGGCGCTCACGGCGTGTGCCTCAGGCACGCCCGCAGTGAGCGCGAGCGGTGCGAACGGGATCCAGCTGCCGCCCACCAGCGGGGTGTTCGACTACCAGCTGGGCGAGATCGCCGACCGCGTGGATCTCGGAGACGGTCCGGCCGAGATCGACGTCGTCGTGCGCGACGCGACGGCCGAACCGCTCGAAGACGCCTACAGCGTCTGCTACGTCAACGGCTTCCAGACGCAGCCGGCCGAAGCGGCGTTCTGGCTGTCGCAGGACGACCTGCTGCTGCGCGACGCCGGCGGCGACCCGGTCGTCGATCCCGACTGGCCCGACGAGTACATCCTGGACCCCAGCACTCCGGACCAGCGGGCGGGCATCCTCGAGGTCGTCGGCCCGATCATCGACGGCTGCGCGACGGACGGCTTCGACGCCGTGGAGATCGACAACCTCGACACGTGGACACGCTTCGACGAGATCGACATGACGGGCGCGCACGCGCTCGCCGCGGCGTATGTGGAACGGGCGCACACCGCAGGGCTCGCCATCGCGCAGAAGAACGCGGCGGAGATGACGCCGCTGCTCCACGACGAGCTCGGCTTCGACTTCGCCGTCACGGAGGAGTGCGGCGCGTGGGCCGAGTGCGCCGCCTACACCGAGGAGTACGGCGCCCACGTGCTGCAGATCGAGTACCCCGACGCGCTCGAACAGCACGCCGCGACGTTCGGCGAGGTGTGCGACCAGCCGGACCGCGCGCCGCTGGCGATCCTGCGGGACAGGGCGCTCGTCGCGCCCGGCTCGGCCGGCTACGTCTACCGCGCCTGCTGACGCAGGGTGTGGTGCGATGCTCGGCGGCGGTCCGAGGCCGATACGGTGAGCCGCATGGATGCCACAGCGCTGTTGCGTGCCTACGACGACCAGCTCCGCACCGACGCCGAGACGCCCAGCGCGATCCGCGTCACGAGGTTCGGGCCGCTCCGGCTCGTCGAGTTCTCCGGTGGTCGAGGTCTCATCTCCTACCGCGACCTGGACGGCGCCGACGCGCAGCGGATCGGGCGGCTCGTCGCCGGCGCGCTCGCCTACTACGAGGCCGACGCGTCCATCGCCAGGATCGAGTGGAAGACGCGCGGCCACGACGAGGCGCCCGGACTGCATGATGCCCTCGTCGCGCGCGGTTTCGTGCCCGATGAGGCCGAGTCGATCATGATCGGCGAGGCCGCAGCGCTCGTGTCCGACGTGCCGATTCCCGACGGCGTCACGCTGCGCAGAGTGCGCGAGGAGCACGACGTGCGGGCGATGTGCGCGATGCAGGATCGGGTGTTCGGAGGCGAGGTCTCACCGGAGTACGCGGAAGCGATCCTTCGCCGGCTCGCACGCGGCGACGGCATGGAGCTGTGGGTCGCGGAGGCGGACGGCGAGATCGTCAGCGCCGGGCGGCTGGAGCCGGTCGCCGGTACGGAGTTCGCGGGCGTCTGGGGCGGTGCGACGCTCGAGCGCTGGCGCGGCAAGGGCATCTACCGCGCGCTGACCGCCGCCCGCGCGCGTTCGGCGCTGGCGCTCGGCAAGACCTACGTGCACAGCGACTCGACCGAGTACTCGCGCCCGATCCTCGAGCGCTCGGGCCTCGTGAAGGTCTCCACGACCACGCCCTACGTCTGGCGGCGCTGAACCGCGGACGACCCGGGCAGGACGAGAGCCGGGAATCGGTTGCGCGCTCCACCCAACGGCGGGACCATGCGGCATGGGAACCCTCAGCTACACGGCGACCGTCTCGATCGACGGGTACGTCAACGACGCGACCGGCGACTTCAACTGGTCAGGGCCGAGCGACGAGGTCTTCCAGCTCCACGTCGAACGCATGGCGGCGGTGTCGACCGAGGTTCTGGGGCGCAACACCTTCCTGCTGATGCAGTACTGGGAGACGGAGCCGGAGGACGACTCCTGGGGCGAGGACGAGCGCGAGTTCGCGCGGCGCTGGCGGAGCCTGGATCGGATGGTGGCGTCATCGACGCTCGCGCCGGAGGACGTCCCGCCGGACCGCGGACGGCTGATCCGTCATCTCCGCCTCGCGGATCTCCGCGACATCGTCGAGGAGGCGCCACGCGAGGTGGAGATCTTCGGACCGACGACGGCCGGGGACGCCATCCGCGCCGGGATGGTGCGCGACTTCCGGTTCTTCATCGTGCCGAAGGTCGTCGGAGGCGGTCTGCGGGCGCTGCCGCAGGACGCGCGGCTCGACCTCCGGCTCGTCGAGCAGCGCACCTTCGACAACGGCACCGTGTACCTGCACTACCGGTCCTCCGAGGCGTGAGCCCGCGCCGCGGGAACGGCGGGCCCGTCGCGTTCCGCGGCGCGGGCCGCCGACTCGTAGCATCGGATGGTGAGCAGTGACCTCCTGATCCGTCCGCCGCGCGGAGCCGACGAATACCCGTCGCTGGTGAAGATCTGGCGCAGTGCGGTGGACGCCACGCACGACTTTCTCGCCGCCGATCACAAGGCGGAGATCGAACAGCGACTCGCATCCGACTATCTGCCCCACGTGCGCCTGGCGGTCGCCGAGCGGGACGGCAGGCCGGTCGGGTTCGCGGGGACGGATTCGGGGAAGCTCGAGATGCTGTTCATCGCCGCAGACAACCGCGGCGCCGGGATCGGAACGCGGCTGATCCAGCACGCCATCGAGGCACACGGGGTGGACTCCGTCGACGTCAACGAGCAGAACGCGCAGGCGGTCGCGTTCTACCGGCGCGTCGGATTCGCCGTGACGGGACGCAGCGCGCTGGACGGCGAGGGGCGCCCGTACCCGCTGCTGCACATGCGCCTGACCCGGTGAACCGCTGACCCCGTCGGCTGACGGGCGGGCAGGCCCGACCGATCCGTCTGACGCGATCGTTGTCTCCCTGGCGGATGGTCACTAGCGTTCGAGACATGGACACCGTGCGCGACGCCTCGCGATCCACCACAGCCGCCGGCGGCGCGGCGCTCGGCCTGGCCGCCGTCGCCGCGCTCTCGCTCACGGCGGCGCACCTCCTGAACCGCGGCACCGGCGCGGACGAGCTCGTCACGCTCGGCATGCTCCTCGGCTGGACCCTCACCGCCTGGTCGGCCATCGTCGGCGTCGTCGTCGCCGTGCAGCTCGGCCGCGGTCTGGCGCGTCGTCGAACCGCGCGGGCGGACATCCTGCTCCTCGTCGCGACGGTCGCGGTCATCGCCGCGACACTCGCGGTCTACCCGCCCTTCGGCAGCGGAGGAGCCTCCGCGTAGACGCGGCCGTGCCTCCGCCTCGCGGGCGCATGTTTCCACAGCGCCACGTCGGTGTCGAGCGGCTTTCGCCGCCATCGTCGCCGGCAGGAGACTCTCCGGCGGGAGGTTCGGATGACGGTGGATCGGATCGCGGACATCTGGGGGACCAGGACGCCCTTCGCGCGCGGTGAGCGGTGGCCCGTGCGGGTGGACACCAAGCTGGCGGAAGGACTCGGCAGCGACGACGTCGACCGCTGGGTGCAGTCGGCCTGCGTGCTGTGCAGCAACGGCTGCGCGACCGACATCGCGGTCAAGGACGGCCGGATGGTCGGCGTGCGCGGGCGCGCTGTCGACCGGGTCAATCACGGCCGCCTCGGCCCGAAGGGCCTGTTCGGCAGCTGGCAGGGGATGACGAGCGACGATCGCCTGACACGCCCGCTCATCCGGCAGGGCGGCGAGCTGATCGAGACCGACTGGGACACGGCGATGAACCGGATCGTCGAGCGCAGCCGCTCGCTGCTGGCCGACAAGGGGCCGCTGAGCATGGGGTTCTACAGCAGCGGTCAGCTGTTCCTGGAGGAGTACTACGCGCTCGGGATCATCGGCAAGGCCGGGATCGGCACGCCCCACATGGACGGCAACACGCGACTGTGCACGGCCACCGCGGCCGCGTCCATGAAGGAGAGCTTCGGCTCGGACGGCCAGCCCGGCAGCTACTCCGACATCGACGAGTGCGACGCGATCTTCCTCTTCGGCCACAACATGGCCGAGACGCAGACCGTGCTGTGGGCACGGGTGCTCGACCGCCTGGCGGGACCCCACCCGCCGCGCGTGGTGTGCGTGGACCCGCGAGGTACGGACGTCGCCCGCCACGCGGAGGTGCATCTCGCCGTGCGGCCCGGCACCAACCTCGCCCTGATGAACGGACTCGTGCGCGAGCTGTTCGTCACCGGCGGCATCGACGAGGAGTTCGTCGCGGCGCACACCATCGGCGTCGACGAGCTGCGCGCGACGGTCGAGCCGTGGACGCCCGAGAAGGTCGCGGAGACGTGCGCGGTGGATGCGAACGACGTCCGGCGCGCCGCCGCGATCTTCGCGACATCCGATCGGGTGCTCTCCACCGTGCTGCAGGGCTTCTACCAGTCCTCGGACGCCACGGCGGCCTCCTGCCAGGTCAACAACCTGCACCTGCTGACGGGCCGGATCGGCAAGCCCGGCTCGGGCATCCTGCAGATGAACGGTCAGCCCACCGCCCAGAACGCGCGCGAGGCCGGCGCGGACGGCGACCTGCCCGGCTTCCGCAACTGGGAGAACCCGGATCACGTCCGCGAGCTGGCCGAGCTGTGGGGCGTGCACGTCGATCAGATCCCGCACTGGGCGCCGCCCACGCACGCCATGCAGATCTTCCGCTACGCCGAGCAGGGCAGCATCGAGTTCCTCTGGGTGCAGGCGACGAACCCGGCGGTGTCCATGCCCGAGGCAGAGCGGATCCGTCGCATCCTCGCGGGGCCCGAGCTGTTCCTCGTGGTGCAGGATCTCTACCTCACCGAGACCGCGCGACTCGCCGACGTCGTGCTGCCCGCGGCCGGCTGGGGCGAGAAGCAGGGGACGTTCACGAACGTGAACCGCACGGTGCATCTGTCGGACAAGGCCGTCGAGCCGCCGGGGGAGGCGCGCAGCGACCTCGACATCTTCCTCGACTACGCGCGGCGCATGGACTTCCGCCGCGACGACGGCGCTCCGCTGATCGACTGGTCGGGGCCGGAGGACGGCTTCCGCGCCTGGCAGGAGTGCTCCCGCGGGCGGCTGTGCGACTACACCGGCCTCAGCTACGAGAAGCTGCGCGGCGGCAGCGGCATCCCCTGGCCGTGCAACGCGGACCATCCGGACGGCACCGACCGCCTGTATGCGGACGGCGTCTTCCCGACCGAGCCCGAGCGGGCCGAGAGCTACGGTCACGATCTGCTCACCGGCGCGACCATCGGCGAGATCGCCTATCGGGCGATGGCTCCGAACGGCCGGGCGATCCTGAAGGCGGCGGCCTACAACCCGCCGCATGAGGTGCCGAGCGACGAGTACCCGCTGCAGTACTCCACCGGGCGCACGGTGTATCAGTTCCACACCCGCACGAAGACGGGCCGCACCCGGCAGCTGCAGCGCGCGGCACCGTCGGCGTGGGCCGAGCTGTCGCGCGCGGATGCCGAGCGGCTGGGCGTGCGCGAGGGCGACATCGTCCGCGTGCGCTCGCCGCGGGGCGAGATCGTCGTGCCCGCGCGGGTGGGCGACGTGCGGGAGGGGTGCGTGTTCGCGCCGTTCCACTACGGCTACTGGGAGGACGGCCGGTCGGGACCGGACGATCGTCCGACGGCGGCGAACGAGCTGACGATGACGGAATGGGACCCCGTCTCGAAGCAGCCGATCTTCAAGGTCGCGGCCGTGCGCGTCGAGAAGGTGGCGGACGGCGCGGCGCCGGCACCCGCACCCACCACCTCCGCATCGCGCCCGGCCGATCCCGCTTCGGTGCCGGCGACGGTCGGCGGGGCGGACGCGCGGGCGGAGGAGTCGGTGATGGAGGGGACGGCATCATGAAGCTCGCCGTGTACATCGGACTGCTGCACGCGGGGGAGCAGGCGCTCGCACAGTCCTTCCGCCAGCTCGCCGACGGGCACGGCGACGAGCCGGACGTCTATCACCTGTGCCATACCCTCGCCCAGCAGTGCGACGAGCACGAGCAGCGGCTGGCGCCCATCGTGGAGCGGTACGGAGAGCAGCCGGACGCCGAACCCGAGCGCTTCCGTCTCGAGGCCATGAGCGAGAGCCGCACGGGTGCGCTCGCCCTGCTGCGCGACCTGCAGGATGTGCGGATGCTGGTCTCGTTCGTCGACACGACCTGGACCGTCGTCAAGCAGGGAGCCCTGGCGCTGCGTGACGAGGAACTGCTGGCGGTTGCGACGGACTGCGAGAGCCAGACGAAGCTGCAGCAGGACTGGCTGCTCACCCGCATCAAGCAGGCGGCGCCGCAGGCTCTCCTGGTGACCTCGTGACGCGGCCCGCCGTGCGGCTGCGGGAGAGCCGCACCGGAGCGGCGGCGTATGCCGCAACGCTGTGCCTGGTCGTGCTCGCCTGCGCCGGCGTCGTGGGGCTCGTGCTGAAGCAGCCATGGCTGTTCCCGAGCCTCGGGCCGACGGTCATGCTGTTCTTCGAGTCGCCCGCGTCGCCGTCCTCCCGTCCCGCCAATGCGCTGGTCGGACATGCCGTGGGCCTCGGAGCCGGGATCGCGTGCTTCTTCGCGCTGGGGTTGAGCGGGCAGCCGCCGGCGCCCGTCGGCGGGCTGACCGTGGCCTACGTCGTGGCGGGGGTGCTCTCGGTGGCGATCACGACTCTGGTGCTCAGCCTGCTGAACATGCCGCATCCGCCCGCCGGCGCCACCACGCTCATCGTCAGCCTCGGCATCCTCACCGAGCCGCCGCAGCTGCTCGCGATGGCCGGCGCGATCGTGCTGATCAGCCTCGCCGGGTGGGGACTGAACCGGAGCCTGCTCGGCCGCCGGGGATGACGGTCATCGGTCCGGTTCGCCCGGCAGTCGCACCACCGCCGTGACGACATCGCCGATGTCGATCCGCTCGGCGCGCTGCACGGCGACCTTGATCGGCAGCAGGAAGCGGCCGTCCTTGGGCCACATCGCGGTGTCGAACTCGGTCTGACCGACCGTGGCGATCACGGGGATCTGACCCCAGTACATGAGCCCACGCGCGGCGTCCTTGATCTCGGCGAAGAGCTCGGCAGGCAGGGGAGCGAAGACGAACGGCGCGGGTCCGCGCCACTCGATCAGCTCGGCCTCGAACTCCCACGCCACGCGCTCACCACTTCTCGAAGAAGGCCTGCAGCAGCGGGCCCGCGGTCGTGGCGCCCGATTCGCCCGTCTCGACGAACACGGCCACGGCGAGATCCCCGTGCGTGCCGATCATCCAGCTGTGCTTCGGATACGAGCCGTCCTCGCCCGGGTCGCCGTACTCGGCCGTGCCCGTCTTGGCTCCCACCGGCTCGCCCGGGATGCCGCCGAGGAACGTCGCCGAGCCCTCGGTCACGACCGCGCGCATGAGCTCCTGCAGAGCGGCGGTCTCTTCGGCGGTGAGCGGCTGATCCGGATCCGCCTCTCCCGTTCGATCCGCGACGAGGTGGGGGACGACCGTGCGGCCGGCCTGGATCGACGCGGCCACCGTCGCCATGCCGAGCGGCGTGGCCGTGACGCGCCCCTGACCGATGAGGTCGGCGGCCCGCTCGGTCTCGCTCTCGGGCTCGGGCACGGTGCCGAGCGCGGCGGGGTAGCCGAGATCAGGCGCCTCGCCGAGGCCCAGCGTCGCGGCGGCCGACGCGAGCGCACCGTCGTCGATCCGGTCCCGTGCGCCGATGAGCGCCGTGTTGCACGAGTTCGCCAGGGCCGTGCGGAACGTCACGTCGCCGAGCGCGGTCGCCGGATAGTCGTCGAAATTGTGGAACGTGTAGCCGTCGACGTCGAGGGTCTCGGGGCAGCTCAGCACGTCGTCGAGCGTGGCGCCCGAGCGCAGCAGCGCCAGCGAGGTGACGAGCTTGAACGTCGACCCGGGCGCGTACTGCCCCGCCGTCGCGGCGTTCATCCCGCCGTTTCCGGGACCGTTCGCCGCGGCGAGGATCTCACCCGTCGAGGGCCGGATCGCGACGAGCGCGCTGGCGGGCGCGCCCTCGCCCGAGATCCGCGACAGGATGTGCTCGGCCACGAGCTGCATCTGCTGGTTCAGCGTGAGCTCGAGCGGCTCGCCGGCCTCGCCCTGCCACTCGGCGAGCTCGCGCCGGGTCTCGTCGGCGCCGACGGCCTCGATGCGCAGCGTCGGCGTGCCGCGCAGCCGGCCGTCGTACGTCGCGAGCAGGCCTGCCATCCCCACACGGTCGCCCGGGTGGATCGTCCCCTCGGACTTCTCGACGACCTCGGCGGTCGCCTCGCCCACGTAGCCGAGGATCTCGCGCGCGAACGCACGGGTCGGCGCAAGGTCGACCTCGTCGGGCACGACGAGCGCGCCAGGGATGTCTGCGAACTCCGGCTTGACGTGCTCGCTCTCCTGGCCCTCGCGGACCGTCAGCGCCTCGACGAATGCCTCCGGCCCGGCAGCCTCGGCCGTCGCACGGAAGGCGGCCGGATCGATCCCGAGGGCGCCCGCGATCCGCTCGGCCGACGTGCCCACCTGATCCGCCGGCGTGTTCGCCTTGTCGAGGCCGTAGCGGCCCACGGGGCGCAGCGTGACGATCGGGTCGCCGCCCGCGTCCACCACGTCGGCACGCGGGCCGTATTCGCGCTGGACCTCGATGCGCTCCTCCGCGCTCAGCCCGGGCACGAGCGTCGCGGGCGTCCACTCGACCGCCCACTTCTGCTCCTCGCCCTCGACGAGCGCCGCTGTCGTGTCGTACGTCCACTCGTGACCCTCGACGTCCCACGTCCACCGCAGCGGCACTGTGCCCTCGCCGCCCTCGCGCTCCACCTCGCCCGCGGCCACCTTCACGTCGTACGCGGCGAGCGGCTCGACCTGCTCGGCGAACGCCGCGGCGGCACCCTGATCCGTCAGGGCGACGCCGTCCAGCGTATGCCCCGACAGGGCGGCGGCGAGGTCGTCGGCCAGCGTGCGCGTCGCCTCTTCTCCCGGGTCGGTGCAGCCCGTGAGGGAGACGAGGAGAGCGGTCAGCGCGACGCCGGCGCCGATGCGGGGGAGGATGCGCGAGTGAGCCGTGAGCACTCGGTCATCCTGGCATGGGCCGTCGACGTCCGCGCGGATCGGTACCGTGTGGTGACATGAGCGACTGGCGAGCGGATCGGATCGGCGCGGCTCTCGAAGGACGCAACCCGACCGTGCTGGCAGAGACAATGCGGGATCGCGGTGAGTGAGAGCGACTGGAGCGTCGAACCGCGCTGGAAGGAGGAGATCGTCTACCGCGAGGGCGGGCGGCGCTTCGTGTTCGAGGGCGGCTGGGGCATGACGCCGATGAAGCTCTACGTGCCGCACGCGGACGACTGGGACCGCGTGCTCCCGGCATGGATGCGCGGGCGTCGTGCGGAGATCCTCGATCGACTCGCGACGGCGGCGGGGCATGTGCTCGAGGTCGAGCCCAGCGGCGCGTCCCTCTATCGGCCGCACGACTGACGTCGTGCGGGGCGGATCCGTCAGCCGGCGGATTCGGCCGCGTCGCGCTTGCGCGGCAGCATCCACCACTCGACGAACTTCTGCGCGCGCCCGTCCGGGGCGAACCAGACCTCCCAGATGTTCGTGTAGTGCTTGCCGCCCGGGTAGTTCACGTGGCCCTTGATGATGCCGAGCCGATCGTCCTCGATCAGCACCTCGAAGTCGTACTCCGGGTCGTCGTCGCGGTCCGAGTCCCACATCTCGATGATCGCGTCGATGCCGCGGGTCGGCTCCGGATCGTTCGGGCGGAACCAGTACTCGGCGTCGTCGGTGAAGATCGCGCGCACGTCCGCCGCGTCGTACGACTTCCACGCGCGGAGATATCCGTCCAGCCAGTCCTGTGCTCGGGTCATGGCTCGTGTCTAGTCCGCCCGCGTGCGGGGCGCAATGCCGATGGCATCATCGGAGGATGCCCGAGCTGGTCGCGCCGCACCCCCGTTTTCACCGGTCGTTCCTGGAGTCTCACGCCGAGTGGGCCGGCGCGACGCAGGACGGCGCGGGGATCGACGACGAGGACGACGTCATCACGCCGGCCGGATTCGAGCGGTACACGACGTCGCTCGTGGCCGCCGAGAAGTCGCCGCGCCGACCGGGACGGGTGACAGACACCTACCGCTGGGTCGTGGAGGGCGACGAGTACCTGGGGGCCGTCTCCTTCCGACACGAGCTGACGGACTACCTGCTGAACTTCGCCGGCCACGTCGGCTACGGCATCCGCCCGTCCGCCCGCGGCCGCGGTCTGGCGACATGGGCGCTCGCGCGCACGGCCGATCTCGCCCGGCGACGCCGGTATCCGCGGATCCTCGTGGTGTGTCACGATCGGAACGCGGCCTCGGCGCGGGTGATCGAGAAGAACGGCGGTGTGCTCGAGGACATCCGGCGCGACGGCGATCAGGCACTGCGCCGGTACTGGATCGACCTCGGCTGAGAAGGGCGTGAAGGAGGCACCGCGCCTCCCCGCCCCAGCGCGCAGGGCACGCGACAATTGCCGGGTGCCCATCATCGACAACGCCGTGTACGTCGGCGGCCGCCGCATCGAGAACCCCGCGAGCCTCGAGGAGACCTTCGAGTACATGCGCTCGGAGGGCGGCATGGCGTGGATCGGGTTGTTCCGACCGACGCGCGAGGAGATCAGCCAGGTCGCGGAGGAGTTCTCGCTGCACCCGCTCGCGGTCGAGGATGCGCTGCAGGGCCACCAGCGGGCGAAGCTCGAGCGCTACGGCGACACGCTGTTCGCCGTGCTGCTTCCGGCGCGCTATCTCGAGCGCGAGGAGACCGTGGAGTTCGGCGAGCTGCACGTGTTCGTCGGCCCCGACTTCGTCGTGACGATCCGCCATGCGGAGTCGCCGGATCTCGCGCGCGTGCGCCGGCGCATGGAGGGGCAGCCCGAGCTGCTCGCGTTCGGTCCCGAGGCGGTGCTGTACGCCGTGATGGATGAGGTCGTGGACGAGTACGAGCCGGTCGTCGCCGGTCTGCAGAACGACATCGACGAGATCGAGGACGCGCTGTTCGGATCCGAGCACGCCGAGCTGTCGCAGCGCATCTACCTGCTCTCACGCGAGGTGATCGGCTTCCAGCGCTCCGCCGATCCGCTGCGCGCCATGCTGGAGGGGCTGCTGCGTGGCGCCGACCGCTACGGCGTCGACATCGAGCTGCAGCGGTCGCTGCGGGACGTGCTCGACCACGCCATCCGGATCGCGGAGCGCCTGGCGTCGTATCGCGCCATCCTCGACAACGCGCTCACCGTGAACTCGACGCTCGTGACGCGCCGCCAGACCGAGACGGCGCTGGCGCAGAACGAGCAGGTGAAGCGGATCTCGGGATGGGCCGCGATCCTGTTCGGACCGAGCATCGTCGCGGGCGTGTACGGGATGAACTTCGACCGGATGCCCGAGCTGTCGTGGGCGTGGGGCTATCCGATGGCGCTCGGACTCATGGTGCTGACCGCCGTGGGTCTGTACGTCGTGTTCAAATGGCGCCGGTGGATGTGACCCGCCAGGCGATACAGTCGCTCGAGTCGACGGCCATCCGGCCCACCGCGTCGTCCGCGGCCGGCGCTCGCACGTCGCCCTCACTGCAAGGAAGCATCGGAGGATCAGCATGACAACTCGAACCGCCATCGTGACCGGCGCCGCGCGCGGCATCGGAGCCGCGACCGCTCGCCGCCTCGCCGCCGACGGCAACGCGGTCGCCGTGCTCGACCGCCTGGAGGACCAGGCCCGGGAGACGGCGGAGGCGATCGTGGCGGACGGCGGACGCGCGATCGCGGTGGGCGTGGACGTCACGGACGAGAGCGCCGTGGCGACGGCCGTCGAGCGCGTCGCGGCCGAGCTCGGGGCGCCCACCGTGCTCGTGAACAACGCCGGCATCCTGCGCGACAACCTGCTGTTCAAGATGTCCGTCGACGACTGGGACTCGGTCATGGACGTGCACCTGCGCGGGGCGTTCCTCGTGACGCGTGCCGTGCAGGCGCACATGGTCGAAGCACGGTGGGGACGCATCGTGAACTTGTCGTCCATCTCGGCGCTCGGCAACCGCGGTCAGGTCAACTACGCCGCGGCGAAGGCGGGCATCCAGGGCTTCACGAAGTCGCTCGCGATCGAGCTCGGGAAGTTCGGCATCACGGCGAACGCCGTCGCCCCGGGATTCATCGTCACCGACATGACGAAGCAGACCGCCGAGCGCATGGGCATCTCGTTCGAGGAGTTCCTCGACGGCGTCGCGTCGCAGACGCCCGTGCCGCGCGCGGGACAGCCCGACGACATCGCGCACGCCGTGTCGTTCTTCTGCTCCGAGGGCGCCGGCTACGTGTCGGGCCAGGTGCTGTACGTCGCGGGAGGCCCGCGCGCCTGAGCCCTCGGGCCGACGTCCGGGTCAGATCGCGCCGGCCGCGCGCAGTTCCTCGAGCACGCGCTCGGCATACGCGTGGTGGCCGGCCGCGGTCAGGTGCAGGCGGTCGGCGCCGAACGGCAGGTCCCACGCGAGCGCCGAGACGTAGCGCGCGCCGTGCGCGGCTGCCGCGCGCTCGAGCGCGGCGTCGATCGCGCGCTCGCCGTCGCGGGCGGGCGCGTCCACGGGTCCGACGACGAGCACGTGCGTGACGCCGTCGGCCGCGTCCAGCACGCGAGCGGCGGCATCCGCGACGTCCTCCGGCTGCGCCTCCACGTCGTTCAGCCCGCCCTGGACGACGAGCACGTCGTCGGCCGCCGCCACCGCACGGTCGATGCGGTCGGTGAACGCGTTCGGCCCGCACGCGCCGCTGTTCACGAATCCCGTGAACGGGACCGCGTCGAGCGTGACGGTGAGCTCGGCGTCGAGCTGCGTGAGGGCGTCGGTCCAGCGCTGACCCCGGGCGCGCAGGGTGTCGCCGGCCGAGTACGAGTCGCCCAGCACCGTGATCTCGTGCGCGCCCTCACCCAGCGTCTCGATCTCGCCGTAGCGCTCCTGATAGGCGCGGATGTCGTCGCATCCGGGCGGCTCCGCCTGCGACCGGGCGAGGGCGACGATCGTGGCGCCGCCCGCCACCAGTGCGGACACGGTCACGGCGGCCATCACGATCCGGCGAGTGCGCATCCGTCCATCCTGTCCCCGGGACCTGCCGGGACGCTGAGTCGCGGTCCGCATGATCGGATCGGGCTGTCAACCCGGTGTCTGCGACGGGGTGGCCGCGCGTTGACTGGGGCTCTCGCCGGCGAACGCCGCCTGCGCGGAGAGGAGAGTCATGAAAGCCGTGGTCTATCGCGATGCCTTCGACGTGCGCTACGAGGAGGTGGAGGACTCACGCATCGAGGCGCCGCTCGACGCCGTGATCCGCATCACGACCACCAACATCTGCGGTTCGGATCTGCACCCGTACGAGGGACGCGCCGCCATGGAGTCCGGCATGACGCTCGGGCACGAGAACATGGGCGTGGTCGTCGAGGTCGGGCCGGGAGTGGAGCGGATCAAGGTCGGCGACCGCGTCTCGGTCCCGTTCAACATCGCGTGCGGCTCGTGTCGCAACTGCAACGCCGGGTTCACGTCGGCATGTCAGCGCGCCAACCCCTCGGGTGATCCGGGCGCGGGCTACGGCTACCCGATGATGGGTCCGTACCAGGGGGACAGGCGGAGTACCTCCGGGTGCCGTGGGCCGACTTCAACCTGCTCCTGCTGCCGGAGGGCACCGAGCACGAGAGCGACTTCGCGCTGCTGTCCGACATCTTCCCTACCGGGTATCACGGTGCGGAGATGGCGGGTGTCAAGCCCGGCAGCTCCGTCGTGATCTTCGGCGCCGGACCGGTCGGTCTCATGGCCGCGCACAGCTCGATGCTGAAGGGCGCCGCCCAGGTCTTCGTCGTCGATAAGGAGCCCGATCGACTCGCGCTCGCCGAGCGGTTCGGCGCCACGGCCATCGACTTCTCGCAGACCGACGTCGAGCAGGTCGTCATGGACGCCACCGGCGGACAGGGGGCGGACTGCGGCGTCGAGGCGGTGGGGTACCAGGCGCACGACGCCGCGGGGCAGGAGCACCCCGAGCTCGTGCTCGACCAGCTCGTGAAGGTCGTCCGTGCGACCGGCGGCCTCGGCGTCGTGGGCGTCTACGTGCCGCAGGATCCGGGTGCGGCGACCGAGCCGGCGAAGGAGGGGCGCTACGACTTCCAGTTCGGCACCGCCTTCACGAAGGGGCTCACGATCGGCACCGGCCAGTGCCCGGTCAAGCGCTACAACCGGGAGCTGCGGGACCTGATCATCCAGGGCCGGGCGAACCCGGGCCTGATCGTCTCGCACGAGCTCGATCTCAGCGAGGGGCCGGAGGCCTACGAGCGGTTCGACAAGCGCGAGGACGGCTGGACCAAGGTCCTGCTGCACCCGACGGCCGCCTGATCGAGGAGGAATCGATGCACGCACTCGCCTTCAACTGCACACTCACGCCGTCTCCGGACGCGTCGAGCACCGAGCTGCTCAACGGCCAGGTGCTCGAAGCGCTCGCCGGTTACGGCATCACGGGCGAGCAGATCCGGGTCGTCGACCACGACGTCAAGCCGGGTGTGCTCGATGACATGGGGAACGGCGACGCCTGGCCGGCGCTCCGACAGAAGGTGCTGGACGCGGACATCCTCGTCTTCGGCACGCCGACGTGGATGGGGCACATGTCGAGCATCGCCCAGCGCGTGCTGGAGCGGCTCGACAACGAGCTGTCCGTGACGGACGACGCGGGGCGGCAGATCCTGGCGGGCAAGGTCGCCGTGACGGTCGTCGTCGGAAACGAGGACGGCGCCCACGGCATCACGGCCGACCTGTACCAGGCGCTCGTCGACGCGGGCTACACCGTCCCGTCTCAGGGCGGCGTCTACTGGAACGGCGAGGCGATGAAGACGACCGACTACAAGGATCTCGAAGAGACGCCCGAGCAGGTCGCCAGCACCACCGCCACGCTCGCCCGCAACGCGGCGCACCTCGCGCGTCTGCTCAAGGAGTCGCCCTACCCGCCGCCGCCGCCGTCCGAGTGAGCGGATGACGCCGGGGGACGATGCCCTGAGCGCATGCGAGAAGGGGGTCCGGAAGATCCGGGCCCCCTTTCCGCGCGCTCAGGTGGCGGGCATGTCGAGGTACGCGTCGAGCAGACGCAGTGCGCGCTCGCCCTGGGGCCCGCCGGCCTCGACCTCCGCCCGCAGCGCCGAGCGCATCTCCTCGGCCGCATCGGGCGAGGAGGCCGCGGGCGGCAGCAGCGGCACGGCCGGGTCCGTGCGCAGATGCAGGACGTACGGGCGGTCACTTGCGAACGCGCGGCCCCACGCGGCGTCGAGGTCGTCCGCATCGTCGACGACCTCGCCGCCGAGGCCCAGCATGCGCGCGTACTCCGCGTAGGCGAACTCGGGCAGATCCTGCGTTTCGGCGAACCGCGGTGCGCCCTCCATCTCGCGCTGCTCCCAGCTCACCTCGGCCAGATCCCGGTTCTCGAACACCGCCACGACGAAGCGCGGATCGGTCCAGTCGCGCCAGCGCGCGGCCACCGTGATCAGCTCGGCCACCCCGGTCATCTGCATGCCGCCGTCGCCCGCGAGCACGACGACCGGACGGTCCGGCGCCCCCAGCTTGGCGGCGAGGCCATACGGCACGCCGCAGCCCATCGTGGCGAGCGTGCCCGACACATGCGCGGGCACACCGCGGGGGAGGCGGAGCTGCCGGGCGTACCAGTAGACGATGCTGCCCACATCCAGCGCGATGCGGGCGTCGTCGGGGACGTGCGCGTTGAGCGCGCGGACCGCGGCCTCCGGGTTCAGCGGCTCGGCCTGCACGGCCGCGCGGCGCTCGGCGGTCTGCCGCCAGCGGTCGACGGCGTCCCGCACGCGCGCCCACCATTCGTCCTCGGCCCGCTCCTCGACGCGCTCCGCGAGACCGCGGATGGCGGCGCCCGCGTCTCCCACGATGCCGACGTCCACGGGCAGGCGGTTGCCGATCATCCGCGGGTCGACGTCGATCTGGATGACGGCGGCCTGTCCCGGCGCGGGGTAGTACTCGGTCCAGGGGTCGTTCGATCCCACGATGAGCAGCAGGTCGCACGCGGTGAGCAGCTCGGCGCTCGCCGTCGTGCCGAGGTGGCCCATCGTGCCGGCCGCGTGCCGCAGCGACTCGTCGATGTAGGGCTTGCCCAGCAGGCTCGTGACCACGCCGGCGCGGATCCGCGTCGCGAGCTCGGCAAGTGCGTCGCCGCAGGACGCCGCACCCCGCCCGGCGAGGATCATCGGGCGCTGCGCCCGCCGCAGCCGGGCGGCGGCCTCGTCCAGACGCTCCGCGGGCGGGGTGACGAGCGGGGGCTCGAAGACCGCGCCCGTGCGCACCACGCCGTGCGACTGCTCGACGTCCGACGCCTCGGCGCTCTGGACGTCGTGAGGCAGGATGACGACCGCCGGCTGGCGGGTCGCGAGAGCGTTGCGGAACGCGCGGTCGATCGCGAGCGGCACCTGCTCGGGCGACGCGACCTGCGTGATGTACGCCGACGCGACATCCGCGAACAGCGTGCGCAGATCGACCTCCTGCATGTAGCCCGAGCCGAGCGTGCTGCGGTGCTGCTGGCCGATGAGCGCGACGACCGGCGCGTGATCGAGCTTCGCGTCGTACAGGCCGTTCAGCAGGTGGATGGCACCCGGCCCCTGGGTCGAGATCACGACGCCCGCACCGCCGTCGTACTTCGCCTGCCCCACGGCCATGAACGCCGCGTTCTCCTCGTGGCGGGCCTGCACGAACTCGATCCCGGCGTCCGAGCGGCGCAGCGCGTCCAGCACGCCGTTGATCCCGTCGCCGCTGTATCCGAACACGCGGCCGACACCCCAGTCGGCGAGTCGCTGGACGATCTGATCGGCGACCGTGGTCATGGGAAGCCCCTTCCGGCCTCTGCGAGGCGATGACGCGAGATGCGGTGGCGGCGACGCAGCGGAGTGGCGCCCCGGTACCGCGAGGCTACGAGCGCTGTGGCGGCGGAGGACATCCCTTGACACCACGACCGACCGGACCTACGGCGCCGGGCCGCGGTGGTCCGGCTCGCGCGCGGCCCTCGGTCCGTGGCCGCGGGCGTACGATTGCCCGCGTGACTTCCGACACCACACCGCAGAAGGCGCACACGGACGACGCCGCGCAGGCCGATCAGGCCGCCCCCGGCCTCGCCCCGCTCCCGCTGATCGCGCTGGGCGATGCGGATGCCGCGGTGTGCGTCGACGGGGTCTGCCGCCTCCCGGAGGCCTGACCCCGCGTCAGTCGTCGGTGACCGGTCGGCGGCCCATGATCATCGCGAAGATCGCGCCCGACAGGTTGTGCCAGACCGAGAACACCGCGGCGGGCAGCGCCGCGAGCGGCGAGAAGTGCGCGGCGGCCAGGGATGCCGCGAGGCCCGAATTCTGCATGCCGACCTCGACGGCGATCGCCCGGCGCTCGCGCTGGCTCATCCGCAGCGCCATGGCGGCGAGGTAGCCCAGCAGCAGCCCGAACCCGTTGTGCAGGAACACGGCGAGGAACACGAGCAGGCCCGCCTCCACGATCCGGTCGGCGCTGCCCGCGACGACCGCGGCGACGATGAGCGCGATCGCGATGGTCGAGATCCAGGGCAGCGCGGGCTGCGCTCGTTCGACCCAGCGGCGCAGCAGCAGGCGCACGACGAGTCCCGCCACGACGGGCAGCAGCACCGTCTGCAGGATCGAGATCATCATCGACGCGAACGGCACCTCGAGGAACTGGCCCGCGAGCCACAGCGTCAGCAGCGGCGTCAGGATCGGCGCGAGCAGGGTCGAGCAGGTCGTGATCGTCACCGACAGGGCGGTGTCGCCACGCGAGAGGTAGGTGACGACGTTCGATGCGGTGCCGCCCGGCGCGCACCCGACGAGGATGACGCCCGCCGCGAGCTCGGCGGGAAGCTGCAGCACGAGCACGATGACCCACGCCGTGAGCGGCATGATCAGGTACTGCAGCACAACGCCGATCAGCACCATCCACGGCCGCTTCAGGATGCGCGAGAAGTCGGGCAGCGTCAGCGTCAGGCCCATCCCGAACATCACGACGCCGAGCAGCCACGGCACCGCCTGCCCGAGCGGCGCGATCGCGTCCGGGAGCAGGAACCCGAGGATTCCCGCGACGATGACGAGGATCGGGAAGACGGTGACGGCGAGCCGTGCGGCTCGGTCGGCCGAAGCGGCGCCGACCTCGGGACGATGCGTGGTGCTCATCCCTCTTAGCTATCACGAGTGCAGCCCAAGCGCGCAATCTGCGCAGCCGTCGAGGTCACCGTGCAGAGGGAGTGAGCGGATCGCTCACTCCCTCTCCGGGTCAGTGACCGCCGTGGAAGCCGCCGCCGCCCGGCTGCTCCTCGGGCTTGCGCACGAAGAACGCCGCTGCGACCGCGATCACCGCGACGATCGCGGAGAACAGGAACGCCGCGCGGGCGCCCGCCGCACCGGCCGCGAGCTCCGCGACGCCGGCCGCCTCGCGCGAGGCGGACACGGAGGCCATGGTCGTGATCAGCACGGCGACGCCGGCCGCACCCGCCACCTGCTGCAGGGTGTTCAGCACGGCCGAGCCGTGCGAGTACAGGCGGGGCTGCAGCGAGCCGAGCGACGCCGAGAACAGCGGCGTGAACGACATGGCCATGCCGATCGACATCGCCACCTGCGCACCGACGAGCGCCGCGACGGGCGTCGACTCGGTCAGGGTCGCGTAGAAGATCATCACGGCGGCCACGAGAGCCGTGCCGGGGATCAGCAGGACGCGCGCGCCGCGGGCGTCGTAGATCCGGCCGATGATCGGGCCGAGGAGACCCATCATGATCGCGCCCGGGAGCACGACGAGGCCCGACTCGGTCGCCGAGAGCTGCATGACGTCCTGCATGTAGAGCGGCAGCGCCGTGAAGGTGCCGAACATCGCCAGCGACAGGATCGCGAGCACGACGATCGCGAACGTGAAGTTGCGCGACGAGAACACGCGCAGGTCGAGCAGCGCGTCGTCGGCCTTCTGCAGCGAGAGCTGACGCCACACGAACAGGCCGAGCACCACGACAGATCCGACGATGATGCCGATCGCGACGCCGGTCGGCATCGCCGCGGTCGACTCGCCACCGTGCGATCCGCCGGCCTGACTGAGGCCGAACACGAGGCCACCGAACGCGAGCGCCGAGAGGACGACCGACAGCACATCGAGCGGAGCGCGCGACGTGTCGCCGAGGTTCGTCATCCACTTCACGCCGATGATCAGCGCGACGATCGCGATCGGCAGGACGACGCCGAAGATCCAGCGCCAGTTCGCGATGTCGAGCAGCACGCCCGCCAGCGTGGGGCCGATGGCCGGGGCGAGCGAGATCACGATGCCGACGCGGCCCATGATGCGGCCGCGCGACTGAGCGGGGACGACGGTCATGACGGTCGTCATGAGCAGCGGCATGGTGATCGCGGTGCCCGCCGCCTGGACGACGCGGCCGATCAGCAGCGCGACGAAGCCGGGCGCGACCAGGCACAGCAGGGTGCCCGCCGTGAACAGCGTCATCGCCAGCACGAACGCCTGGCGCGTGGTGAAGCGCTGCAGCAGGAAGCCCGTCGTCGGGATGACCACGGCCATCGTGAGCATGAAGGCGCTCGTGAGCCACTGGCCGAGCTCGGGCGGCACGCCGAGGTCGGTGTTCAGGTGCGGGATCGCGATGCTCATCGTCGTCTCGTTGAGGATCGCGACGAACGCGGCGATCAGCAGCAGCCAGACGACGCGCATGCCGCGCGGGTCGATCTCGGGCGCGCGCGAGGGCGCGGAGACGGCGGGAATCGATCCGGTTCCGGGGGTGGTGTCGGTGGCGGTCATCGTTCTCCTCGAGGCGGGAAGGGCGAAGCACCCGGTGCGCATCGGGCGGTGATGCGGCAGAAGGCGGGCGGGCCGGCAAGAGGGCATGAGCATGCGCCGACGGTTCAGCCTAACGGGGGCTTCCGACGTCGTATTCCCGATCCGCGGGATTTCATCTCGAGGTCATCCGGCGGTCTCCTCCGGCGGCTCGAGGGCCGCGCGCTCGCCCGCGCCGGCACACCTCGCCCGGAAACTAGGCTTGCGGCAAGCGGTGCACCGAGCGGACGGAGACAGCCGAAGTGAGCATGGGGCGGGGCATGGGCGGCGTCCGTGGCGGTGGCGGGCGTCCCATCGACGAGGACGCGCTGCGGCGCCAGAACGCCGAGGCCCCGCGCATCCCGAACCTCGGCCGGCGGGTGATGGCGCTGTTCCGTCCCTACCGCGCGCGCATCGCCGTCACGGGACTGCTCGTCGTGCTCGGGGCGGCGCTCGGCGCCATCCCGCCGCTCGTGATCCAGCGCATCTTCGACGATGCCCTCTTCCCGGTGGACGAAGCGGCGGGAGTGATGGGATCCGTGCAGCTGGATCTCCTCGTGCGCCTCGTGCTGCTCATCGTGGGGCTCTACATCGTGAGCGCGCTCGTGGGCGTCGCGCAGACGTGGTTCACGTCGAACGTCGGCAACCGCGTCACGGGGGACCTGCGGGTGCGGATGTTCGAGCACCTGCAGGCGATGGAGCTCGCGTTCTTCACGCGCACGAAGACGGGCGTGATCCAGTCGCGGCTGCAGAACGACGTGGGCGGCGTCTCCGGCGTCCTCACCAACACCGTCGCGAGCATCCTGGGCAACACCGTGACGGTCATCGCGTCGCTCGTCGCGATGATCCTGATCGACTGGCGACTCACTCTGATCGCGGTCGTGCTGATGCCGATCCTGGTGCTCGTGCAGCGGCGGGTCGGGCAGATCCGGGCGAAGATCGCGGCGCAGACGCAGCAGTCGCTGTCGGAGCTGACCGCCATCACGCAGGAGACGCTGAGCGTCTCGGGCATCCTGCTGTCGAAGTCGTTCAACCGGCAGCGCACCGAGTCGGCGCGGTACGCCGACGAGAACGCCAACCAGATCCGACTGCAGGTGCGTCAGGCGATGAGCGGCCAGGGGTTCTTCGCGGTCGTGCACGTGCTGATGGCGAGCGTGCCCGCCGTGATCTATCTCGTGGCGGGCTTCCTGCTGGTCGGCGACCCCGGCATCATCACGGCGGGAACCGTCGTGGCGTTCACGACCGTGCAGGCGCGGCTGCTGCAGCCGCTCATCGGCCTGATGCGCGTGGCGCTCGACGTGCAGACCTCCGCGGCGCTGTTCGCCCGCATCTTCGAGTACCTCGACCTGAAGCCCGCGATCCAGGATGCGCCCGACGCCGTCTCGGTGACCGCCGCGCCCGGGCCGATCGGCCGCATCGAGTTCCGCGACGTGTCGTTCCGGTACCCCGACGCGGCGGCGGACACCCGGCCGACCCTGCAGCGGGTGTCCTTCACCGTCGAGCCCGGGCAGCAGGTGGCGTTCGTGGGCCCGTCGGGTGCCGGCAAGACCACCGTGCTGTACCTGACCCCGCGGATGTACGAGGCGTCGGAGGGCGCCGTGCTGTTCGCGGGCGAGGACGTGCGTCGCCTCACGCACGAGTCGATCATCGACCACGTCGGCATCGTGTCGCAGGAGACGTACCTGTTCCACGCGACGATCCGCGAGAACCTCCGCTACGCGAAGCCGGATGCGACCGACGCCGAGATCGAGCAGGCGTGCCGCAAGGCGAACATCCACCACATCATCGCGGGGTTCGAGGACGGCTACGACACGGTCGTGGGCGAGCGCGGCTACCGGCTGTCGGGCGGCGAGAAGCAGCGGATCGCGATCGCGCGCGTGCTGCTGAAGGATCCGCCCGTCCTGCTGCTGGACGAGGCCACCAGCGCGCTCGACACGGTGTCGGAGCGGATCGTGCAGGAGGCGCTCGAGACCGCCGCCGCGGGCCGCACCACGCTCTCGATCGCGCACCGCCTGTCGACCGTGATCGACGCCGACGTGATCCACGTGGTGGAGGCGGGCCGGATCGTCGAGTCGGGCACGCATGCCGAGCTCATCGCGCTCGGCGGGCTGTACGCCGAGCTCGCGGAGGAGCAGCTCGCCGCGAGCCGCGTGCTCGAGTCGGAGGTCGTGAACGAAGCGGCGGATCATCCGGAGCGCCGCGCCGACAGGCCGCCCGCCGACGACCGCCCGCTGCCGTCCACGCCCGTCGTGGTGGGGCCGCCGGCGCCAGGCGTTGCCGAGGCCTGAGGCGCAACGGGGCGCGGGGCCGTTTGCCCCGAACTGACGGCTGAGGGGCGGATTCGGCGTCACTTGGAGGCAAGTCCATCCGCGGGGAGTTCGTCCACAGGCGTCGAAGTGCCGTGGATGTTCTTCCGATCGGGGGAGAGCCGAGGGCCGAGATGGCGGGGCAGGGATGCTCGGGGCCATGACCCCGCACGCACCGCTTCCCGACCACCTCCGCGGGCAGGCCTTCCGCGTGGCGGACTGCGGGCTGTCCGCCCGCCGGCGACGCGGCACTGATCTGCGCCGCCCCGCCTACGGCACGCGGCTTCCCGCGGAGGTGACCGACCTCGCGTCGGACCTCCGCGCCCGGGCGCTCATGCTGCCGGAGGGCGCCGTGTACAGCCACGTCACAGTCGCGCTGCTGACCAAGGTCCCGCTCCCGCTCCGGCTCGCGGAAGCGCCGGCGATCCACGTCACCACCCCGTTCGGGACGCGCGCTCGCCGCGGACGGGGCGTCGTGGGGCACCAGCGGCAGCTGGCGCCGGAGGACAGGATGACGTGGTCGGATGTGCGCTGCACGTCGCGCGGGCGGATGTTCTGCGACCTGGCGGATCTGCTGAGCACCGCGGAGCTCGTCGCGGTGGGAGATCACCTGCTGCGCCGCTGGGGTGCGGGCCGGATGCGGCGGGAGATCGCCGCGGCCATCGAGCGGTATCCCCGGCGCCAGCGCCGTCCGATGCTGCGCGCCGTGCTCGCTCGCCTCGACCATCGGGCCGAGTCGCCCAAGGAGTCGGAGCTGCGCGTGCTCCTGCAGGACCACGGCTTCGAGGGATTCGAGGTGAACGGGGTGATCCGCGACGACGACGGCGGGTTCGTGGCGCGCGGCGACCTCGTGCTGAGGGCTCTGCGGATCGACGTCGAGTACGAGGGCGACCACCATCGCAGTCCTGCGCAGTGGCGGAGGGATCTGCAGCGCCGCCGCCGACTCGAGGCCCTCGGCTGGGTGTACCTCAGCGTCACCCAGGCCGACCTGGACGATCCGGCAGCGCTGCTCGCGGATCTACGCGCCGCGATCCTGAGCCAGCGCGCCCGACTTGCCCGAATCTGACGCCGATCCGGTCGAGAAGCCGTCACGTGGGGGCAAGTCGGCCACGAGGATCTCGTCCAGCTCGGCGGCGAAGTCGTCGACCGCCGCGCGGGAGTGCGCGTCGAGGTCGAGTGCCTGCAGGCGCGGGACGTCCATGCGCAGGATCTGGCCGATCCGGGCGCGCACCGCGACATCCGGACCCTCCCGGCGCAGGATGTCGAGACCCTCGCGCAGCGCGTCGAGCACGGCGGCGAGGACGGCGGGATCGGCCTCGTGCTGCGTGATCGAGGTGCCCTCCGCGCGCACGCGCCAGTGCACGACCGGCTCGGCGATCGTGTCGATCGCGCGGGCGCGGGCGTACATCGTCTGGGCGACGGCCTGGTCCTCGTACAGGCCCTGCGGGAAGCGCAGGTGGTGGGTGCGCCAGAAATCGGTGCGGCTCACCTTCGACCACGCGACGATGTTCGACGTGACCTCCGGATGGTCCGCGAGCGTCACGCCCGCGCGGCCCGGGACCGTGGAGTCCCGCACCCACGGCTGCACGGGGGAGGGCTCGTATCCGCCCGCGACGGGACGCAGGCGGGTGTACTGTCCGACCGCGATGTCGCTTCCGGTGCGCTCGAGGGAACCCACGAGCAGCTCGAGTGCGCGCGGGAGCATGACGTCGTCGCCGTCGAGGAAGCCGACGTAGCGCGTGTCGACCAGCTCGAGCCCCGTGTTGCGCGCCGCGCCCAGGCCGCGCTGCGCGGGGTGCGTCACGTGCGTGAACCGCGCATCCTCTCGCGCGAAGTCCGCGAAGACGTCGCCCGTGCCGTCCGTGGATCCGTCGTCGACGAGGATCGCGCGCCACGCCGCGAGCGTCTGCGCGCGCAGCGACGCGAGGGCCTCAGCGGCGTAGCGGGCGATGTTCCACCCGGGCACGATCACGGTCACGAGCGGCTCGGGAAGGGGCACCTCGCGATCCTATGGCCGCTGCGGATGCCGCGAGCCCGCGACCGAGGATCAGCGGATCAGGCGTGCACGGCGGCGACGGACGCCGCGATCGCCGCCGCCACCGGCGCGAGCCCCGCGCGGTGGTCGTGCGCGAGCGTGATGCGGACGGCGGTCTGGGCGACCTCTGGGGAGAGGCCGAGCGCCAGCAGCACGTGCGACGGGTCGGAGCTGCCCGCCGCGCAGGCGGATCCGCTCGACGACACGACGCCCCGGCGCTCGAGCTCGAGCAGCACCGTCTCGCCGTTCGTGCCCTCGAACGTGAAGCTCGCCGTGCCGGGCAGCCGCCGGTCCGGATGCCCCGTCAGCCGGGCCGACGGCGTGAGCGCGAGCACGCGCGCGATCAGCTCGTCGCGCAGCGCCGTGACGAGCTGGGCGTTCGCCGCCCGCTCGGCCTCCGCGAGCTCCAGCGCGGTGGCGAGAGCCACCGCGCCGGCGACGGACTCGGTGCCGCTGCGGCGGCCGCGCTCCTGCCCGCCGCCGTGCAGCAGCGGCTCGATCGGCACGCGTCCCCGCACCGCGAGCACGCCCGTGCCCTTGGGGGCGCCGAGCTTGTGACCCGCGATCGTCAGGGCGTCGACGCCCAGGTCGGTCAGCGGCAGCCAGCCTGCGGCCTGCACGGCGTCGGTGTGGAACGGCACGCGGCCGGCGGCGGCGCGCAGCGCCGGGATGTCCTGCACCGTGCCGACCTCGTTGTTCGCGTACGCGATCGACACCAGCGCGGTGTCGTCGCGCACGGCGGAGGCGACGTCCGCGGCGTTCACGATCCCGGCGGCGTCCACGGGCAGACGCGTGATCTCGAAGCCGTGCACGCGCTCGAGGAACTCGGCCGAGCGCAGGATCGACTCGTGCTCGATCGGGGACGTGACGAGGTGGCGCGCGCCGCGATCGAGCAGCGCCGCGATCGCGATGCCCTTGAGCGCGAGGTTGTTCGCCTCGGTGCCGCCCGACGTGAACACGATGTCGGCGCGGCGCATCCCGAGCAGGGCGGCCACGCGCGAGCGCGCGTCCTCCAGCGCGCGGGCGGCGCGCTCGCCGAAGGTGTGGCGACTGGAGGGGTTGCCGAACTCGCCCGTCAGGTACGGCGCCATGGCGTCGAGCACCTCGCGACGCACGGGCGTCGTGGCGGCGTTGTCGAGGTAGAGCATGCTCATCCGGCCCGCCTCCTCAGTCGATGCGCATATCGAGGCCGAGGTCGAGTGCCCGCGCGGAGTGCGTGAGCGCGCCGACCGAGATCACGTCGACGCCCGTCTCGGCGATCGCGCGCACGGTCTCGAGCGTCACGCCGCCCGAGGCCTCCACGATCGCGCGGCCGGCGATCAGCTCCACGCCGCGTCGCAAGTCTTCGAGGGAGAAGTTGTCCAGCATGACCGTGTGCGCACCCGCAGCGAGCACCGGTTCGATCTGCGCGAGCCGGTCGACCTCGACCTCGACGTGCGTCGTGTGCGGCAGGCTGGCGATCCCCGCGCGCAGCGCCGCCGTGAGCCGCAATTCGTCGCGGCCGGTCAGCACGGCGAGGTGGTTGTCCTTCGCCATCACGGCGTCGGACAGGGAGAACCGGTGGTTGAAGCCGCCGCCGCAGCGCACAGCGTGACGCTCGAGTGCGCGCAGGCCCGGTGTCGTCTTGCGGGTGTCGACGATGCGCGCGCGGGTGCCCGCCACCTCCGCGACGTAGCGGGCGGTGAGCGTCGCGATGCCCGACATCCGCTGCGCGAAGTTCAGGCCGACGCGTTCGGCCGTGAGCACGGAGCGCGCGGATCCCTCGACGACGGCGAGCACGGCGCCGGGGGAGAAGGCCTCCCCATCGGCGGCACGCAGCTCGACGGAGACGTGCGGATCGGTCGCCCGGAACGCGGCCGCGAACACCGCGCCGCCGCTGAACACCCCGGGCTCACGCGCCACGAGCTCCGCGCGCGCGGTGGCCTCCGCAGGCAGGAACGCGGTGCTCGTCAGGTCGCCCCAGGGCGCGTCCTCCTCGAGCGCGGCGGCGACCGTGCGGTCGATGATCTGCGGGGTCAGCATGCGGCTCCCACCGTCGTGAGCTCTCGGGCGACCGGAGCGGGGGCGGCGTCCGCGCGCCAGTGCGCTCCGACCGATGCGCTCCGCGCGAGCGCCGCGGCGACCACCGCCTCGGCCACGATGAGCAGGTTCACGTCCTCGTGCGCGGCGACGGCTACCGGATTGGGCGCGGTCGCCCGCCATGCGGCGATCGTCCGTGCTGCCGCCCGCAGTCCGTCGGCGTCGCGGATGAGACCCGCGTGCTCCCACATCAGGCGCTGGAGGGCGCCGCGCGAGAACGGCGCCATGTCGTGGTGCCTCCCCGCCGGCTCGACACGCTCCGCCCGCGCGGCGACGGGTGACGCAGCGGGGGCGAGAGGTCCCCAGGCGACCGCAGCTGCCGCGCGGGCGCCGAACACCGCGCCCTCCAGCAGCGAGTTCGACGCGAGGCGATTGGCGCCGTGCACGCCCGTGCGGGCGCACTCGCCGACCGCGTACAGCCCGGCGAGGGCCGTGCGACCGTCCAGATCCGTCACGATCCCGCCCATCAGATAGTGCGCGGCGGGTGTGACCGGGATCGGCTCGCGCGTCCAGTCCAGCCCGCGCGCGCGGACAGCGGCGTCGATCGACGGGAAGCGCTCGCTCAGCCCGGGGATCCCGGTGGCGTCCAGGCGCACGCGTCCGCTCTGCGCCGCGATGGCCCGCGCGACCACGTCGCGCGGCGCGAGCTCGCCGTCCGGATGAGCGTCGAACGCGAAGCGGCGGCCGTCCTCGTCGACAAGCACCGCGCCCTCGCCGCGCACCGCCTCCGACACCAGGAACGGGGTGCCGGCGGCGAGGACCGTCGGATGGAACTGCACGAACTCCAGGTCGCGCACCTCGGCGCCGGCTCGGATCGCGGCCGCGATGCCGTCGCCCGTCGCCACGGCCGGGTTGGTCGTCCGGGCGTACAGCTGTCCCGTGCCACCGGTGGCGAGCACGACGGCGTGCGCCGTCAGCATCCGCGAGCGCCCCTCGACGAGGAGGCGCACGCCGCGCACAGCCCCGTCCCGCACGACGAGGTCGGCGAGGAACGCGTGCTCGACGATCCGGATGCCCGCTTCGCGCGCCCGGCGCAGCAGTGCGCTCTCGATCGCCAGGCCCGTCGCGTCGCCGCCCGCATGCAGGATGCGCGGAAACGAGTGCGCGGCCTCGAGTCCGTGCCGCAGCCTGCCGGTCGCGTCGCGGTCGAACGCGACGCCCCACGCGGCGAGCTCGCGGATGCGCTGAGGTCCCTCGGTGACGAGCACCTGCACCGCCGCTTCGTCGCACAGGCCGGCGCCCGCCGTCAGCGTGTCGCGGACGTGGTCCTCGATGCGGTCCTCGGGGAAGAGGACGCCGGCGATCCCGCCCTGCGCGCACCGGGTGGATCCGTGATCCGCGCCGCCCTTCGTCACGAGAGTGACCTGCACGCCGCGACGGGCGGCGTGCAGGGCGAAGGTCAGCCCGGCGATGCCGCTGCCGACGACGATGGCGCTCGTCACGTCACACCGCCCGAGCGTATGCCTGCGGCACGCACGCGAGCATGCGGTCCAGCGCGACGCGCGCGGGCTGCGCGACCGAGCCGGGCACGGTGATCCGGTTCACGACGCGTCCGGCGGCGAGCTCCTCCAGGGTCCACGCGAGGTAGCCGGGATGGATGCGGTACATGGTCGAGCACGGGCACACGACGGGATCGAGGCAGAAGATCGTGTGCTGCGGGTGCTGCGCCGCGAGGCGCTGCACGAGGTTGATCTCCGTGCCGATCGCGAAGGTCGCGGGTTCGGTCGCGCCCTCGATCGCGCGCCGGATGACGTCGGTGGAGCCGGCTTCGTCGGCCGCGTCCACGACCGGCATGGGGCACTCGGGGTGCACGATCACGCGCACGCCCGGGTGATCGGCGCGGGCCTTGTCGATCTGGTCGACCGTGAAGCGGCGGTGCACCGAGCAGAACCCGTGCCACAGGATCACGCGCGCGTCATGCAGGTCGCGCTCGGTCGATCCGCCGAGCGGACGGTGCGGATTCCACATCGGCATCGCCTCGAGCGGCACGCCCATGGCCTTGGCCGTGTTGCGGCCCAGGTGCTGGTCGGGGAAGAACAGCACGCGGCGGCCGCGCGCGAAGGCCCACTCCAGCACCGTGCGCGCGTTCGACGACGTGCACACGATGCCGCCGTGCCGCCCGACGAAGCCCTTGATCGCCGCCGAGGAGTTCATGTAGGTCACCGGGACGACGGGAACGAGGCCCTCGGCATCCGTCTCGTCGAGTGGCCCGTACAGCTCCTCGAGCTGCTCCCAGCACTCCTCGACCTGGTCGATGTCGGCCATGTCCGCCATGGAGCAGCCCGCCGCAAGGTTCGGCAGGATGACCGCCTGATCGGGCCCCGAGAGCAGGTCGGCCGTCTCGGCCATGAAGTGCACGCCGCAGAAGACGATCGCCTCGGCCTCCGGATGCGCCTGCGCGGCCTTGGCGAGCTGGAACGAGTCGCCCACGTAGTCGGCGTGACGGACGACCTCGTCGCGCTGGTAGAAGTGCCCGAGGACCACGACCCGCCCGCCCAGGGCCGCCTTCGCCGCGCGGATGCGGTCGTGCAGCTCGTCCTCGGACGCGTCGCGGTACGCGGCAGGCAGGGCGCCCTGAACGGGCGAGCCGGTCGGGATCACGTCGCCCATCGACGCGCCGGGGCCGTAGCCGGGGGCGCTGTCGAACGTCCAGGGCGCGGCGGCGAGCTCGGTCGTGCACGCGGTACCGGGTCCGACGCCCGAGGCGATCGCCTGGATGCCACGGTCGACCGAGGGGTCGAGCGGCCGACGGAGGGGGAGCACGGGAGAGGCGGGCATGACGCACCGTCACCTTCTGGTCGTTTCGCCACTTACTGTCGCGATCAGATTAAGTCGTTTCGACCAGAACTGCAACGGGCACGGGAAGAGAGCGCCGCGGGGTGGGCGGGAGCGCGGCGGCGCGGGCCGCGAGACGCTCAGGATGCGTCGGCCTCGGCGTTGTAGCGGTACAGGCGCGCGGGGCGGTGCTTGCCCGTGCGGAACGACTCCGTCGGCACCAGCGCCTCCGAGCCCTCCAGCAGGCGACGGAAGTTCGACGGATCCAGGCGGCGGCCGAGCACGGACTCGTACACCTCGCGCAGCTCGGTGAGCGTGAAGCGGTCGGGGAGGAGGCCCGCCGCGATGCGGCTGTATCCGACCTTGTTGCGCAGGCGCCACAGGGCGTACTCCGCGATGCGGTTGTGGTCGAATGCGAGCGGCGGCAGGTCGTCGACGTCGAACCACTCCACGTTCTCGGGGGCGCCCGCCACGGCGCGTTGCGCGTCGACGAGATCGGAGCGCAGCAGCGCCCAGTACACGACGGACACCACGCGCGTGGGCGACCGGTCGACGTCGCCGAACGTGTACAGCTGCTCGAGGTAGCTGGGCGTGAGCGCCGTGGTCTCGGCGAGCGTGCGCGCGGCGGCGTCGGCGAGGCCCTCCGCGGCTCCCAGCCAGCCGCCGGGGAGCGCCCACATGCTCTTGTGCGGCTCGCGCGTGCGCCGGACGAGCGGCAGCATCAGCCGGTCTGACTCCGGGTCCGGGCGCAGCGAGAAGATCACGGTCGACACGGCGACGCGGATCTCGTCCGCGGGTCGCTCGCTCGTGTCGCTCACCCTTCGACCCTACTTCTGCCCGCGGCCGCCGCCGGAAGCGCGCAGTGCACGCTTCCGGGGCCGGGCGCCGAACAACTTGACTCAGGTCAACGATCTGTGACATAGTTGACGCATGTCAACCGATCTTGCGAGCCCAGACACCGATACGAGATCCACGCCCGCGATGCGTCCGGCGCAGGTGCTGCAGGCCATCTCCGGCCTGATGGCGGCGATGTTCGTCGTGCTGATCTCGTCGACGGTCGTCGCCACGCCCATGCCGCAGATCATGGCCGACCTCGGCGGCACCAACACGGAGTACACGTGGGTGCTCGTCGCCGCGTTCCTCACCATGACGGTCACGACCCCCGTGTGGGGCAAGCTGTCCGACATCTTCAATCGCAAGGCGCTGCTGCAGATCGCGCTGGCGATCTTCACGCTCGCCACCGTCGCCGCGGGCTTCGCGGGCTACATCGGCGGCGACAGCCACGACGGTGGCGCGTCCTGGCTCATCGGCTGGCGCTTCGTGCAGGCGGTCGGCACCGGCGGTCTCATGGCCCTCGGTCAGGTGGTCATCGCCGACATCATCTCGCCGCGCGAGCGCGGCAAGTACATGGGCATCATGGGCGCTGTCATGGCGGTCGGCCAGATCGCCGGCCCGCTCCTCGGCGGCGTGATCGCCGACACGTGGGGATGGGAGTGGTGCTTCTTCGTCTGTGTGCCGATCGCCGTCGTGGCGTTCGTCATGATGCAGGCGACCCTGCACGTCACCGCACGCCCGCGTCCCGTGCGCGTCGACTTCCTCGGCATCGGCTTCGTCGTGGCCAGCATCGGCCTGTTCCTGATCTGGATCCTCTTCGGGGGCAAGCCCGCCGACGGCGGCTTCGAGTGGAACTCGGCCCTGAGCTTCCTGATCGCCGGTGCGGGCGTGTTCTTCGCTGCCGCGGCGATCGTCATCGAGTTCCGCGCCAAGGCGTCCGAGCCGGCCGCGCCCGGCCAGCCTCGCCCGGTCAAGATCGACCTCGTGGGCGCCGCGTTCATCGTGTCCGGGATCTCGCTGATCCTGATCTGGATCAGCCTGGGGGGCAAGCCCGACGCCGGCGGCTTCGCATGGGACTCGCCCGCCAGCCTCACGATGGTCGGCGTGGGCGCGCTGCTCACGGTCGGCGCCATCGTCACCCAGTTCGTCGTGGCCGAGCCGATCATCCCGCTGCGCCTGTTCGCGCAGCGCACGTTCGCCCTCGCGTCGGTCGCCTCGGTCTCGGTCGGCGTGACGATGTTCGGCACCTCGGTCTTCCTCGCGCAGTACCTGCAGTACGCGCGCGGCTTCACCCCCACGGACGCGGGGCTCGCCACGATCCCGATGGTGATCGGCTCGATGGCCGGCGCGATCGGCGTGGGCCAGGCGATCTCCCGCACGGGCAAGTGGAAGATCTTCGTCATCCTCGGCGCCGTCGTCCTGACCGCCGGTCTGGCGGGGATGTCCACCATCCACTACGACACGAACATCTGGGCGGTGTGGGGCTACATGTTCCTGCTGGGCCTGGGCTCGGGCGTGCTGATGCAGAACCTCGTGCTCGTCACCCAGAACTCGCTGCCGCCGACGATGCTCGGCTCGGGCAGCGGCGCGATCACGTTCTTCCGCAGCCTCGGCGGCACGGTCGGCGTGACGGTGCTCGGATCCATCCTGGGCACGCAGGTGGGCGACAAGATCAAGACGGGCCTCGAGGAGCTGGTGGCGAAGATCGACCCCACACTCGGCGTCCCGCAGCTGCTCGCGGACAACCCCGACTGCGCCGACAGCCTCCAGCAGATGCAGTCCGGCAGCCTCCCCGACATCGCCGCCCTGTGCGAGCCCGTCCGCACGGTCGTGGAGAGCGGATACGGCGACTCGATCGCGCACCTGTTCCTTCTCGTGGTGCCGCTCGCGATCGTGACGCTGATCTGCACGATCTTCCTGCCGAACAAGCCCCTGTCGCGCAAGACCGCGGCGCAGCAGATCGAGGAGGAGCTGGGCGCCGAGCTCTCGGCGCTCGAGCCCGCCGAGCGGGGTGGCGCGGGCTTCCGCGAGCTCGTCGAGACCGGCCGGATCACGCTGCCGGGCGAGCAGCCGACGCGCCGCAGCCGGCGCCGCGACGGCGAGTGAGCGCGCCGTGGTCCACGAGAATCGGGACATGCAGGGAGAGTCCATCGACGAGCTCGAGGCGGCCTTCGCGGCGCTCGGGCCGCTGATCAAGGAGTGGCGCAGCTCGGTCGCGTCCGAGTTCGACCCGGAGATGCGGCCGGGCACCTGGATGGTGCTGCGCACCGTGCTGCACGCGGCCCGCTCCCAGGGCGAGCCGCTGACGGTGTCGGACATCATCGCCGAGACGCAGATCGACAAGTCGGTCGTGTCCCGTCACCTGCGCGACCTGAAGGAGAACGGCTTCGTCACCCTGCATCGCTCGGAGGCGGATGCGCGCGTGTTCGTCGTCGAGCCGACGGAGGCCGCGCGCGACCGGGAGGCCGCGATCAAGCGCATCGCCCGCTCGCGCTACCGCCTGCTGTTCGGCGACTGGGAGGAGCGGGACATCTCCGAGCTGACGCGACTGCTCAACCGGCTCGCGCAGTCGACGCACCGGCTGCGCTGACCCGTCCGGCAGCACGACCTGCAGCCCGCCGCGCCGTCTTCCGGCGCGGCGGGCTGCTGCGCGATATGCTGACCCGAGCACCGCGCGCAACCCTCGGCGCGGCACAACCGAATACGGCCCCATGATCCCCGCGGGAGAGTCGCCGGGCGTCAGGATCCAGCGGATCCGGCGCGAGCGCGACACCGAAGGAGCAAGCCTCCCCGCCAATCTCTCAGGTCCACGTACCGTGCGGATCGGGCCACTCTGGAAAGTGGAGCCCATGCTCCCGCCGACGGTGAAAGACGACGCGCTCGCGCAGGCGCCGCCGAAACTCTCAGGTCCATGACAGAGGGGGAGTTCTCCCGGTCTCATCCGAGATCCGGGGCACTGGAGAACTCATGGACGCCCTCGACACCCCTCCCGACGGGGACCCGCGCGAGACGCCGCTGCGCGGCGAGCACGAGGCCCTCGGCGCCTCGTTCACGGACTTCGGCGGCTGGCTCATGCCGGTGCGCTACTCGTCGGACCTCGCGGAGCATCACGCGGTGCGCCAGGCGGCGGGCCTGTTCGACATCTCGCACATGGGCGAGCTCCTCGTCGAGGGACCTGGAGCGGGCGAGTTTCTCAACCGCGCCCTGGCCGGTGCCATCTCGGCCGTGCCCGTCGGCCGCGCCAAGTACACGATGATCCTCGCGGAGGACGGCGGCATCCTGGACGACCTGATCGTCTACCGCCTGCAGGACGAGGTGTTCCTCGTGATCGCGAACGCCGGCAACCGCGAGACCGTCGCCCGCGCGCTGACCGACCGGGTCGCGGGCTTCGACGCGACGGTCGAGGACCAGAGCGACGACTACGCGCTGATCGCGCTGCAGGGGCCCGCGGCGGAGCGCGTCCTCGCCGCGGTCTCAGTGGTGACGGACGTCTCGCCCGCGCTCGTCGACCTGCGGAACTACGCCTGGGGATCCGCGTTCTTCGAGGGCGAGCCGCTGCTGATCGCCCGCACCGGCTACACGGGCGAGGACGGCTTCGAGCTGCTCGTCCCTGTCGCGCACGCCGCCGCGCTCTGGCGTGCGCTGCTGTCGGCGGGCGAGCCGCACGGCCTCGTTCCCGCGGGCCTCGCCGCGCGCGACACCCTGCGGCTCGAGGCCGGGATGCCGCTGTACGGTCACGAGCTCTCGCGCGACATCGTCCCCGCGCAGGCGGGCCTCGGCCGCGTGATCCCCGCCGGCAAGACGGGCTTCGTCGGCGAGCACGCGCCGCGCGAGGGGGCACGCGCGCTGATCGGCCTGTCGGCGGAGGGCCGCCGCGCCGGGCGCGCGGGATACGCCGTGTACCGCGGAGACGACCTCGTGGGCGAGATCACGAGCGGCGCGCTCAGCCCCACCCTCGGCCACCCCATCGCCATGGCGTTCGTCGATCCCGACGCCGCGCACGCAACCGACCTGACCATCGACATCCGCGGCACGCGCATCCCGGCGTCCGTGACCGACCTGCCCTTCTACCGGAGGAACTCATGACCGACCTCAACGCCCTCTCCTACACCGCCGAGCACGAGTGGATCGCCGTGGACGGCGACGTCGCGACGATCGGCATCACCGACTACGCGGCGGATCAGCTGGGCGACGTCGTGTACGTCGACCTTCCCTCCGTGGGCACCACGGTGACGGCCGGCCAGGTCTTCGGCGAGATCGAGTCGACCAAGTCCGTCTCGGAGCTGTACGCGCCGGTCGACGGCGAGGTCGTCGAGGTCAACGACGACGTCGACGCGGACCCGGCGACCGTCAACTCCGACGCGTTCGCGGCCTGGCTCATCCGGGTGCGCGTGACGTCCGAGCCCTCGGGCCTGCTCGACCGCGACGCGTACGTCGCGCTGACGGGCGGCGACGCGCAGTGAGCCTCGACTACGCAACGCGGCACATCGGCACCTCCGCGACCGACCACGAGACGATGGCGGAGGCCGTCGGCATCCCGGCGGACGACCGCCGCGCGCTCGAGCGCTTCATGGATGTCGCGGTGCCGCCCGTCATCCGCACCGGATCGCCCCACGGTGAGGGGCGGCTGCCGCAGCGGGGCGTCTCGGAGGCCCAGGCGCTCGCCGAGCTGCGCGCGCTCGCCGCGCAGAACCGCGTGCTCACGCCGATGATCGGCCTCGGCTACAGCGACACCCTGACCCCGTCCGTCATCCAGCGGAACGTGCTCGAGAACCCGTCCTGGTACACGGCTTACACGCCGTACCAGCCCGAGATCTCGCAGGGCCGGCTCGAGGCGCTGCTGAACTTCCAGACGATGGTGGGCGACCTCACGGGGCTACCGGTCGCGAACGCGTCGATGCTCGACGAGGCGACCGCCGCGGTCGAGGGGATGCTGGTCGCGCGTCGCGCCGTGCGCGGCGGCGGCGACGTGTTCGTCGTCGACGCGGACGCGCTGCCGCAGACGAAGGCCGTGCTGGCGGTGCGCGCCGAGGCACTGGGCATCGAGCTCGTGGAGCTCGACCTCGCGGGCGGCGCCGAGCTGCCGGAGGGCCTGTTCGGGGCCCTGGTCCAGTACCCCGGCGCATCGGGGCGGATCTGGGACCCCTCGGGAGTGATCGACGCCGTGCACGTCGCGGGCGGCCAGGTGGTCGTCGCCGCCGACCTCATGGCGCTGACGCTCGTCGCATCGCCCGGGTCGCTCGGCGCGGACATCGTGGTCGGGTCCACGCAGCGCTTCGGTGTGCCGCTCGGCTTCGGCGGCCCGCACGCGGGCTACATGGCCGTGCGCACGGGCCTCGAGCGCCAGCTGCCCGGACGCCTCGTGGGCGTGTCCGTCGACGCGGAGGGGAAGCCCGCGTACCGGCTCGCACTGCAGACGCGCGAGCAGCACATCCGCCGCGAGAAGGCGACGTCGAACATCTGCACCGCGCAGGTGCTGCTCGCCGTCATGGCGTCGATGTACGCCGTCTACCACGGGCCGACCGGGCTGCGGGACATCGCGCGCGGCATCGCCGCCAAGACCACGCTGCTGCGCGACTGGCTCGCGGAGACCGGCGCGGAGATCCTGCACGAGGCGTTCTTCGACACGCTCGCCGTGCGCGTGCCGGGCCGCGCGGACGACGTCGTCGCGACCGCGCACGAGCTCGGCGTCCTCCTGCACCGGTTCGACGTCGACACGGTCGGCGTCTCGGTCGGCGAGGCCACGACGATGACGGACCTCCACCGCGTCGCGCGGGCCTTCGGCGGCCCGGAGCGGCGGTCCTTCGGGCACTTCGAGAAGCAGGCGCCCGACAGCATCCCCGCCGCGCTCCGTCGCACGGACGCTTACCTCACGCACCCCGTGTTCCACACGCACCACAGCGAAACGTCGATGATGCGCTACGTCAAGGCGCTCGCCGACAAGGACTACGCGCTCGACCGGGGCATGATCCCGCTCGGCTCGTGCACCATGAAGCTCAACGCCGCGACCGCGATGGCGGCCATCACGTGGCCGGAGTTCGGGCGCATCCACCCGTTCGCGCCGCGCGAGGACGTGCCGGGCTACCTCGAGCTGATCTCGCAGCTCGAGGCCTGGCTTGCCGACGTCACGGGCTACGACGCGGTCTCGCTGCAGCCGAACGCCGGATCGCAGGGCGAGCTCGCGGGCCTGCTCGCGATCCGCGGCTACCACCGCTCGCGCGGCGACGTGCAGCGCGACGTGTGCCTCATCCCGTCGTCCGCGCACGGCACGAACGCGGCTTCCGCCGTGCTGGCGGGCATGAAGGTCGTCGTGGTCGCGACGGGCGAGGGCGGTGATGTCGACCTCGCGGATCTGCGCGCCAAGATCGCGGCGCACGCCGACACGCTCGCGGCGCTCATGATCACGTACCCGTCGACGCACGGCGTCTACGAGCACGACGTGCGCGACGTCACCGCGGCCGTGCACGAGGCCGGCGGCCAGGTGTACATCGACGGCGCGAACCTCAACGCGCTCGTCGGCCACTCCCGCTTCGGCGACCTGGGCGGCGACGTGTCGCACCTCAATCTGCACAAGACGTTCGCGATCCCGCACGGCGGCGGCGGCCCCGGCGTGGGACCCGTGGCGGCCAAGGCGCACCTCGCGCCCTTCCTGCCGTCGCACGCGTTCGCGCAGGGCGACGCGCACGCGGACGGCATCGGTCCCGTCTCCGCCGCGCCGTACGGCTCGGCCGGCATCCTGCCGATCACGTGGGCCTACATCCGGATGATGGGCCGCGAGGGCCTCACGGAGGCGACGAGCGCGGCCGTGCTCGCGGCGAACTACGTCGCCGCACGGCTCAAGGACCACTACCCGGTGCTGTACACGGGCGAGGACGGCCTCGTCGCGCACGAGTGCATCCTGGATCTGCGTCCGCTGCGCGAGCGCACAGGGATCACGGTCGACGACGTCGCCAAGCGCCTGATCGACTACGGCTTCCACGCCCCGACCATGTCGTTCCCCGTCGCGGGCACTCTCATGGTCGAGCCGACGGAGTCGGAGGACCTCGCCGAGCTCGACCGCTTCGCCGACGCCATGATCGCGATCCACGCCGAGGCCGAGCGCGTTGCGGCGGGGGAGTGGCCCGCGGACGACAACCCGCTCGTGAACGCACCGCACACCGCGGCCGCGGCGGTGGCGTCCGACTGGGCGCACCCCTACGCGCGCGAGCTCGCGGTGTATCCGACCGGATCCGTCGCGGCGAAGTACTGGCCGCCCGTGCGTCGTGTCGACCAGGCCTACGGCGACCGCAACCTCGTGTGCGCCTGCCCGCCGATCGAGGCGTTCGCCTAGGACGCGGAGCGAGCGACGCGAGTCGAAGCGGTCGGGACCTCGCCGAGGCATCGTGCGACCGTTTCGATTCCCTCGCTGGCGCTCGGTCGCTGAACGAACAGGGTCTGGCTGACTGGCCTGTTCGTTGAGCGAGCGGAGCGAGTCGAAACGGCCCAGACTCTGCCGGGGCATCGTGCGACCGTTTCGACTCCCTCGCTGGCGCTCGGTCGCTCAACGAACAGGGTGTCGCCGTGTCCGTGCTGTCGGACGCCCTGCGGCCACCGCCGCGACCGCCGGTAGGTTTGGCCCGTGAGCTTCGCTGAGACACCCGTCCTCGAGAACGACGTCGTGCGGCTGGAGCCGCTGTCGCACGACCATCGCGACGACCTCGCCGAGGCCGTGGGCGATCTGTGGCGCACCTGGTACACGCGCATCCCGTCGCCCGAGCAGATGGGCGACGAGATCGACCGCCGTCTCGCGCGGCAGGCCGCGGGTGCGCTCGCGCCGTGGGCGGTCGTCGACGCGCGCACGGACCGCGCCGTCGGCATGACGACCTACCTCAACCTCGACGAGGCCAATCGCCGCCTCGAGGTCGGCTCCACCTGGCTCGGCCGCGTCGCGCAGGGCGCCGGCATCAATCCGGCCGCCAAGCTGCTGCTGCTCGAGCGCGCATTCGACGTGCTCGGCTGCATCGCCGTCGAGCTGCGCACGCACTGGCACAATCACCAGTCGCGCGCGGCGATCGAGCGCCTCGGGGCCAAGCAGGACGGTGTGCTGCGCAGCCACACGATCATGCCGGACGGCATTGCGCGCGACACCGTGGTGTTCTCGATCCTGAGCACCGAGTGGGCCGCGGTGCGCGCGGGCCTCGCGCACCGGATCGCGGCGCGCTGAGCACCGGCAGCCGGGTCAGAACAGATCGGGCAGAAGGGTCGCCGCGAGCGGGTAGCCGACGAACGCGATGACGTCGATCACGGTGTGCGCGACGACGAACGGCATGAGCCGGCCCCAGCGCCGGTAGCACCATCCGAACACCAGACCCATGGCGATGTTGCCGACGATCGCGCCCCAGCCCTGATACGCGTGATAGGCGCCGCGCAGGATGGCGGCGCTCACGATGATCCGCCACGGTCCCCACCCGAGGCGTGAGAGCCGGTCGCCGAGGTAGCCGAGCACGATGACCTCCTCGACGAGTCCCGCGCGCAGGGCCGACAGCACGAGCAGCGGCACGGTCCACAGGTCGAGCGCGCCGGGGGAGGCCTCGACCTCGACCGTCACGCCGATCGCGCGCCCGGCCGCGTAGAGCGCGAGGCCCGGGATCCCGATGGCCGCGACCAGGGCGATCCCGCGGCCGGCGTCGCCGCCGAAGCGCGAGAAGTCCAGGCCCAGGCGCCGCAGCGCGCTGCGGCCCGGCTCCCACAGCAGGAACAGCACGAGCGCCACCAGGGCGAGGTCGAACGCCACGTCGAGCACGCGATACAGGACGTCCCACACCACAGCGGCGTCGAGCGGAGTGTTGAGCTGCGCCGACTGCTCGGACAGCGGCACGGGCTCGAACAGACGGCGGACGAGGGAGAGCACGGCGTAGAGCGCCGACTGGCCGACGGTGATCGCCAGCACGAGCACGATCTCGATGCGCACGCGCGTCCGCGCGGAGGCGTCGACCGGGCTCGGAAACGGATCGCTCTGGGGCACCCGGCAAGACTGCCACACGACCATATGCCCGGATCCGGGCATGAATTCGTCGATCCCCGTCAGATTGCCCAATCACGTGCGCCCGCTGTAAAGGGTATGTAACGGTTCTGCGCAACATTTGGGTCAGTCCGCTGCTCGGCTTAGGGTGATCGCTATCGCCCACGCGTCTACCCGGCCCTGGGCACCTACCCACCCTTCCCCAGGAGGAACCTCAGTGAAGCGCAACAAGATCGCCCTGGCGGGCATCACGCTGCTCGGCGCGAGCAGCATCGTGCTCGCCGGCTGCGCGAGCGGCGGCGGCGAGACCGGCGGCAGCGAGAGCCCCGCCGAGGGCTCGTCGACGGCCGTCATCACCACCAACGGCAACGAGCCCCAGAACCCGCTGCTGCCCGCCATGACCAACGAGGTCGGCGGCGGCAAGATCCTCGACTCGATCTTCGCCGGCCTGATCTCGTACGAGGCCGACGGCTCGGTCGTCAACGACGTCGCCGAGAACATCACCACCGACTCGCCGACCCAGCTCACGGTGAAGATCAAGGAAGGCCTCACGTTCTCGGACGGCGAAGAGGTCACGGCCGACAACTTCATCAAGGCGTGGAACTACGCCGCTCAGGCGGAGAGCGCGCACAACGCGGGCTACTTCTTCGAGGACATCGAGGGCTTCGTCGCCGAGGGCGACGTGTACGGTGCCGAGGGTGACCTCACCGGCCTCAAGCAGGTCGACGACTACACCTTCACGATCACGCTGAACAAGCCGGCCTCCGACTTCGCGCAGCGCCTCGGCTACTCGGCCTTCTACCCGCTCCCGGACGTCGCGTTCGAGGACATGGAGGCGTTCGGCGAGAGCCCGATCGGCAACGGCCCGTACATGCTCGACGGCGAGGGCGCCTGGCAGCACGACGTGCGGATCGACCTCACGGTCAACCCCGACTACGACGGCCCCCGCAAGGCCGTCAACGGCGGCCTGGACATCGTCTTCTACGCGACGCAGGAAGCGGCCTACGCCGACCTGCTCTCGGGCAACGTCGACGTGATCGACGCCATCCCGGACGCCAACCTGGAGACGTACGAGTCCGACCTGGGCGACCGCTTCGTCAACCAGCCGGCCGCGGTCTTCCAGTCGGTGACGATCCCCGAGTGGCTGCCCGGCTTCGCGACCGACGAGGAGGGGCGCCTCCGCCGCGCCGCGATCTCGCACTCGATCAACCGCGAGGAGATCACGGACGTCGTGTTCAAGGGCACGCGCACGCCGGCGACCGACTACACCTCGCCGGTCATCGACGGCTGGAGCGACTCGGTCCCCGGCAACGAGGTCCTCGACTACGACCCCGAGCTCGCCAAGGAGCTGTGGGCCGAGGCCGACGCCATCAACCCGTACGAGGGCGAGTTCACCATCGCCTACAACGCGGACGGCGCTCACCAGACCTGGGTCGACGCGGTCGCCAACTCGATCTCGAACACGCTGGGCATCGACGCGGTGGGCGAGCCGTTCCCGGACTTCGCCACGTACCTCGACGCGCGTGACAACGAGCAGGTCGGTGCGTTCCGCGCCGGTTGGCAGGCCGACTACCCGGGTCTGTACAACTTCCTCGGCCCGCTCTACGCGACCGGTGCCGGCTCGAACGACGGCAAGTACTCGAGCGAGGAGTTCGACTCGCTGATCGCCGAGGGCATCAGCGCGACGAACCCCGAGGACGCCAACGCCAAGTTCCAGGAGGCGCAGACGGTGCTCTTCACCGACCTGCCCTCGATCCCGCTGTGGTACCAGAACGTCACGGGCGGCTGGGCCGAGGGCGTGGAGAACGTCGAGTTCGGCTGGAACTCGGTGCCGCTGTTCCACCAGATCACCAAGGCGGAGTAAGACACCCGGGGAGCATGTCTCCCAGCCGCGGGGCGGTGGCGTTCGCGTCACCGCCCCGCGGTGCATCACGCGCTTTCGCTTCACCTTTCTCTCAGCAACCGAGGGTGAGGATGAAAGCATCGAGGGCACTCGCTGCGTGGCGAGGCCCTTTTCTCTGCGCGCACCCGACGCGTTCGACCTCCAGGTCGAGATTTCCCCGGAAGGAGGGGGAGGATGGCCACCTACATCCTCAGACGGATCCTGCAGGTGATCCCCGTGTTCATCGGCGCCACAGCGCTGATCTACTTCATGGTGTTCGGCATGCCCGGCGACCCGATCGCGGCACTGTTCGGAGACCGACAGCCCCCGCAGGCCGTGATCGACCAGATCAGGGCCCGCTACATGCTCGACCAGCCGCTCATCGTCCAGTACCTGCACTACCTCGGCGGCATCCTGCGCTTCGACTTCGGCACGACGTTCTCCGGCCAGAGCGTGATCGAGGTCCTCGGGCGCACCTTCCCGGTGACGCTGCGCCTGGCCGTGATGGCCATCCTGATCTCGTTCGTGCTCTCGATCGTGATCGGCGCCACGTCGGCGCTGCTGAAGGGGTCCTGGTACGACCACTTCCAGCTCGTCCTGGCGCTGGTGTTCATCGCCGTGCCGATCTTCGTGCTCGCGTTCCTCGCGCAGTACTTCCTCGGGGTGCAGCTCGCGTGGTTCAAGCCGACCGTCGGCGGGCAGAACGACTGGGGTGACCTGTGGCTCCCGGCGATCGTGCTCGGCTTCAGCGTGTACGCCGCCAGCATGCGCCTGACCCGCTCGTCGATGATCGAGTCGCTCGGTCAGGACTGGGTGCGCACGGCCTACTCGAAGGGCCTCTCGCGCGGTCGCGTCGTCCCCGTGCACGTGCTGCGCAACTCGCTCATCCCGATGGTGACCGACATCGCGACCAACTTCGGCATCCTGATGGTCGGCGCCACCGTGACCGAGGGCATCTTCAACGTGCCCGGCGTCGGCGCCACGCTCTACAACGCGATCATCCGCCACGAGACGCCCACCGTCGTCTCGTTCGTGACCGTCTTCGTGGTCGTGTACGTGCTCGTCAACCTGGTCGTCGACCTTCTCTACGGCCTGCTCGACCCGAGGATCCGCTATGTCAAGTAACGCAACGCACTACGTCGCGCCGGTCAAGGCCGACGTCGTCGTCGACGCCGTCCGGCTGAGCGAGAAGAAGAGCAACCTCTGGCTCGACGCGTGGCGGGACCTGCGCCGCCGCCCCCTGTTCTGGGTCTCGATCGTCCTGTGCGTCCTGATCGTGTTCGTGTCGCTGTGGCCGTCGCTGTTCACCTCCGTACCGCCGTCCGGCCAGGGAGCCTGCTTCCTGAACAAGTCGAACGCGGGTCCGGAGGCCGGGCACCCGCTGGGCTTCACCAACCTGGGCTGCGACGTGTGGTCGCGCCTGGTGTACGGCGCGCGCGTGTCGATGGCGGTCGGTCTCATGGCCACGATCATCGGCACCGTGATCGGCGTGGTCATGGGCGCCCTGGCCGCCTTCTACGGGGGCTTCCTCGACTCGCTGCTCTCGCGCGTCGGCGACATCTTCTTCACGATCCCCTACATCGTCGCGGCGGTCGTCGTGATGACGGTGGTGCCGCGCGAGCTCCGCAACGAGTTCGTGCTCGCGTTCGCGATCGGCGGCTTCTCGTGGGCGAGCACGGCGCGCATCATGCGTGCCGAGGTGCTGCGCGTGAAGCAGGCCGACTTCGTGATGGCGTCGATCTCGCTCGGCCTGTCGCGGTTCAAGACGCTCGTCGTGCACGTGCTGCCGAACGCCATGGCGCCGGTCATCGTGGTCGCGACCATCGGTCTCGGTCAGGCGATCGTGGCGGAGGCCACGCTGTCGTTCCTCGGTGTCGGCCTGGGCGGCGTCTCGTGGGGTGCGGACATCAGCCAGGCGCAGACGTCGATCCGCACCTCGCCCATGGCGCTGTTCTGGCCGTCGCTCGCGCTGACGATCACCGTGCTCGCGTTCGTCACGCTCGGCGAGCTGCTGCGCGACGCGGTCGACCCGAAGGCGAGGGCCCAGCGATGAGCGCATCCGATGTCTCGATGACGCGTGCCGACCTGCGCGCGGCCGCGAAGGAGAATCCCGTGTCCGAGCCGCTTCTGAAGATCCGCGGGCTGAAGGTCTCCTTCGGCACCGGCAAGAACGCGCGCCAGGTGCTGCACGGCGTCGACCTGGACGTCTTCCCCGGTGAGACCGTGGCGATCGTGGGCGAGTCGGGCTCCGGCAAGTCGACGACGGCAGCCGCCGTGATCGATCTGCTCCCCGGCACCGGCAAGGTGACGGAGGGTGAGATCACCCTCGACGGCGTCGACCTGACCGGCGCGAGCCGGCGCGAGATGGAGTCGATCCGCGGTCGCGAGATCGGCTACGTCCCGCAGGACCCGATGTCGAACCTCAACCCCGTGTGGTCGATCGGCTTCCAGGTCGAGGAGGCGGTCCGTGCCAACGGACTCGCCAGCGGCCGCAGGGAGGTCCGCGCCCGCGCGATCGAGGTGCTCAAGCAGGCCGGTCTCGCGGACGCCGAGCGCCGCCTGCACCAGTTCCCGCACCAGTTCTCGGGCGGCATGCGCCAGCGCGCCCTGATCGGCATCGGCCTCGCCGCCGACCCGAAGCTGCTGATCGCCGACGAGCCCACGAGTGCGCTGGACGTCACCGTGCAGCGCGTCATCCTGGATCACCTCGCCTCGCTCACGCGCGACAAGGGCACCTCCGTGCTCTTCATCACGCACGACCTCGGCCTCGCGGCCGATCGCGCTGACCGCATCATCGTGATGAACCAGGGCGAGATCGTCGAGGCCGGTCCGAGCCGCACGATCCTCGAGAACCCGCAGCACCCCTACACGCAGCGACTCGTCGCGGCGGCGCCGAGCCTGGCGTCGCAGCGCATCCAGGCGGTTGCGGAGGAGCGCGGCGTCGAGCACCTCGACGAGGTCGCCGACGCCCACCCGGTGGTCGAGGTGCGCGACCTCGTGAAGGAGTACCGGATCCGCAAGGGCGGCTTCCGCAGCGAGCCCTTCCGCGCGGTCGACGGCGTCTCGTTCCAGATCCCGCGCGGCAAGACGCTCGCGCTGGTGGGGGAGTCCGGATCGGGCAAGTCCACCGTCGCGAAGATGGTGCTGCAGCTCGAGACGGTCACGAGCGGCCAGATCCTGATCGACGGCAAGGACACGTCGACCATGAGCCGCAAGGACGTGTTCGACCTCCGCAGCCGGATGCAGCCCGTGTTCCAGGACCCGTACGGGTCGCTCGATCCGCTCCGCAGCATCGGCCACCTGATCGCCGAGCCGCTCAAGGTGCACGGCTGGGGCGACGAGAAGGCGCGCCAGGAGCGCGTGTTCGAGCTGCTGGAGCAGGTGTCGCTGCCGCGAGAGCTCGCGTGGCGCTACCCGAACGAGCTCTCGGGCGGCCAGCGGCAGCGCATCGCGATCGGGCGTGCGCTGGCGCTCAAGCCGTCGATCGTCGTGCTCGACGAGGCCGTCTCGGCGCTCGACGTGCTCGTGCAGGACCAGATCCTGAAGCTCCTCGCCGAGCTCCAGGCCGAGCTGGGCCTGACGTACCTGTTCATCACGCACGACCTCGCCGTCGTGCGCGTCGCGGCCGACCTGGTGTGCGTCATGGAGCAGGGCCGCCTGGTCGAGCAGGGAACCGTCGACGAGATCTTCGCGTCGCCGCAGCAGGCCTACACGCAGCGCCTGCTCGACGCGATCCCGGGCGCCTCGGTGAATCTGGCCGGCCACTGAGGTGACCGGTCGTCGCGTCCTCCGCCCGGCCACGGGCACGTTCTGGCTCGTGGCCGTGGCGGTGGTCGTGCTGTTCCTGCTCGGCGACGTCGTGGTGCGGGGGAGCTGGGGTCAGGCGCTGCTGATCGCGCCGTGGCTGCTCATCCCCGTGTGGTTCGTGTACGTCTTCCTCTACGCCCCGCACCTGGAGCTGGATGAGGAGCGCGTGCGCGTGCACAACGTGCTGCGGACGATCTCGCTGCCCTGGTCGACGGTCGACGACATCGCGATGCGCTGGCAGCTGGAGTTCCACCTCACGGCGGACGCGGCGGCGACGGGCCCCGGCGGTCGCAAGGGCGTCGTCGAGGCCTGGTCGTTCTCCCGTCGCTGGGGAGGCACCGGGCGCCGGCGCACCGACGACACCGAGGTCACGCTCGACGTCATGCGCGGCCTGCACGCATCGGTCGGCCGCCAGCCCGATGCGCGTCCCACGGTCTCGTGGGACATCCCGTCTCTCGTCGCCGCCGCGGTCATCGCCGTGGCGTGCGTCGCGTCTGTCACCATCGCCGGCTGACCCGGCAGGCTCGGCTACGGCCACCGTTCAGGCCCCGGATCGCGGCCCGCGATAGTATCGAGAGGCTCGGCTCCGGGCCTTCGACTTCTCCCGCCTTCTCCAGCTAAGGATCTTTCATGGCGCGCGCCCTCCGTTCCGACCTCCGAAACGTCGCCATCGTCGCGCACGTCGACCACGGCAAGACCACGCTCGTGGACGCCATGCTGCGCCAGACCGGCTCCTTCGGCGAGCACGCGCACGTCGAGGAGCGGGCGATGGACTCGAACGACCTCGAGCGTGAGAAGGGCATCACGATCCTCGCCAAGAACACGGCGATCACGTACAACGGTGCCCACACCGACACCCCGATCACGATCAACGTGATCGACACCCCCGGCCACGCCGACTTCGGCGGCGAGGTCGAGCGCGGCCTGTCGATGGTCGACGGCGTCGTGCTGCTCGTCGACGCGTCCGAGGGTCCGCTGCCGCAGACCCGTTTCGTGCTGCGCAAGGCGCTCGAGGCGAAGCTGCCGGTCATCCTCCTCGTCAACAAGACCGACCGCCCCGACGCGCGCATCGCCGAGGTCGAGGAGGAGGCGCACGACCTGCTGCTGGGTCTCGCCGGCGACCTGCAGGACGACGTCCCGGACCTGGATGTCGACGCGCTGCTCGACGTCCCCGTCGTGTACGCGTCGGGACGTGCCGGCGCCGCGTCGCGCAACCGCCCGGCGAACGGCGAGCTGCCCGACAACGACGACCTCGAGCCCCTGTTCGAGGCGATCCTCGAGCACGTCCCCGCCCCGTCCTACGACGACGAGGCGCCGCTGCAGGCATGGGTCACGAACCTCGACTCGTCGTCGTTCCTGGGGCGCCTCGCACTGCTGCGCGTCTTCAACGGAGAGCTGAAGAAGGGCCAGACCGTCGCCTGGGTGCGTCAGGACGGCACGACGCAGAACGCGCGCATCACCGAGCTGCTGATGACGAAGGCGCTCGACCGCTACCCGGCGGAGAAGGCCGGCCCCGGCGACATCGCGGTGATCGCGGGCTTCGAGGACATCATGATCGGCGAGACGATCGCCGACCCCGAGGACGTCCGCCCGCTGCCGCAGATCACGGTCGACGAGCCGTCGATCTCGATGACGATCGGCACCAACACCTCGCCGCTGGTCGGCAAGGTCAAGGGGCACAAGCTCACCGCCCGCATGGTCAAGGAGCGCCTCGACCGCGAGCTGATCGGCAACGTCTCGATCCGCGTGAACGACATCGGCCGCCCCGACGCCTGGGAGGTGCAGGGCCGCGGCGAGCTGCAGCTCGCCATCCTGGTCGAGAACATGCGCCGCGAGGGCTTCGAGCTCACGGTCGGCAAGCCCCAGGTCGTCACGCGCAAGGGCGAGGACGGCAAGGTCCAGGAGCCCTACGAGCACCTCACGATCGACGTCCCCGAGGAGCACCTGGGCGCGGTGACGCAGCTCATGGCGAACCGCAAGGGCCGCATGGACAACATGATCAACCACGGCACCGGCTGGATCCGCATGGAGTTCATCGTGCCGTCGCGCGGTCTGATCGGCTTCCGCACCGAGTTCCTGTCGGTCACGCGCGGCACGGGCATCGCGAACGCGATCTCGCACGGCTACGACGACTGGGCCGGTCAGATCACGGCCCGCCAGAACGGCTCGATCGTCGCCGACCGCGCGGGCGTCGTGACGCCGTTCGCGATCATCGGCCTGCAGGAGCGCATGTCGTTCTTCGTCCGCCCGACCGAGGAGGTCTACGAGGGCATGGTCGTCGGCGAGAACTCGCGCGCCGACGACATGGACGTGAACATCACCAAGGAGAAGAAGCTCACCAACATGCGCTCGGCCACGGCCGACTCCTTCGAGTCGATGACGCCGCCGCGCCTGCTGTCGCTCGAGGAATCGCTCGAGTTCGCGCGCGAGGACGAGTGCGTCGAGGTCACGCCCGAGGCCGTGCGCATCCGCAAGGTCGTGCTCGACGCGACCGAGCGCGGCCGGGAGGCCGCTCGCCGCAAGCGCCAGGACGCCAACGCCTGATCCGTGTGATCGCGAACGGCCGGATGGTTCGCCATCCGGCCGTTCCGCGTCTCACCGGCCGTCGATCAGCGCCCGAGCGATCCGTCGCGCGGCGTCCGAGCGACGGTGCGCGTCGCGCAGCCGCATGGCGAGCTCCCCGGTGACGAGGAGCAGGATGTCGTCGGCGAGCCGCGCCGCCTCGTCGCCCGCGAGCGGACGGGCGAACGCGGTGAGCCGATCGCGGAAGCCGTCCGTGTCCGCCTGCACGGCCGCGGCGACCTCGGCCGGAGGATCGGCGTACTCGGCCGCGGTGCCGAGGAACGCGCACCACCGGGCACCGTCCGCGCGCTCGCGGAAATCGTCGAGCGCGTCGAACACGGCGAGCAGGCGACCGGCGGCGGAATCGGCCCGCTCGACGGCGCGATCCCAGGTCTCCACCCACGCGCGCTGCCGGCGCTCGAGTGCCGCGGCCAGCAGCGCCTCCTTGCTGGCGTAGCCGCGGTACAGCGTGGCGGCGGACACGCCGGCGCGCTCGGTGATGGCGTCGATCGGCGTGGCGACGATGCCGCGCGAGAACAGCAGCTCGTCGGCGGCGTCCAGCAGCTTCTGCTCGGTGCGAGCCCGGATCCCCATGCCGGTACCCTAAGCGGGATGAATGTGAAACGCACGTTTTCGTTTAGTTCGGCGACCGGGATCGGCCTGATCGTCGCGGGGGCGACGCTCATCGCGGCGACCTACGGCCTGGTGCGCCTCTCCTACGGGCTGCTCCTTCCCGATGTCCAGCGCGACCTCGGCTTCGACGCCGCCGCGGCGGGGGCGGTGTCCGCCGGGGCGTCGGTTCTCTACTGCGTGGGCGCCGCGGCGGGCCTCGTGCTGGGCGGTCGTCATGCCCGGCTGCTCGTCGCCGCGGCGGGCGGGACGGCGGGCGCGGGTGCAGCGGGGATGGCGCTCGCCGGCGCATTCCCGTCCTTCGCCGCGTGGGCGGTGCTCGCCTCCACGGGTGCGGGCCTCGCGTCGCCCGCGATGGTCGCGATCCTCCAGCGGAATCTGCGACCGCACGCGCGGGAGAGCGGCCAGAGCGTGGTGAACGCGGGCACCGGCCCCGGGCTGGTCCTTGCCGGGATGCTCGCGTTGGCGCTTCTGCCCGACTGGCGGCGGGCCTGGGTGGTCGCGGCCGTCGTGACGGTCGCCGCCGCGGGCAGCGTCCTCGCACTCGACAGGCGCGTCTCCCCAGATGCCGAGCCGCGCGGGGGTCTTCCCCTGGCATGGCTCCGGGCGCACCTCGGGGTGATCACCGCGGCGTTCCTCATGGGCGTGGCATCCGCGGCGGTGTGGATCTCCGGACGCGGACTCCTCGTCGAGGCGGGAGCGCCCACCGTGCTCTCCGTGGTCGCCTGGATCGTGCTGGGCGCCGGAGGCGCCGCCGTGGTGGCGACCGTGCGTCCGATGTCCCGACTGTCGCCGCGGTCGTCCTGGGCCGTCACGACGGGCGGCGTCGCCGGCGCGACAGCGCTGCTGGGCGCGGCGCCGTCAGTGCTGCCCCTCGCGATCGCCGCGTGCCTGGTCTTCGGCTGGTCGTACACGGCCGGCAGCGGCGCCCTCATCGCCTGGACGACCGAGATCGATGTGCGGCGCGCGGCGACGGGGACCGCGCTCCTGTTCATCGTGCTGGTGCTGGGGCAGGCCGTGGGCGCTGCGGTGCTCGGCGCCCTGGCGGCGGGAGCGGGCTTCGGGATCGCGTTCCTCCTCGCCGCGGCGGCCGGCGTCGGCGCGGTGCTGCCGACGCTCGGCGAGCGGGCGAAGCGCGCCTAGGCTGGCGCGTATGCCCACACCCGAGTTCGTCCTCACTCTGCGCGAGAAGATCGGGACCGATCTGCTGTGGCTGACAGGGGTGACGGCCGTGGTGGTGCGCGGCGACGAGGTGCTGCTCGTGCGGCGCGCGGACAACGCCCGGCTCACCCCCGTGACGGGCATCATCGATCCGGGCGAGGAGCCGGCGATCGCCGCCGAGCGCGAAGTGCTCGAGGAGGCGGGCATCGTCGCCGAGGTCGAGGCGCTCGTATGGGTGCACGCCCTGCCGCCCATGCAGTACGACAACGGCGACCGGGCCCAGTACCTCGACCTGGTGTTCCGCTGCCGGTACGTCTCGGGAGAGCCGCATCCCGCCGACGGCGAGAACACCGAGGCGCTGTGGCGCCGGCTGGACGATCTCGACGACGTGAGCGCGGAGATGCGCAAGCGCATCCGGCAGGCCGTCGCGGGTGGCGACGCGGCGCGCTTCGAGCGGTGACCGCGGGCGCCGGGCGGATCAGCGCAGCTCGGAGATGAGCACGGCGCTCGTGCCCGGCTCGAGCGCCTCGAACACGTGGGGCACGTCGCCGGCGTACGCGAGGTAGTCCCCGGGGAGGAGCTCGACGGGTGCGTCCGCCGGTCCGATCGCGCCGCGGCCGGAGAGCAGGATGACGTGCTCGGTGGTTCCCGTGTGATGCGGATCCGAGCGGCGCGGCTCGCCGGGTTCGGCGCGGATCAGATACACGTCGCGGCGGGCGCCCGGGGGAGAGGCGGACAGGAGCGTCGCGTTGTAGGCGGCCGCGGCCGACGGCACGCCGGTGTGCTCGCTCGCGCGGATGAGCGTGGGGGCGTTCGCCTGCTGATCGACGAGGACGGCGAACGGCACGCCGAGGGCGACGCCGAGAGCCCAGAGCGTCTCGACGCTGGGGTTGCCGGCGCCGTTCTCCAGCTGCGAGACGGTCGCCTTCGAGATGCCGGCGCGGCGGGCGAGTTCGGAGACGGACAGTCCGGCCGACTCGCGCTCTCTGCGGAGCGTGCGGGCGATGCGCGGCCGGAGGTCCTCCATGCGTTCAGTGTGTCAAACAATCGTTCGTCTTGACGGACGGGTTGGTCCGCGTTCAGAATGATGTTCATGCGTTCAGCGGAGCGAACAGGGCCGTCCGGCCGCTCCCGCACCGCCGAGGAGCGCAGTGCCTGGCGCCAGGGTGTCGCCGTGTCGATCGCTACCGGGGCCTACGGCGTCTCATTCGGCGCTCTCGCCGTCGCGGCGGGGCTCGACGTGTGGCAGACGTGTGTGCTGAGCCTGCTGATGTTCACGGGCGGATCGCAGTTCGCCTTCATCGGCGTGATCGCATCGGGCGGGCTCGCGGCGGCGCCCTCGGCGATCGCATCCGCCGCGCTGCTCGGCGTGCGCAACGTCGCCTACGCGGTGCGGATGAATCCGGTCGTGGGGCTGTCGTGGTGGCATCGGATCGCGGCAGCGCAGTTCACGATCGACGAGTCCACGGCGGTCGCGCTCGCGCACACCGAGCCGCGTGCGCGCCGGATCGGCTTCTGGGTCACGGGCCTCGGCATCTACCTGGGCTGGAATGTGGCCACGCTCGCCGGAGCGCTGCTCGGTGACGTCCTGGGTGATGTGCGCGCCTACGGGCTCGACGCGGCCGCAGCCGCGGCGTTCCTCGCCCTGCTGTGGCCGCGGCTGCGCTCCCGTCAGGCCGTCGCGGTCGGCATCGCCGCGGCGGTCGTGGCCGCGAGTCTCACGCCCTGGCTCATGCCGGGCATGCCCGTCCTGATCGCGGCGCTCGTGGCGATCCTCGTCGGCTGGTTCAACTGGCTCGGCCGGGGAGAGGAGCGCGTCCCATGACGATGTGGACCGCGATCCTGCTCGCCGCCGTGATCTGCGTCGCGCTCAAGCTGGGCGGGTATCTCGTCCCGGCGGGATGGCTCGAGCGCGAGCGCCCGGCGCGCATCACCGACCTGCTGACCGTGGCGCTGCTGGGCGCGCTCGTCGCGGTGCAGACGGTCGGATCCGGCATGGCGGTGGTGATCGACGCGCGTGTGCCCGCCCTCGTGGTCGCCGGCATCCTGCTGTGGCTGCGCGCGTCGTTCCTCGTCGTGGTCGTCGCCGCGGCCGCCGTGGCGGCGCTGCTGCGGCTGCTCGGCTGGGCCGCTTAGGAGGCCGCCCGGCGGCGGACGCCCGGCGGGATACCCTTGACGGATGCGCGCGTCCTTGCCCCAGCGGATCCTGCTCGGCGTGGTCGCCGCGGTCACGGGCGCGGTCTTCGGCATCGCCGGCACGATCGCGCACTCGTTCACGCTCGGCGTGCTGCCGGTCGGCCTGGTCCTGGCGCTGATCGGGTGCGCGGCCCTGCTGGTCGGGCTGCGGCTGCTCTTCCCGCATCGGTGGATCACCTGGATCGGCGGGCTCGGGATGCTCGCGACCCTGCTGCTGTTCTCGGGGCAGGGTCCCGGCGGATCCGTCGTCGTGCCGCAGCCGGCCGAGGGCGAGTTCCCCCTCGGGATCGTGTGGACCTACGCCGTCACGGGCGTCGTGCTGCTGGTCGGCGCGTGGCCCGATCTCTCGCGGCTGCGGACGACGCCGCGGCCGGGCGCCGGCGACACCGGCGCGTCCGGAGACGACCCCGCGAGGGCGCGTAGAATCGATCCGTGACTTATGTGATCGCCCTTCCGTGTGTGGACGTCAAGGACCGCGCGTGCATCGACGAGTGCCCGGTCGACTGCATCTACGAGGGTGAGCGCAGCCTCTATATCCACCCCGACGAGTGCGTGGACTGCGGCGCCTGCGAGCCGGTGTGCCCCGTCGAGGCGATCTACTACGAGGACGACCTGCCGGACGAGTGGCAGGACTACTACAAGGCGAACGTCGAGTTCTTCGACGAGATCGGATCGCCGGGCGGCGCCGCCAAGGTCGGCGTGATCCCGAAGGACCACCCGATCATCGCGGCCCTGCCTCCGCAGGGCGACGCCCACTGAGCGCGTCGTGAGCGTCAAGGACCTCGCCGACTACCCCTGGGACGCCGTCGCCCCCTACGCCGACCGGGCCCGAGCCCACGCCGACGGGATCTGCGACCTGTCGATCGGATCGCCCGTCGATCCGACGCCGGATGTCGTGCGCCGCGCGCTCGCGGAGGCGACGGATGCGCACGCGTACCCCCAGACGGTCGGCACACCCCAGCTGCGGGAGGCGATCGTCGACTGGTTCGCGCGCCGCCGCGGTGTGACGGGCCTCGAGCCGCGCAACGTCCTTCCCACGATCGGGTCCAAGGAGCTCGTCGCGCTGCTGCCGACGCTGCTCGGGCTGGGCGAGGGGGACGTCGTCGTGCATCCGCGTGCCGCGTACCCGACCTACGAGGTCGGGGCCCGCGTCGCGGGTGCCACGCCTCTCGCCTCGGACGAGCCCGCCGAGTGGCCCGAGGGCACCAGGCTCATCTGGATCAACTCTCCCGGCAATCCCGACGGCCGGGTGTGGAACGTCGACGAGCTGCGCCGCGCGGTCGCCCGTGCGCGTGAGCTGGGCGCCGTGATCGCGGGCGACGAGTGCTACGCCGAGCTGGGCTGGGACGCCCCGTGGGACGCCGAGCCGGTGCCGAGCATCCTCGATCCGCGCGTGATCGGCGACAGCCGCGCGAACGTCCTGAGCGTGTACTCGCTGAGCAAGCAGTCGAACCTCGCCGGATACCGTGCCGCCTTCCTCGCGGGCTGCGCGCGCATCGTGGGCGACCTGCTCGCGGCGCGCAAGCACCTCGGCCTGATGCCGCCCGGACCCGTGCAGCACGCCATGGCGGTCGCCCTGGCCGATGACGCGCACGTCGCGGAGCAGAAGGAGCGCTATCGCGCACGCCGCGACATCCTGCGCCCGGCCCTCGAGGCCGCGGGCTTCACGATCGACCGCAGCGAGGCGGGTCTGTACCTGTGGGCGACCGAGGGGCGCGACGCCTGGGAGTCGATGGGGCGCCTCGCCGACCTGGGCATTCTCGCCGGGCCCGGTGTCTTCTACGGCCCGTTCTTCCCGCAGCACGTGCGGCTGTCGCTCACGGCGAGCGACGAGCGGATCGCGGCCGCCGCCGCACGCCTGCGGGCTTCCTGACGCCGGATCTGTCGGATCTGTCAACGGATCGACGCCGACTTGGGCGGGTGTCACAGGTGACCTGCGCGGCGGATAGGCTGTACGAGGCCGTCCCGGCATACCGGGGCGCCGCCCAGCGGTGCGCCGGTGTGAACGACTCCGGCGTGCCGACTCCCAGGGACGCGACACAATTCGCGACGAGCAATCGCAAGGAGGCGCCGTGAGCGACGCGGGACAGCTGCCCGAGAAGGCCACACTCACCGTCGGTGACAAGACCGTCGAACTGCCGGTCCTGCCGGCCACGAACGGGGCGCCCAGCATCGACGTCTCGACGCTGACGCGTCAGACCGGCTTCACCACGCTCGACTACGGCTTCGTGAACACCGCGGCGACCGCCTCGGACATCACCTTCATCGACGGCGACAAGGGCATCCTGCGCTACCGCGGCTACCCGATCGACCAGCTCGCGACCCACTCCAGCTACCTCGAAGTGGCCTGGCTGCTGATCTACGGCGAGCTGCCGACGGCCGACCAGCTCGCCGAGTTCGACGACAAGATCCGTCACCACACGCTGCTGCACGAGGACCTCAAGGACCGCTTCTTCACGGCGCTGCCGCACACCGCGCACCCGATGGCCGTGCTGTCGTCCGGCGTCTCGGCGCTGTCGACCTACTACGAGAACGAGTCCGACCCGAACAATCCCGAGCATGTCGAGCTCAACATGATCCGCCTGCTCGCGAAGCTGCCGGTCATCGCGGCGTACGCGCACAAGAAGAGCGTCGGTCAGGCCTTCCTGTACCCGGACAACTCGCTGAGCTTCGTCGACAACTTCCTCAAGCTGAACTTCGGCGTCCGCAGCGAGGACTACCAGGTCGACCCCGTGATGTCCCGCGCGCTCGAGCGCCTGCTGATCCTGCACGAGGACCACGAGCAGAACGCCTCGACCTCGACCGTGCGCCTGGTCGGCTCGACCGGCGCCGACCAGTTCGCCTCGATCTCGGCGGGCATCCACGCCCTGTCGGGCCCGCTGCACGGCGGCGCGAACGAGGCCGTCCTGACGATGCTGGGCCAGATCCAGGAGTCCGGCCAGGGCGTCAAGCGCTTCGTCGAGAAGGTCAAGAACAAGGACGAGGGCGTGAAGCTGATGGGCTTCGGGCACCGCGTCTACAAGAACTACGACCCGCGCGCGACGATCGTCAAGCAGTCGGCCGACGAGGTGCTCGACCAGCTCGGCGTGCACGACCCGCTGCTCGACCTCGCCAAGGAGCTCGAGGAGATCGCGCTGGAGGACGACTACTTCCGCGAGCGTCGCCTCTACCCGAACGTCGACTTCTACACGGGCGTGATCTACAAGGCGATGGGCTTCCCGACGCGCATGTTCACCGTGCTGTTCGCGATCGGCCGCCTGCCGGGCTGGCTCGCCCACTGGCGCGAGCTGCACCAGGACGGCAAGACCAAGATCGGCCGCCCGCAGCAGCTCTACACGGGCTCGCCCGAGCGCAGCTACCCGACCGCCTGATCCGGTTCCACGAGAAAGGCCGCAACCCGACGGGGTTGCGGCCTTTCTGCATGGTGCGCGGTTTCGCCGCGCTGCGCTCGCGCCCGTCTGCCTTCTGCTCGCTGAGCGACCGACCGCAGCGAGGGAGTCGAAACGGCCGAGACGTCCCTCGGGATCAGTGCAGCGCGCTGTTCAGGGTGACGCCGACGCCGGTGCGGCGACGCGCCTCGATCGCGCCCGTGAGCGAGTTGCGGATGTAGAGCAGGCCGCTGGATCCCGACAGCTGGGCGCCCTTCGCGACGCGCGGCGAGCTGTCCTCGGCGGGCGGCTCGTCCACGAGCAGGATCTTCGTGCCGGCCGTGATGTAGAGACCCGCCTCCACGACGCAGTCGTCGCCGATCGAGATGCCGACGCCCGCGTTCGCGCCGAGCAGCGAGCGCTCGCCGAACGACACGCGGTGCTTGCCGCCGCCCGAGAGGGTGCCCATGATCGACGATCCGCCGCCGATGTCCGATCCGTCCCCGATCACGACGCCCTGCGAGATGCGGCCCTCGATCATCGAGGCGCCGAGCGTTCCGGCGTTGAAGTTGACGAAGCCCTCGTGCATCACCACGGTGCCGGGGGAGAGGTACGCACCCAGACGCACGCGCGAGGCGTCGGCGATCCGCACGCCCACGGGCGCGACGTAGTCGGTCAGGCGGGGGAACTTGTCGAGCGACGCGATCTGCACGCCGTCTCGCTGGAGGTAGGGGCGCAGGCGGATCGCATCGTCCGGGTGCATGGGGCCGGCGTTCGTCCAGGCGACGTTCGGCAGGTGCGAGAAGATGCCGTCGAGGTTCAGCTCGTTGGGACGCACGATGCGGTGCGACAGCGCGTGCAGGCGCAGATACGCATCCGAGGTCGACGCGGGAGCCGCATCCAGGTCGATCTCGAGCGTCACGACCTCCATCGACACGTTGCGGCGGTCGTCGGGAGCCGCGAGGCCGTCCAGTCGCTCGACGTCGTCCGCCAGGTCGCCCGCCCGCCCCGCGCGGGGCGAGGGGAACCAGGTGTCCAGCACCGTGCCGTCCGCCGCCACCGTGGCAAGCCCGACTCCCGAAACCCAGCGCTGTTCGTCTCCCATGGGATCGATTCTATTGAGTCGCGTCTCCGGCGTCCTGGCGCGGCCGGGCCACCGCCGCGCTCGACCGCGACGTCCGGTCGGCGCGCACTCGGACAATAGGCTGGTCGCATGGCTCTGGACCTCTCCGCCTCCTCGTCCGACATCACCCGCGCCATCTGCGACATCCCGAGCGTGTCGGATCAGGAGAAGGTCCTGGCGGATGAGATCGAGGCCGCGATCGCGTCGCTCGCGCACCTCGATGTGCATCGGGACGGCGACACGATCGTCGCCCGCACGCACCTGGGTCGTGCTCAGCGCGTGGTGATCGCCGGGCACATCGACACCGTGCCGATCAACGACAACGTGCCCACGCGCGACATCGAGATCGACGGCGAGCCCTTCATCTGGGGCCGCGGCACCGTGGACATGAAGGCCGGCGTCGCGGTGCAGCTCAAGCTCGCGGCCGAGCTGACCGACCCCGCGGTCGACATCACGTGGCTCTGGTACGACCACGAGGAGGTCGCAGCCGAGCTGAGCGGGCTCACGCGCCTCGCGGTGAACCGCCCGGAGCTGTTCGCGGGCGACTTCGCGATCCTGGGCGAGCCCACTGCGGGCGTGGTCGAGGGCGGCTGCAACGGCACGCTCCGTGCGGTCGTCCGCACGCACGGCGTGCGCTCGCACAGCGCCCGCGCGTGGATCGGGGAGAACGCCATCCATCGCGCGGCGCCCATCCTGTCCCGGCTGGCCGACTACCGCCCCGAGACCATCGCGGTCGACGGGCTCGACTACCGCGAGGGCCTCAACGCCGTGAAGATCACGGGCGGCGTCGCGGGGAACGTGATCCCCGACCTGTGCGAGGTCGAGGTGAACTTCCGGTTCGCGCCCAGCCGCTCGGCCGACGAGGCGGTCGCGCACGTGCGCGAGGTGTTCGAGGGCTTCGAGGTCGAGATCACCGACCTGTCGGGCGGTGCGCGCCCGGGCCTGGACGCCCCGCTCGCGCAGGAGTTCGTGCGCGCGGTGGGCGGCACGCCCAAGCCGAAGTACGGCTGGACCGACGTCGCGCGCTTCTCGGCGCTCGGGGTCCCCGCTGTGAACTACGGCCCCGGCGACCCGCTGCTCGCGCACCATGACGAGGAGCGCGTCGCCGTCGCGCAGATCGAGGAGGTCGAGCGGGGGCTCCGGGCGTGGCTCACGACGCGCTGAGCCCGGTCGGCCGCGTCGCCGCCGGATGGCGCGGCCTGCCGGTCGCGGCGCGGATCGCCGCGATCTACGCGCTCGCGCGGCTGGCGACCACGGCGATCATGCTCATCGTCGCCGCCGGCTCCCCGCCCGACTCCCGCTTCGGGGCGGATCCGACGCTCGCCGACTACGTCCTCGGCTGGGACGCGCAGTGGTACTGGCTCGTCGCGTTCGAGGGCTACCCGTCGGAGCTGCCCGTCGACGAGCGGGGCGTGGTGCGCGAGAACGCGTGGGCGTTCATGCCCGTCTACGCCCACCTCGCCAACGTCCTGGGCTTCGGGGTGTGGGGGATCGGCGCGCTGATCGTCTCCCTCGGGGCCGGCTACATCGCCTGCCTCGCGCTGCACGCGCTGCTCGCCCGCCGCGTCGAGGCGGATGCCGCCCTGTGGGCCGTGGCGCTGTTCGCCAGCGCGCCGCTCGCCGCACTGTTCCAGGTCGGCTACGCCGAGTCGCTGTTCCTGGCGTTCCTGATGCTCGCGCTCCTCGCCCTGAGCGCGCGGCGCTGGGGATGGCTCTATCTGCTGATCCCGCTGATGGGTTACACGCGCCCCGGCGTGCTGGCGTTCGCGCTGCTGCTCGGCCTGTACGGCATCCACCGCTGGCTGCGGCGGCGGGAGGACCCGCTCCCCGGGGCGCACATCCTGCACATCCTCGCGCTCGGCGCGCTCGCGGTCGCGGTCGGGTTCTCGTGGCAGATCTTCGCCGCGATCGCGACCGGCATGCCGAGCGCGTACCTCGAGACCGAGCTCGCCTGGCGGCGCGGATGGATTCCCGGCATCGAGGCGTTCGTGCCGCTCGAGGGATGGATCCGCGCGGCGCCGCTGTGGTTCTCGCTGTGGGGTCTGCCCGGGTGGCTGGGGTACGTCGCGCTCGCGCTGCTCGTGGTCGGCGTCGCGGCCGCGCTGTTCGCGCCCGCCGTGCGGCGGCTCGGCCCGGAGATCCGGCTCTGGGCCGCGAGCTACGTGCTGTACCTGCTCGCGGTGTTCTTCCCGCAGTCGAGCACCTTCCGGCTGCTGCTGCCGCTGTCGCCGCTGTGGGGCGCCGCGCCGCGCTCGCGGATCGGGCGCTGGATCGCCCTGGCGCTGTGCCTGGCGGGTCAGTGGCTCTGGATCGCTCTCATGTACGGCAGCGGGAATACCTACTGGCAGGTGCCGTGATGAAGACACCGGGGACCTTCTGGGCTACCGGGATATCGCGTACAGGAGCGTCGCGAAAGTGGGCCACCGACTCGCCGACCGGTAAACTCGGTGGGGGAACCTCGACGAAAGGAAGCCACGATGGCAGCCATGAAGCCCAGAACCGGTGACGGACCGATGGAGGCCGTGAAGGAGGGGCGCCTGATCATCGTGCGCGTTCCGCTCGAGGGCGGCGGCCGTCTGGTCGTCTCGGTCAACGACGACGAGGCCAAGGAGCTCTACGGCGTTCTCGGCGAGGTCGTCGGCGCCTGAGCCGCCACGGATGACTTCGAGAGGTCCGGATCCCCGTGGGGGTCCGGACCTCTTTCGTGTGCTCACTCCGCGACGGTCGTGAGCTGCAGCAGGCCCTCTCCGATCGTGGAGATCGCCGGGATGACGGCCGGGGATGCCTGCGTCTCCTGCAGCAGCGTGCGGTACGCGGTCGTCACCGCGTCGCGCGCGACGGGATCCGCCACCCTCCCGTTCAGCACACGCGGCACGAGGACGGTCCCGCCGGAGCGCGCGAGCCGCAGCGCGTGCTCGACGTACTCGAGCGTGTTCTCCGCATCGGCGTCCACGAGCACGATGTCGTATGACGCTTCGTTCATGCGGGGCAGGACGTCGGCCGCGCGGCCCGTGATGAGGCGCACGCGCGAGGAGGGGATGCGCGACTGCGTGAAGGCCTGACGCGCCGCGGCGAGGTGCTCCGGCTCGTTGTCGATGGTCGTGAGCACGGCCCTCGGGGCGCCGTGCAGCAGCCAGAGGCCGGACACCCCCGCTCCCGTGCCGATCTCGATGATCGAGCGCGCGTCGGTCGCCGCCGCGATCACGGCGCACTGCGCGCCGACGCCCGCGCTGATGGGCGCGGCCCCGAGCTCGAGCGCGTGCTGACGTGCCTTCGCGATGTGCTCCGGCTCGACGACCGTCTCCCGTGCGAAGCGCGCGATCGCGTCATGCTCGCTCATTGACACCTCCTGGATCATCCACCAGCGTACGGTCGCCGCGCGCGCGGACCGGACAGGCGCGGCCGGTAGGCTGGAGGCCATGTTCTTCGGGCTCACCTTCGAGAAGGTGCTGCTGATCGGTGTGATCGCCGCACTCCTGATCGGGCCCGAGCGGCTGCCGCGCTACGCCGAGATGCTGGCGAGGACCGTCAAGCGCGTGCGGGACTTCGCGCGGGGCGCCCAGAGCCGCGTGCGCGACGAGATGGGCCCCGAGTTCGACGAGGTCGACTGGCGCAAGCTCGACCCGCGTCAGTACGATCCGCGTCGCATCATCCGCGAGGCCCTGCTGGAGGACGACGAGCCGGCGCCCGCCCCGCCGGCGCCCGTGATCGCGCCTCCGCGCCCCTCAGGGCCGATGGTGCGGCACACCTTCACGGCCGAGGCACCGCCGCCCTTCGACGCCGAGGCCACCTGAGTCCGGTCGCTCAGGATCGTCGTCGCGCCGATGGCGCGGGGTCGGCTGCACGTCCTCGCTGGAGAAGGTCACCGGCCGCTCCTCCCGAACGTGTCCGGATCCACCGGCCGCCGAGCTCTCGGCAGCTTCTCCACCACGAGCAGGTAGGACTCCGTCACCAACTCCTCAACGATGTGCTTCTGCAGACGTCCGCCCGGACGAAGGGTGATCCAGTGCCGCTTGTTCATGTGATAGCCCGGGGTGATGTCGTCATACTCCGCGCGGAGCGCTTCGCCATCCTGCGGCGCCGCCTTGACGGTCACGATCGGCTCGCCCGTGACCTCGGTCAGCAGCATGAAGACCCTGTCCCGAACCTTGAACACGTCCCACTCCGGTCCGAACGGGTGCTCGAGACCGGCACCCGGGAGCTCCTCGGCGCGGTCCCTGGCGTACCGCTGCAACGTGTCACCCTCCATGGCCGCCCCTCAGCATCGCCTCAGCGCGGTGTCACGGGAAGCCGGCGACCGGCGAGGCGCCGCGGCTGCGAGGCGATGCGCTCGGCGAGGCGCGCGATCTCGGCCGCCGCGGCGTCCTCGGGGTGGGCGACGACGATCGGATCGCCCGCGTCTCCCGAGGCGCGCAGCGCCGGGCTGAGCGGGATCGACGCGAGCACGGGGACGTCCTGCCCCTCCGCCGACAGGGCGGCCGCGACGTCGGCGCCGCCGCCCGAGCCGAACAGATCCATCACGGTGCCGTCGGGAAGGGTCATCGCGGCCATGTTCTCGACCACGCCGATCACGCGCTGGCCGGTCTGTCGCGCGACGAGACCGCTGCGCACCGCGACGTCGGAGGCTGCCGCCTGCGGCGTCGTGACCACCAGCACGTCGGCGTGGGGGAGCAGCTGCCCGACCGAGATCGCGACGTCTCCCGTGCCGGGCGGCATGTCGAGCAGCAGCACGTCGAGGTCGCCGAAGTACACGTCGGTGAGGAACTGCTGCACCGTGCGGTGCAGCATCGGCCCGCGCCATGCGACCGCGCCCGTGCGGGCGCCGGATCCCGTGCCGTCGTCCTGCAGGAACATCCCGATCGAGATCGCCTTCACGCCGTGCGCGACGGGCGGCAGCATGAGCTGGTCGACGCGCGTCGGCTGGGCGATCTCCCCGTCCTTCGCGAGCCCCAGCAGCGGCGGAATGGAGAAGCCGTGCACGTCGGCGTCCACGAGGCCCACCGACAGTCCGCGCTGCGCCAGCGCGACCGCGAGATTGGCTGTGACCGTCGACTTGCCGACGCCGCCCTTGCCGCTCGTGACGGCGATCACGCGCGTGAGCGAGTCGGGTCCGAAGGGCATCCCGCGCGCCGGGCGCAGCCGCGAGGTCAGCGCCTGCCGCTCGGCGGGGGTCATGACGCCCACGTCGATCGTCACGGTGCCCACGCCCGCCACCGACTCGGCCGCGTGCCGCACGTCGGCCTCGATGCGATCCGCCGCGGGACAGCCGACGATCGTCAGCGCGATGCCGACCCGCACATCCGCGCCCTCGGCGTCGACGCCGCGCACCATGTCGAGCTCGGCGAGCGGGCGGCGCAGCTCGGGGTCGGACACGCGGCCGACCGCCTCCCGCACCCGGCCGACGAGATCCGTGCCGTCCGTCACTTCTCCTCGTCCACGCGCTCGGAGTCGCGCTGGTCGAGCTCTTCGAGCATCGCCCGCAGCTCTTCGCGCAGCACCTCGCGGCTCACGGCGCGCTCCTGCATATCGCCGAGCGCCAGCCGCAGCGCCACGATCTCGCGCGCCAGGTACTCGGTGTCGGCGAGATTGCGCTCTGCCCGCTGCCGGTCCTGCTCGATCTGCACGCGGTCGCGGTCATCCTGCCGGTTCTGCGCGAGCAGGATGAGCGGCGCGGCATACGACGCCTGGAGCGACAGCGCGAGCGTCAGTGCCGTGAAGCCGAGGTCGGCCGAGTCGAACCGCAGGCCCTCCGGGGTCACGGAGTTCCACACCATCCAGAGCGCGACGAACAGCGTGAGCGCGATCAGGAACGTGGGCGTGCCCATCGCGCGCGCGATCCACTCGGTCGCCCGCCCGAAGCGGTCGCGGTTCCGCGGCGCGGGGGAGGCGAGCATCGGCGAGCGGCCCCGCACGGCCTCGGGGCGGGACATGTCGCGGGAGGCCATCATGCCCGCCTCACCGTCGGGATCGAGCCCGTCGCGGGCGCGGCGGGCAGCGGCGCATCGGCGTCCTGCGAGCGCCAGTCGTCGGGAAGCAGGTAGTCCAGCATGTCGTCCACGCTGATCGCGCCCACCAGGCGGCGCGCCTGATCCACGACCGGCAGCGACACGAGGTCGTAGCTGGCCAGGCGACGGGCGACCTCCGCCGCCGAACCGGTGACGGGGATGGGGTCGATCGTGTCGTCCAGGATGGCGCCGATCCGCTCGTGCGGCGGATAGCGCAGCATGCGCTGGAAGTGCACGGCGCCGAGGAAGCGGCCCGTCGGGGTCTCGTACGGCGGCAGCGTGACGAACACGCTCGCCGCGAGCGCCGGGTGCAGCTCATGACGGCGGATGGTCGCGAGCGCCTCGGCGATCGTGGCGTCGGCCGACATGATGATCGGCTCGGGAGTCATGAGGCCTCCCGCCGTGTCCGCGCCGTAGCGCAGCAGCATGCGGACGTCCTCGGCCTCCTCGGGCTCCATGAGCTGCAGCAGCTCCTCCGAGCGCTCGGGCTCGAGCTCGGCGAGCAGGTCGGCGGCGTCGTCGGGGTCCATCGCGTCGAGGACATCGGCCGCGCGCTCGTCGCCGAGCTTCTCGAGGATGTGCGCCTGCTCCTCCTCGGGCATCTCCTCGAGCGCATCGGCGAGGCGCTCGTCCGAGAGCTCCTCGGCGACCTCGATCATCCGCTCCTCCGGCAGATCCAGCAGCGTGTTTGCGAGGTCGGCGGGACGCAGCTCGGCGTAGCTCGCGGCCAGCGCCTCGGCCGACTGGGCCTGGCCCGGCGTGTGCTGCTCGCGCACCTCGCTCCAGGTCGCGAACGTCGTGGGGCCCTTCGCGAAGGGCGAGGCGCTCGTCTTCGGCTTGCGCAGGAACAGCTGGCCGATCGCCCACTCGCCCACCCGGTTCGGTTCGATCGCGACGTCCTCGATCACGGCGGACCCGCTGCCGTCGACGAAGTGCACGCGGCGGCCGACGACCTCCGCCAGCACGCGCACCTCGTCGGCGCGCGGCTGGAAGCGGCGCACGTTGATCAGCCCGGTCGTGATGACCTGGCCCGACGAGATGGAGGTGACGCGTCCGATGTTGACGAACACCTGACGCCGACCGGGGATCTCGCACACCAGACCGATCACGCGGGGCGCCGCGCTACTTCGGTACACGACGACGACGTCCCGGACCTTGCCGAGCCGGTCGCCCGCGGGGTCGAAGACGGGGCAGCCGGCAAGGCGCGCCGCGAAAACCCTCTGCGTGCTCATGCCCCCAGCGTAGTCCGCGTGCCCCGCACGCCGATCCGTCGCGCGCGGTGCCGACGGATGCCGCTGCACCACCGCGAGCGCGTCGCACGCGCGTGCGAGAATGGCGCGCATGAGCATGGTGAGCGGGTTGAACAGGCCGTTCGAGATCGGTGAGACCGTCGCGAGCTTCAAGGAGTACGACCAGGCGCAGAAGGCGGTCTCGAAGCTGATCGCGGCGGAGGTGCCCGCGGCCGACATCGCGATCGTCGGCACCGCGCTCCGGTCGGTCGAGAAGGTCACGGGCCGCCTCGGCTACGCCCAGGCGGCGTGGTCGGGCGCCGTGAACGGCGTGCTGCTCGGCCTGCTGTTCGCGGCCATGGTGGTGATCTGGACGCCCGGGCTGCCGATCTCGACGTTCGCGGGCGTGCTGCTCGTGGGCATCGCGCTCGGCATGCTGTTCCGCCTGATCGCGTACTCGATCCTGCGCCGGCGCCGCGACTTCGCCAGCGTCATGCAGGTCTCGGCCGAGCACTACGACGTCACCGTGCAGTCGCGCAGCGTCGGCAAGGCGCGGCAGGTGCTGGGCGGCGGGTCCGCGCCCGCTCGCCCCGCGACGCAGGTCGTGACCCCGCCCGCGCCCCCGGCGCCGCAGGAGCCGCCGCGCTACGGCGTGCGCGTCGACCCGGTGCCGCCGGTTCCGCCGACCGAGCGACCCGCACCGCCGGCCCAGCAGCCCGTTCCGCCGACCCAGCCGCCCGCGCCGCCCGTCACGCGTCCCGAGACGCCCCAGGACCCGGACGCGCAGACGCCGCCGGCACAGGGGCAGGGCTGGAGCCCGGAGAACGACGCGTCGGGCGATGAGCCCTCCGGCCAGCCCCCGCAGGGCGAGCCCCGGGACTCCGACCGCGCGTGAGCGCGCCCGAAAGCACGCTCACCGTCCCGCTCGCCAGCGGACCCGTCGACATCTCGGTCGCGACGGACACGGCCGATGACGCACGGGCCGTGCTGGTGCTCGCGCACGGGGCCGGAGCCGGCATGCGGCACCCGTTCCTCGCGGGACTCGCGCGCGCTCTCGCGGACGACGGCATCACCGTGATCCGGTTCAACTTCGCGTACGTGGAGGCGGGGAGGCGGATGCCGGGCCGCCCGGGCGACGCCGTCACGGCGTGGCGCACGGTGGTCGATCACGCGGCCGAGGCCGGTCTGCCGGTTCACGCGGCGGGCAAGTCGTACGGCGGCCGGATGGCGTCGATGGCGGCCGCGGAGGGCGGCCTCCCCGTGCGCACGCTCGCGTACCTCGGGTATCCGCTGCACCCGCCGGGCAAGCCCGAGAAGCCCCGCGCCGAGCACCTGCCGTCGGTCGCTCAGCCGCAGCTGTTCCTCGAGGGCGACCTCGACCCGTTCATCCAGCCGCTCGAGCAGTTCCGCGACGTCGTGGCGACGTGCCGGGACGCCACGGTCGAGTGGATCGAGGGCGGCAACCACTCGTTCGAGGTCAAGGGCCGCAGACGCCCCGCCGACGTGATCGGTGCCGAGCTCGCACCCATCCTGTCGCGCTTCGTGGACGCGCCCGTCCGCTGAGTGGATGCCGCGTCGAGACGGCCCGGCGGACCGGATTCGCAGGTCCGGCGACGTCGGGCCGTCTCGACGCGATGCGTCACTCTCCGCTCAACGACCGGGGTTCAGCCGGGCGATCCACGCCTCGATCTCGTCGGCCGTGCGCGGGATGTCCGCGGACAGGTTGACGGGGCCGTCCTCGGTCATCAGGATGTCGTCCTCGATGCGCACGCCGATGCCGCGGTACTCCTCGGGCACCGTGACGTCGTCGATCTGGAAGTACAGCCCGGGCTCGATCGTGAAGACCATGCCGGGCTCCAGCACGCCGTTGTAGTACATCTCGCGACGGGCCTGCGCGCAGTCGTGCACGTCGATGCCGAGGTGGTGGCTCGTGCCGTGGACCATGTACCGGCGGTGGTGCCCGCCCCGGTCGGCGTCCAGTGCCTCCTCGGCGGTGACCGGCAGCAGCCCCCACTCGGCGGTGCGGCGCGCCAGCACGTCCATGGCGGCCTCGTGCACGGCGCGGAACTTCACGCCCGGCTTGGCGGCGGCGAACGCGGCGTCGGCGGCCTCGCGCACGGTCTCGTAGATCTTGCGCTGGATCGGCGTGAACGTGCCGTTCACGGGCAGCGTGCGCGTGATGTCGGCGGTGTAGAGGCTGTCCACCTCGGCGCCGGCGTCGATCAGGATCAGGTCGCCCGGCAATACGGCGCCGTCGTTGCGGGTCCAGTGCAGGTAGCAGGCGTGCGGACCCGACGCGGCGATCGTGTCGTAACCCTCCCAATTGCCGTCGCTGCGGGCGCGCTGGTGGAACACGCCCTCGACGACGCGCTCGCCCCGCGGGTGCTCGATGATGCGGGGCAGCTCCCGGACGATGTCGTCGAAGCCCGCCGCCGTGACCTCCACCGCGAGGCGCATCTGCGCGATCTCGTACTCGTCCTTGCGCAGGCGCAGCTCGGAGACGAAGCGGGTCAGGTCCTCGTCCAGGTCGACGACCAGGTCGCCCTCGCGCGTCTCGAACGTGTCGATGTGGGCGGTCGGAAGTCCCAGCTCGCCCGCGACGCCGGGCAGCGCGGGGCGCGGTCCGATCCAGAACTCGCCGATCGTCGCGTCGGAGTAGAACTCGGCCGTGGTGCGGTCGGCGCGCTCGCGGAAGTACAGCGTGACGTCGTGTCCGGCGTCGGTCGGCTCGAACACGAGCACCGAGTCGGGCTCGGAGTCGTTCGCCCAGCCGGTGAGGTGCGCGAACGCCGAGTGCACGCGGAACGGGTAGTCGGTGTCGTTGCTGCGCTGCTTGAGGGGACCGGCCGGGATGACGAGGCGCTTGCCCGGGAAGGCGTCGGAGACGGCGGCGCGGCGGGCGGCGGCGTACGAGGCCTGCTCGCGCAGCGGCGGGAGCTGCTCGGGGCGCTCCGCCCAGCCCTCCGAGATCGTGTCGAGGAACCCCTGCGGGTAGGGCTGACGGCGGTTCGTCACGCCCCGCGGCTGCTGCTCGGTGTCGGTCTTCGCCTGCGTGTCGCTCATGTCACCAGTCTGTCACCGCACGCCGAGCCGCGCTCGGGGGTCCGGATCGACGACCAGGACGGTAGCCGGGGGTCTCCTCGTCGCGATCCTAGGCTGGAGGGCATGGCAGTTCAGCCCCGCACCGTGCACCCGGCCGTCGCGTTCGCGATCGACGTCGTGCTCGTGCTCGTCTTCCTCGTGATCGGGCGCTCGGCGCACGGCGAGCCGTTCTTCGAGGGGTTCCTCGGCAGCGCCTGGCCCTTCCTCGTCGCACTCGTCGTCGGCTGGGTCGCGATCCTGCTGGCGCGCACGCCCGCGGCGGACGTCCTCGCCGGCGTGATCGCGTGGATCGGCACGCTCGTGGTCGGGATGGTGCTGCGCGTGGTGTCGGGCGGCACGGCGGCCGTGCCCTTCCTCATCGTCGCGACGATCACGCTCGCGGTGCTGCTGATCGGCTGGCGGCTCATCCTGCGCCTCGTCCGTCGGCGCCGCGGCTGACGTCAGCCGACGGGCTCGAGCTGCACGACCAGCGGACGGTGGTCGCCGCCCGCGCCGTCCAGGTTCGTGAGCACGATGGATCCGGTCGCGCGCCACGCGTCCGAGTGCATCACGTGATCGATCGGCGCCGACAGCAGCGACGGCACGTCGGTCGGCCAGGTGCCGACGCCGCCGTTGCCCGTCGAGGCCGCCGCGTCGTGGCAGTACCCCAGGTCGCCGTCTCCCGCGGCGAGGGAGCCCATGTGATCGAGGGTGGCGTTGAAGTCCCCCGCGATGATGACGTTCGCGTCCTGCGGGCACTGATCCGCGATCCAGCGCAGATCCTCGCGCCACACGTCCATGTAAGCGGGGCGCGGCGCGATCGCGTGCACGGCGACGACGGTCGGGCCCGTGCCGTCGACCGGCATGACCACGGCGCTCGGCAGCAGGGCGGTGTTGCTCGAGCCGTCGTCCGACGACTCGATCACGGCGTAGTCGCCGAGGTCGGGGGAGATCAGGATGGTGGTGACCCACGACTGCGGGCCGCGCTCGATCTCCTTGTTGTATTGCACGTGGTGCACCCACATCGGGCGCCCGAGCTCGCGCATCTCGACGGCGACGTCCTCGCCCACGCTCTGCGCGGTCTCGGGGAGCGCGATGATGTCGGCGTCCATCGCGACCGCCGACTGCGCGATCTGGTCGGCGCCGGTCGCGTCGCCCGCCGTGTTCCACGTCATCACGCGGATGCTGCTCTCTGTCTCGGGAGGCAGGGTGTCGCCGTAGCCGCGCATGCCCAGTGTCACGCCGCCGACGATGGCGCCGAGGCCCGCGACGAGCGCCATCGACATCGCGAACGCACGCATCGGACGGGCCAGCGCCATCAGCAGGAACAGGATCGTCAGCGCGGCGAACGCGACGACGAGCACGCCCCGCATCGACACGATCTGAGCGAACGGCATCGTCTGCTCGAGACGGAAGAACTGGGGCCAGCTGACGAGCGCGGTCGCGATGGCGAATGCCACCGTCACGAGGATCCCGAGCAAGCGCAACACGCCTCCGACACTAATTCGCCCCGCTGAGAAACCGGCGCACGCGGCGCGCGTATCGCGTGCGTGCGTCGTCGGGATCACCTGCGTATCGGACTACGATCGGCTCGTGGGCGACGACGGGGACAGGCGGTTCAGCGGGCCGAGCGACCTGCATCTGCACTCCACCCGGTCGGACGGAACCGAGCCTCCCGCCGACGTCATGGCGGCCGCGCACCGGCACGGGCTGCGCACCGTCGCGCTCACGGATCACGACACGACGGCCGGATGGGCCGAGGCCGCGGAGGCATGCACATCGCTCGGCATGACGCTGCTGCCGGGCATGGAGTTCTCCGCCAAGCACGACTGGCGCAGCGTGCACGTGCTGTCGTACCTGTTCGATCCGGACGACGCGCCGCTGCGTGCCGAGATGGACCGCATCCGCGGCGACCGGATCGGCCGGGCCGAGCGGATCGTCGCCAACATCGCCCGCGACTACGACCTGACCTGGGACGACGTGCTCGCGCAGACGATGCAGGACGCGACGGTGGGTCGCCCGCACATCGCCGACGCGCTCGTTGCGCGCGGGCTGGCTCGCGACCGCACGGAGGCCTTCGACGGCATCCTGCACCCGCGCGAGGGGTACTACGAGCCGCACTACGCGCCCGATCCCTTCCGTGCCGTCGAGCTCGTCACGGCGGCCGGGGGCGTCGCGATCATCGCGCATCCGGGTGGCCGCGGCCGCATGATGCCCGATTCCGTCCTGCACGCGCTGATCGACGCAGGGCTGGCGGGCTTCGAGATCGGGCACCGCGAGAACTCGGCGCAGGGCAAGCGCATCCTGCGCCGGATCGCCGAGGAGCGCGACCTGATCGTCACCGGCTCGAGCGACTACCACGGCCGCGGCAAGCCGAACCTGCCGGGTGAGAACACGACGAGCGACGACATGGTGGCGCGCATCATCGAGCGCGCCACCGGCACCGCGCCGGTCCACCCGGCGTAGGGCCGCTCCGCGCCCGCGGTGGGACCGCGGGCGGGAGGGTCAGGCGCCCTGCGGTGCCTGGCCCGACGGGCGGCGCCGACGACGCCGGCGCGGGGCCGCCTTGCCGTCGTGGTGCTCCTTGCCCGCGCCGTCGTGCGTGCCCGAACCCTCGGGCTTCTCGCCGGTCTCGGTCGCAGCGGCGGGAGAGTCGGACGATCCGCGACGACGCGTGCGCTGACGGCCCTCGCCGTCCGAGCGGCGCTCGGGACGCGGACGCTCCGCCTTGGGGGCCGTCGTCAGGCGGCCCTTGGTGCCGGCCGGGATGTCCAGGTCGGTGTACAGGTGCGGGCTCGACGAGTAGGTCTCGGTCGGCTCCGGCTGCCCGAACTCGAGGGCGCGGTTGATGAGGGCCCACTTGTGCAGGTCGTCCCAGTCGACGAACGTGATCGCGATGCCCGTGCGGCCCGCACGACCCGTGCGGCCGGCGCGGTGCAGGTACGTCTTGTCGTCGTCCGGGATCGTGTGGTTGATCACGTGCGTGACATCGTCGACGTCGATGCCGCGCGCCGCGACATCCGTCGCCACCAGCACGTCCTTCTTGCCGGCCTTGAACGCCGCCATCGAGCGCTCGCGCTGCTCCTGGCCCATGTCGCCGTGCACGCCGCCGACGCTGAAGCCGCGGTCGGTGAGCTCGTCGACGAGACGCTGGGCGGCGCGCTTCGTGCGCGTGAAGATCACGGTCTTGCCGCGGCCCTCGGCCTGCAGGATGCGCGCGATGACCTCGTCCTTGTCGAGCGAGTGCGCGCGGTAGATGACGTGCTTGATGTTCGCCTGCGTCAGGCCCTCATCCGGATCCGTCGCGCGGATGTGGATGGGGTTCGTCATGAAGCGGCGGGCGAGCGAGACGATCGGGCCGGGCATGGTCGCGCTGAACAGCTGCGTGTGACGCACCTGCGCGACCTTCTGGAAGATCTTCTCGATGTCGGCGAGGAAGCCGAGGTCGAGCATCTTGTCCGCCTCATCGAGCACGACCTCGGTCGCGTTCGACAGGTCGAGCAGACGCTGGCCCGCGAGGTCGATCAGGCGGCCGGGCGTGCCGACGACGATCTGCGCGCCGGCCTTGAGCTGCTCGATCTGGCCCTCGTACGCCTTGCCGCCGTAGATCGCGACGACGTTCGTGGCGCGGTTCGAGGTCAGCAGGTCCATGTCCTCGTAGACCTGCACCGCGAGCTCGCGGGTGGGGACGACGATGAGCGCCTTGACGCCCGGCTCGGGGTTCTGGCCGAGGCGCTGGACGACGGGGATGCCGAATCCGAAGGTCTTGCCCGTGCCGGTCTTGGCCTGGCCGATCACGTCCTGGCCCGGCAGGGCGAGGGGGATGGTCTGCTCCTGGATGGGGAACGCGTCGACGATCCCCTTCGCGGCGAGGGCGTCGACGATGTCCTGGTCGACACCGAGGTCGGTGAAAGTGGTCACGATGTTCAGGTGGCCTGTCCGGCAGCCGTCGCTGCCTGGGAGATGGGATCCACGCCCTTCTCTGCTCCAGGCGCGGCGGCCCCGATCCGTCGCCGGGGACCGTATCAGCCTACCGGAGCAGCCTGACACTCCCCGGAGCGGGGCACCTCGATGCGGATCCGCGTTGCGGTTGGGACCGGGCCGCACCCGTAGGCTTAGGCCCGTGGTCAACTGGAGGTTCTGGCGGCGCCGACCGCCCGCGCGGATGCTGCGACTGCGGTCCCGCGGCGACATGGGCGACGCCCGGCGCGTCGACTTCGAGGAGCTCGCGCCCGACGTCGAGACCTTCCTCGGCCAGGCCGCCTACCTCCAGCTCGGCTACTTCGAGACGCTGACCCGGCTCATCCGCGCCACTCCCGACCTGCGCGAGAAGGAGGCGCTGTCGCTCGCGGCGGGCGCCGCGCTCGTGAAGCACCGCGCGATCATCGACGTGATCCGGGACCGCGGTGAGGATCCGGCCGCCATCATGCGCCCCTTCCAGGAGCAGCTCGACGGCTTCCGCCGCGCGACGATCGGCGCCCGGCCCCGCGAGACCATGCTGTCCGTGCACATCACGGCGGGCATGCTCGACGACTTCTACCGCGCGCTGGCCGCGAGCTACGGCGAGACCGGGCGCCGCATCGCGCGGATCCTGAACGTCGACAGCGATCGCGAGTTGATCGTCGACCTGATCCGCGCGACCATCGACGAGGACGACGAAATGCGCTCCCTGCTGTCGATGTGGGCCCGTCGCCTTGTGGGCGACACGCTGCTCGTCGCGCGCGCGGCGCTGCGCCCGCGGCGCCTCGGCCTCGACGACGAGAAGAAGGTCGAGCCGGTGTTCACCGCCCTCATGGCCGCGCACGCCCGCCGCATGGACGCCCTCGGTCTCGCGTCGTAGCTTTCGCATGACGGTCTTCGTGCACTCTGGTGACGGTTCTCAGGGGATGCCGCCTGCTCAGGACTGATCCTCGGATGACCGCTCTGAGAAGACGGCATCTTCTGAGAAGCCGGTGCCCCGGTGGTGGCTCGAGCTCGGGATTCGGGCATTCACGGGCGCGCCGCAGGAGCACGCAATAGCCTGAGCCATGGGCAGTGAGCGTCGCGCGGCCCGAAGGAGGAGCCCGTGCTGCCCGTGGTCGACATCGTGATCGTGGTGCTGCTGATCGTCGCGCTGGTGATCGGGCTGCGCGTCGGGCTGTTCTCCGCCCTCGGCACGCTGTGCGGCCTCGTGATCGGCGGGCTCGCGGCGCCGTGGGTGTTGCCACTGCTGGCCGGGATCGTCGAGCCGATGTGGCGCCCGCTGACCGTGGTCGGCGGCGCGATCGCCCTGCTCGCGATCGGCGCGACGCTCGGGTCCATCGTCGGATCGACTATCCGCCGCGGCGCGGACAAGCTGCGGCTGAAGGTCGTCGAGCGGCTGCTGGGCGGGGTGCTGGGCGCGGTCGCGGCCGCGCTCGCTCTCACGCTCGTGGGCTCGGGCATCGTCAGCGCGGGCATCCCGGTCGTCTCCTCGGCGGTCGCCTCGTCCAACGCGCTGCGCACGATCGACCGCCTCACGCCGCCGCCCGTGTCCGAGGCGATGGCCCGGCTGCATGCCGCGATCCTCGGCGAGACGGTGCTGCCGACGATCAGCGGCCTGCTGGGCGAAGTGGACACGTCCACGTCCGCGACCGTCGACACGGAGGACCCGGCGCTGCGCACCGCGGCGGCCTCGGTGGCCCGCATCCACGGTGCGAACTCGTGCGGCCGCGGCGCGAGCGGCACCGGATTCGTCGCGGCCGAGGACCTGCTGGTGACGAACGCGCACGTCGTCGCAGGGATGGACACGCCGATCGTCGAGCTGCCGGGGGAGCCGGCGCGAGACGGCCGCGTCGTGTACTTCGATGCGGTCGACGACCTCGCGGTGATCTCGGTGGACGTGGACGCGGCGGCGCTGCCGATCGTCGAGCCGCTCGCGAACGGCGATCCCGCCGTCATCCAGGGCTTCCCGTACGGCGGGCCGTTCCGCACGACGACGGCCTCGATCGCGGCCGTCGGGGCCGCGCCGATCGCCGACATCTACGGCGGATCCGTCGCGCCGCGCGAGGTCTACGCGCTGGCGGCGGCCGTGTATCCCGGCAATTCGGGCGGTCCGGTGCTGACGACGGAGGGCGCCGTGGCCGGTGTCATCTTCGCGCGCGACGAGCTGCAGGCCGACGTCGGCTACGCCATGACGACCAGCGAGCTGATGCCGGCGCTGGAGCAGGTGGATGCGGCCGGCGACGCCGTGTCGACGGGCGACTGCGTGGGCTGACCCTCCGGTCGGGGGAGCCGGAGAGTCGAGCCGCGGCCGACGATCAGGCCAGGTTGAGGCGCTTGCTCACGGCGGCGTCGCGGGTCGCACGGACGCGGCTGATCGCGTCGGTGCCGAACCACGAGACGACCGCCGCGGCCACGAGCGTGATCAGCCACGTCAGCGCGTTCGCCTCGCCGAGGCCGCTCCACGTGCAGATGCCGTAGGCCAGCGCGGCGACCGCGCCCGCGATCGCCGGAGCGAGCGCCACGCCGCGCGTGGAGCGGCGTGGCAGCGCGAAGTGGATGCCGACGCCGATCGCGACCGCGGCGACGAGCGCGAGCAGGATGTACATGGCGTCAGGCGACGAAGCCGACGCGGCGGGTCTCCTCGCTGCCGACCTCGACGAACGCCAGGTTCGCGGTCGGGACGATGTAGGAGTTGCCCTTGACGTCCGTGAAGGACAGGTGGCTCTGCCCGTTGTCGAGGGCGGCGGCGATGGCGGTCTTGACGGCCTCGGCGCTGTCCGACGACTCGAAGCTCAGCTCGCGGCCGGTGTTGGTGATGCCGATGCGGATGTCCACGGGTGACTGCCTTTCGTCGCGCCAGAAGCCCTCAGCGGGCCGGGCTTCAACTCTATGGCAGGCGGCCGACACGGTAGGCGGCTGAACGCTGAGGGCGAACGCTGCCGGCCCCCGGGCGTCGCGGCGACGATGTCGGACACCGCGATTAGCGTGGGAGGCATGACCTCACCCGCCTGGGATGCCGGCCAGCGCGCCGTGCTCGCGCTGCCGCCGGAGGCATCGGGCACGGTCGTCGGCGCGCCAGGGACCGGCAAGACCGCGGTGCTCGTCGAGCGCGTCGCGCGCCTGATCGACGCGGGTGTCGCGGCCGACGAGCTCGTGGTGCTGACGCCGACGCGCGTGTCGGCCACGCGGCTGCGCGACGAGCTCGGCGTGCGCGTGCGCGTCGCCACCCCCGGACCGCTCGCCCGCTCGGCGGGGTCGTTCGCCTTCCAGGTGGTGCGCGCCGAGGCCGTGCGCCGTGGCGACGAGCCGCCGAAGCTGCTCACAGGAGCGGATCAGGACCGGATCGTGGCCGACATCCTGGCCGGTGACGAGGAGGACGAGCGCGACGGCGTCTCGCTGTGGCCCGAGCAGCTCGGTGCACCCGTGCGGGCGTCGAAGGGCTTCCGCTCGGAGCTGCGGGCGTTCCTCAGCGAGCTCACCGAGCTGGGCGTCGGGCCGGCCGAGCTGGCGGCGCTCGGCGTGCCGTCGTGGACGGCCGTGGCGCGGTTCATGCGCGACTACCGCAATGTGATCGACGGCATGCGCGCGCCGCATCGCGACGTCGCCGAGCTGTACGGCGAGGCCGCCGCGGCGCTGCGCGCGGGAGCGGCCGTGGCGGGACTGGAGAGGCTGCGCGTCGTCCTGATCGACGACGCCCAGGAGCTCACGCGCGGCGGCCTCGCCGTCGTCGAGGCGCTGCGCGAGCGGGGGATCGCGGTGCTCGCGTTCGGCGATCCCGACATCGGCTCCGGTGCGTTCCGCGGCGTGACGCCCGAGCTGTTCCTGCGTCTGGCGAACGCGCTCGGCGAGCGCCACGTGCTCGACGGCGCCCACCGCGCGGCGTTGGAGCTCACGCGCCTGACGCGCACCGTGACGCAGGCGATCGGAACCGCGGGCGTCGTCGCGCACCGCCGGGCGCCCGGGCCCGAGACCCTGCCGTCCGGCTCGGTCGAGGTGCGCCTCGCGGCCTCCCCGTACGAGGAGGTCGACCAGATCGCGTGGGCCCTGCGCGACTGGCATCTGCTGGGGCGCGTGCCGTGGGACCGGATGGCGGTGATCGCGCACGACACCCGTCAGCTCACGATGCTGGAGGCCGAGCTCGCCGCGCGCGAGGTGCCCACCCGCGCGGCCGGCGTGCAGCGGCCGCTCGGCAGCGAGGCCGTGGTGCACGACATCGTCGAGATCGTCCGCCTGGGCCTGCTGGATCACGCCGAGCGCGAGCCGGAGCTGCTGATCGAGGCGCTCCGTTCCCCCTTCGGCGGTCTCGACGGGGTGGGCCTGCGGCGGCTGCGGGCGCACATGCGGCACGCCGAGCTGGCAGACGGCGGCAATCGGCCGGCGCGCGAGCTGCTGCACGAGGCGCTCGGTCATCCGGCGACGTTCGACCTGATCGACACCCCCGAGGCCCGCACCGGGCGCCGCCTCGCCGAGACCCTGCGGCTGGTGCACGAGGACGGCGCGCGGGGCGCGACGATCCACGAGCTGCTCTGGCTGGTGTGGGATCGCGCGCGCACGGGCGACGGGCGCCGGCTCGAGAGCGCGTGGCATGAGACCGCGCAGGGCGACGGGCCGCTCGCGGCCGAGACAGGCCGGGCGCTCGACGGCCTCGTGGCGCTGTTCGCGGCCGCGAAGCGCTCGGTCGAGCGCAGCCCCGAGGAGGGGCCGCTGCCGTTCATCCGCGAGATCCTCGACAGCGACGTGCCCGAGGACACGCTGTCGTCGCCGGATCGCTCGGGCGCCGTCACCTTGCTCACGCCGGCGAACGCGCTCGGCGTCGAGTTCGAGGCGGTCGTGATCGCGGGCGTGCAGGACGGCGTCTGGCCGAACGTGCGCCTGCGCGGCGGCCTGCTCGATGCGTGGCTGCTCGCGGACGCGGTCGCGGCGCGCCGCGAGGGGCGGGCCGACGTCGAGCCCGCGGGCGTGCTCGACCGGCGCCGCGCGGCCCTGCACGACGAGTTGCGGCTGTTCGTGCGCGCCGTGTCCCGGGCGCGCACGCGCCTGCTGGTCACCGCGGTGGACGACGACGACACCGGACCCAGCGCGCTGTTCTCGTTCCTCCCTGAACCGACCGGCGACGACGACGGGCGCGCCGCACACCCGCTCACGCTGCGCGGGCTCGTCGCGCGTCACCGCCGCACGCTGACCGAGTCGCCCGACGAGCGGGAGCGCGCCGAGGCCGCCGGACAGCTGGCGATGCTCGCGCGTGAGGGTGTGCCGGGAGCCGACCCCGCCGACTGGTACGGCGTGCCGGCGCCCACGACCGACCGCCCGCTGCGCGATCTCGACGCGGGGCCGGCGCGCGTGTCGCCGTCGCGCATGGAGGCGTTCGAAGAGTGCGGCCTCGGATGGGTGATCGACACGCTGGGCGGCAACACCGTCACGCCGCCCAGCGCCGGGATCGGCACGATCCTTCACGCCGCGCTCGAGCGGTTCCCCGACGGCGACCTCGACGGCCTGCGGGCGGTCGTCGACGAGCGCTGGCCGGAGCTCGACTTCGAGACGCCCTGGATCGCGGTCAAGGAGCGCGCGCGTGCCGACCTCTACGTCGAACGGCTGCACGCCTACCTGCGCGCCGTGCGTGCCGACGGCGGCGCGCACGTCGTCTCGGAAGCGGCCTTCCGCTTCGCGATCGACACCACCGCGCCGGACACGACGGAGCAGGATGCGCCCCCACCCGCCGTGTATGTGGGCGAGGAGGCGGACGGACCCCGCCGTGCGATCGTGAGCGGCGTGATCGATCGCGTCGAGACGTATCCCGTGGGGAAGGGCGAGCATGGCCCCGGACGCTCGCGCGGCTGGGCCGCGATGGCGTGCGCCGACACGGACGCCACCGAGCACGTCGTGGTCGTCGACCTCAAGAGCGGCCGCTACGAGAAGCCGGGGGACGGCGACGTGCTGCAGCACGCGCAGCTCGCGGCGTACCAGGTCGCCGTGCAGGAGGGCTTGATCGAGGGTGCGACGGCCGGCGGCCTCGCAGGGGCGCGGCTCGTGATCGTGTCGCAGACGCTCGCGAAGAGCGACTATCGCGTGGCCCACCAGCACCGGCTGGCCGACGAGCCGCGCACCGAGTTCCTGCGTCGCGTGGCGGAGGCCGCGCGCGGGATGTCCGCCAGCAGCTTCACGGCACAGGTCGACGCGCACTGCACCGAGGGGATGTTCGTGAAGCCGTGCCGGATCCACACGGTCGAGGCGGTGAGCGCGTGACGATGCAGGCCGAGACCGAGCGGATCCTGCCCGACGCGGCCTGGGAGGGCGGGCACGGCATCGCGGCGACCGACATCGCGGCCGCGCTCGGCCTGCCGACACCCACGCCTGCCCAGCAGCGCGTGATCGAGGCCCCGCCGAGCCCGGCCCTCGTGGTGGCCGGCGCGGGCAGCGGCAAGACCGAGACGATGGCGGGACGCGTGGTGTGGCTCGTGGCGAATGAGCACGTGCGCCGCGACGAGATCCTCGGCCTCACGTTCACGCGCAAGGCGGCGGGGGAGCTCGCCGAGCGGATCGGAGCCCGGCTCGCGCTGATCGACGAGTTCGGCCGGCGCGGTCTCCTGCCGCACCTGCGCGACATCGTGCGGGATGGGTCGCTCGCTCGCATCGATCAGGCGGCTTCGGCCGCGCAGCGCGACGCGGTGCGCCGAGAGGTGCTGGACGAGCTCGCGACGGCGTACGGGACGGGATGGGATCCCACCGCCCCGCGCGACGCGTCCGACCTCATGATCCGCCCGCGCGTGGCGACCTACAACGCGTTCGCCGACGCGATCGTGCGCGAGCACGCCGCGCGCATCGGGCGCGACCCGGATGCCGCGATGCTCAGCCAGTCGGCCTCGTGGCTGATCGCGCGGCACGTGGTGCTGCGCGCCCAGATCCCGGGCCTCGAGGACGTGGATCGCGCGCTCAACGGCGTGGTCGACGCCGTGCAGCGGCTCGCGGCCGAGGTGCTCGATCACCGCATCGAGCTGGACGACCTCCAGCGCGTCGCGCTCGATCAGGCGGCGGCATTCGAGCCGTATCGCGAGAAGGGCGAGGTCGACAAGGCAACCGCCAACCTGCTCGCGATGCCCATCCTGGTGCAGCTCGTGCGCGACTACATCGCCGAGAAGCAGCGGCGCGGCGTGCTCGACTTCGCCGACCAAGTGGGCGGCGCGTTCGAGATCGTGGAGCGCGCGCCACAGGTGCGCGAGCAGCTGCGGGAGCAGTACCGCGTCGTGCTGCTCGACGAGTACCAGGACACCTCCGTCATCCAGACCCGGTTCCTGGCCGAGCTGTTCCGCGACGCCCGGGTCATGGCCGTCGGCGACCCTCACCAGTCGATCTACGGCTGGCGTGGCGCGAGCGCCGACAACCTCTACGCGTTCGATCAGGCGTTCGCCCGCGAGGTGCCCGCCGCGCACTACAGCCTGATGACAAGTTGGCGTAACGACCGGCGCATCCTCGCGGCGGCGAACCGCGTGCTGCGGCCGCTGCAGGGGCGCGGCTCCTTCTCCGTCCCCGAGCTCGAGCCCCGCCCGGGCGCCGCGGACGGGCACGTGTCGTCGCGGTTCGAGCTCACGGTCGACGACGAGGCGGCCGCGGTCGCCGACTGGTTCGCGGGCCTGCGTGCCACGCACGACCTCGACAGCACGCAGAACGCGGCCGGGGCCGTGAAGCCGCACAGCGGCGCCATCCTGTTCCGCTCGAAGAAGCACATGCAGACCTTCGCCAAGGCGCTCGGCGACCGCGGCATCCCGCACCGCATCCTCGGCCTCGGCGGCCTGCTCACCACGCCCGAGGTCACCGACGTGGTGTCGATGCTGCGCGTGCTGCACGATCCGACGGCCGGATCGGCGCTCATCCGGCTGCTCGTCGGCCCCCGCTTCCGGATCGGCGTGGCCGACATGGCCGCGCTGTACGACCTCGCCGAGAAGCTGGCGGTGCGCGACGGGTCGCTTGCGCCGCTGTCGGACGAGCTGAAGGCGCGGCTGCGCAGCTCGGCGGGCGTGGACGAGGCGGTGTCGATCGTCGACGCGCTCGACTTCGTCCGCACGACGCGCGACGACTACCGCCTGCTCGAGGGCATCACGGCCGCCGGGCGGGAGCGCATGCGCGACGCGGGCGAGATGCTCGCCCGGCTGCGGCGCGCGGTCGGCCAGCCGATCCCCGAGCTGATCCGACTCATCGAGCTCGAGCTGCGCCTCGACATCGAGCTCGCCGCGAACGAGACGCGCGGCCCCGCGCGCATCGCGTCGACGCAGCTGCGCGCGTTCGTCGACGAGGTGCGCGGCTTCCTGTCCGCCGACGAGCGCGGCACGATCGGCAGCCTGCTCGCCTGGCTCGACAAGGCCGAGTCCACCGACGAGCTGATGCCGCGCACGGAGCCGCCCGAGCCCGGCGTCGTGCAGCTGCTGACCATCCACGGCTCGAAGGGGCTGGAGTGGGACGCGGTCGCCGTCGTGCGCATGGTCGAGGACGAGCTGCCGAGCCGCGTCAGCGACACCTCGGGCTGGTTCGGCTTCGGGGTCGCGCCGTTCGCGCTGCGCGGCGACGCCGCGGCGCTGCCGCAGTTCTCGTGGGATCCGGCCGGCGCGATGGCCGAGGCGGGGGAGGACCCGGCCAAGCGGCACAAGGCGGCCCTCGATTCGCTCGCGGCCGGGAAGACCAAGGCCTATCCGGACGGCGGCGCGCTCACCCGGTTCAAGGACGCCTATCGCGCCTATCAACAGGAGGAGGAGCGGCGCCTCGCATACGTCGCGGTCACCCGCGCGCGGGGCGAGCTGCTGCTGACGGGCGCGCACTGGGCGGGCCAGAAGTCGCCCCGCAAGCCCAGCCCCTACCTGCTCGACATGATCGACGAGCTCGGGCTGGATGCGATCGGCGAGGTCGACAAGGACGACAACCCGTACGAGGGCACGGCGCTCACGCGGCAGTGGCCGCTCGACCCGCTCGGCCACCGCCGCTCGCGCGTGGCGGAGGCGGCCGAGCTCGTGCGCCGCACGACGCCCACCGAGCCGACCCTACAGGCCGCGCGGCTGCTCGCCGAGCGTGAGGAGCGGGGCCGCGGACGCCCGCTCGTCGCGCCCACGCGCATCCCCGCGTCGCGATTCAAGGACTACGTGAGCGACTTCGCCGGAACCGTCTCACAGATCGACCGCCCGCTCCCCGAGCGGCCGTACACGCAGACGCGCATCGGCACGCTGTTCCACCAGTGGGTCGAGCAGCGCTCCGGCATCGCCGGTGCGGGGTCCTCGACCGACGACGCCCTGTGGGAGAGCGACGAGGAGCTGTGGGGCGACGCCGATCTCGGTGCGGAGACCGAGGTGTCGGCCGAGGACGAGGCGGCCCTCGCGCGCCTGCGCGAGATCTTCCTCGCCAGCGAGTGGGCGCACCGGAAGCCGCTCGAGGTCGAGACGGAGATCGACTTCGCGATGCCGGGCCCCCACGGCGAGCCGGGCCACATCGTGATCTGCAAGCTCGACGCGGTGTACGAACGCGACGGCCGGATCGAGATCGTCGACTGGAAGACCGGCAAGGCGCCGCGCACCGCGGCCGAGAAGGAGCAGCGCATGCTGCAGCTTGCGCTGTACCGCGTCGCCTATCACCGCCGCCACGGCGTGCCGCTCGACCGGATCGACGTGGCGCTGTTCTACGTCGCAGACGACCTCGTCATCCGCGACGACCGGATCTACTCCGAGGAGGAGCTGGTCCAGCGCTGGAATGCCGCGCGCGCCGAACGGCGGGCGTCCTCGGCGTCCGGCTGACGGTCTTCAGGCGTCCCGCGCCGTTCCTCGAGCGGCGTGCGGGCGTCCTCGCGCGCGATGCCGACGAGCTCGTCCCTGTCGATCGGCTGCGTCTCGTGCGCCGCCGACGTCGCGCGGGCGCGCTTCTCGTCGCTCCAGTCGTCCTTGTTCCACGAGCTGTCGGGTCCGAGGGTCAGGTCGTCGGGGTCGAACGCGTCGGTCTGCATGGACGTGTCGACCGCGGCGGGGCCGGATCGCTGGGGCATGTTCGCGAGCACCGTCATCGCGTCGTCGATGTCCGTGCGGCCGTCGTCGTCGATCTCGGCCAGCAGCACGTCGTCCTTGACGCCCTCGGCGAGCGACTCGAGCAGCGCCGCCGCGTCGTCCACGACATCGGTGCGGTGGCTCTCGAGGCCGTGCACGAGCCAGCGGGCGAACTCCAACTCGGCGTGGAGACGAGCTCGGACGCGGACGGCGGCGTCGGGCGCGCGGTGCGCGGCGTCGCCGTAGGCGCGGAAGATGTCCTTCGCGGCATCGGGCGCCGATGCGACCCAGCGCAGATCGACGGCGGGGTCGTCGATCGACAGGCCCTGCCAGTCGAGCACGCCCGAGACGCGGGGTGCACGACGCTCGTCGTCCTCGAACAGGAAGGACGTCGCCTGCGTGCCGCCCAGGCACACGGCGGGCTCGAACGCCCACAGGCGGTCGTCCTCGAGCGCGTCCCGCCAGCGCACGGTGAGTCGCACGGGAAGGCGGCCGCTGTGCGAGGCGGCCTCGACCACGCGTCGCACGTCGGCGCGCGTCTGCTCCGGCGTGTGCTCGCGGAGACCTGCGGAGCGCACGACCGACGGCGGCAGCGCGTGCAGCGCAGCGAGCGCCCGTCCGATCGAGGTCGCGGCGCCCTCGCCGGGCGGGATCTCGTCGGCGTCGATCAGGTATCCCGGCACGAACGTCGTCACCAAGGCGCGACCCGCGAGCAGCGCCGCGGCCCCGGCGTACTCGGGCGCGCGGAACGGCAGCATGCCGCGGACCCCGGGCGTGAGCGCACGGAGCGCGACGACCTCGGCGGCGAGCTCCCGATCCGCGGCCTCCTCGTTCGCGACTCGCACGACGAGCTCGCGGCCGTCCGCGAGGGTCGCCACGGCCGAGTCGAACCGCCCGCCGCCGCCCGCGGTGAGCCGGCGGGCGCCGACCACCTCGGCATCCGGGACGGCCGCGGTGACGGCCGCCGCTAGAGTGAGAGGGGAGCGTGCCATGCCCCCAAGGGTAGGTCGGAGGCTCTCGCGTTCGCCCCTCGCCACGCCCGCGATCGCCGACCCCGCGCTCTGCGGAAGGCAGCCGCACTCGTGACGAAAGGGACTCGCCGCCATGAGCCGCCACGAAGCCCCCGCCGCCCACCCCGTCGCCGCGGATCGCGCCGCGGCCGAGCGTGACGATCCGGACCTGCTCGACAGCGCGCATGTCGCGGGCACCACGCGGGTCGTCGTCGTGCGCGGTGCGCACGCCGCGCTCGCGAGAGGCGAGGAGCCTCACCTCTGGGGGATCGCGCCGAGCGACGTGCCGGGGGACGCCGAGTGGGGCTTCCTCGGCCGGACGTCCGACGGCGCCGCCGTCCTCGTGGCGGCGTTCGACGCGTCCACGGCAGAGCCGCTCGACCCGCCGGGCGGGTGGGCGGGTCCGCGGGAGGTGGCCGCGCAGCTCGATCCCGTCGAGGCGGACACGCTCATCGTGGCGGTGAGCCTCGGACGCTGGCTGACCGGTCACCGCTTCTGTCCCCGCTGCGGAGGGCGCGCGATCCTGCGGCAGGCCGGCTGGTCGCGGCGCTGCGAGGACTGCGGACGCGATCACTTCCCTCGCAACGACCCCGCCGTGATCGTGGCGATCACGGACGCGGATCGCCGTCGCCTCCTGCTGGGCGCGAACGTCAACTGGCGCGGACGGATGCACTCGTGCTTCGCCGGCTTCGTCGAGGCGGGCGAGTCCCTCGAGACCGCGATCCACCGCGAGATCCGGGAGGAGGCGGGCGTGCGCCTGACGGGACTGCGCTACTCGGCGTCTCAGCCGTGGCCGTACCCGCACTCGCTCATGCTCGGGTTCGAGGCGACCGCGATCGATCCGGACGAGGCGCGCGCGGACGGCGCGGAGATCGTGTCGCTGCGCTGGTTCACGCGCGCGGAGATCGGCGCGGCGCTCGAAGGCCGCGGCGAGGTGGGCCTGCCGGGCCCGGCGTCCATCGCGCACCGGCTGATCCGCGACTGGTTCGAGGAGGGCGACGCGTGAGCGGCGCCGGATCCCCACTGGACGGGCTCGACGAGCATCAGCGACAGGCGGCCGCGACCCTGCGGGGTCCCGTCGTCGTGCTGGCCGGTGCCGGCGCGGGCAAGACGCGCGTGATCACGCACCGGATCGCGCACGGCGTCGACACCGGGGCGTACTCGCCGCAGCGTGTGATGGCAGTGACCTTCACGACGAAGGCGGCGGGCGAGCTGCGGGGGCGACTGCGCGCGCTGGGCATCGAGGGCGTCTCGGCGAAGACGTTCCACGCCGCGGCCCTCGCGCAGCTGAACTACTTCTGGCCGCAGGTCGCGGGCGACGAGGCGCCGCGTATCGTCGACAACAAGGTGAAGCTGCTCGCGCACGCCGCCGATGCGCTGCGTCTGCGACCCGACCGCGCCACGCTGCGGGACGTCGCCGCGCAGATCGAATGGCGCAAGGTCACGATGCGCACGATCGAGCAGTACGAGCGCCTCGGCCGCACGGTCGGCTCGCTCAAGACCGACGCGCTCGTCGAGCTGATGCGCCGGTATGAGGCGCTGAAGGACGAGCGCCGCCAGCTCGACTTCGAGGACGTGCTGCTCGCCTGCGCGGGCATGCTCGAGGCCGAACCGCGCGTCGCGGTCGCGGTGCGCGAGCAGTACCGTCACTTCACCGTCGACGAGTTCCAGGACGTCTCGCCGCTGCAGAACCGCCTGCTCGAGCTGTGGCTGGGCGACCGCCGCGACCTGTGCGTCGTCGGCGATGCGAGCCAGACCATCTACTCGTTCACGGGCGCCGAATCGCGCTTCCTGCTGGAGTTCCCCACGCGCTACCCGGATGCCACGGTCGTGCGCCTCGAGCGGAACTACCGCTCGGACGGTGCCGTGCTGGAGGTGGCCAATGCGCTCATGCGGGGGCGCCCCGGGGCGCTCACCCTGGTCGCCGCCGCGGGTGAGGCGTCGTCGCCCCGGCCCGAGGTGGTCGCCTATCCGGACGACCGCGCCGAGGTCGAAGGCGTCGCGGACGCGATCGCGCGGCGGATGCAGTCCGCGCGCGCCGACGAGATCGCGGTCCTGTACCGATCGCACGCCCAGTCGGCGGCGATCCAGCAGGCGCTCTCGGCGCGGGGCATCGCGACGAGCGTGCTCGGCGGCACGCGGTTCTTCGACATGCCCGAGGTGCGACAGGCCGTGCTGGCCATCCGCGCGGCCGCCGTCGCCCCGCACGGCGCCGGCTTCGTGGACGAGGTGCGCACGGCGCTGCGCGGCCTGGGGCACCAGGACGATCCGCCCGCCGCGGGCGGAGCGCTGCGCGACGCGTGGGAGGCGCGCGCCGCGATCCTGCGGCTCGCGGAGGAGGCCCCGGCGGGGACGACCCTGCGTTCGTTCGCCGACGACCTGATGGCGCGCGCGAAGGATCAGCACGAGCTCGCGATGCGCACCGTGACGCTGTCGACGCTGCACGCCGCCAAGGGGCTCGAGTGGCCGCACGTGCACATCCTGGGCTTCTCCGAGGGGCTGTTGCCGATCTCGTACGCCTCGTCGCTCGAGGGCGTCGACGAGGAGCGGCGGCTCGCTTACGTCGGCATCACGCGCGCCGCGCGAACGCTGTCGATCTCGTGGGCTCGGCAGTCGGAAGCGGGACGAGGGGAGCGCGCTCCGTCGCGCTTCCTCGCCGAGATCGGTCCTCATCTCGCGCAGGGGCGCCCGTCCGGCACAGGCACTCGGGGTGCGGACGGTGCGAGTGCCACGCGCGGCGCGCCTCCGCGCTCGAGCGCACGGACGCCGACGCGCTGACGTCCCGGCCGCGGCCCGGGTGCACGCCGTCGCGCAGGAGACGCGCGACGAGCATCCCGGCCTCCATCGCCCGCGCGCGGGGCACGGCGACGGGGCGGCGTCCGACCAGCTGAGCGACGATCGCGGGCCACGCCGAATCGCGTTCGCGCTCGTGCGCGGCGAGGCACGCGAGGCAGGCCGTGCGTCCGGGCTCGACGAGCGGGCCGACCGTCACGCCGCCGCCGTCGAACACGACCGGCACGTGCGGGACGTCGTCGGCCATCAGCTGCGCGGGCACGTGCGGCGGCACGTGGTGATGGGCGAGCAGCACGACGGCATCGCCCGCGAACGGCGCCGCCGGTGCCGCCCACGTCGCGGCGATGCCGACAGCGCCCAGGGCTTCGGCCACGTCGCTCGAGGTCGTGGCGTCCACGCCGTCGGCCGCGCGCAGCTGCACCGTGCGGACCGCACCGGGACGCGCGAGCGCGCCCTCCAGCTCCGCGAGGAAGGCGGCCAGCTCGTGCGCCGGCACCTCCAGCGCCGCGGTCAGCCGCTCGAGGGTCGCCGAATCGACGCCGCGCTCCATGGCGCCGAGCACCCGCTGCTGCCACGGCGCGGGGTCCCGGAGGGTCACGACGGCATGCGCGCCCAGCTGCAACGTCGTCTCATCGCGCCAGAGCGCCGGGTGGGACGGATCGATCCGGAGGAACGTCATGGGCCCATCGTGCGCGCCCGCGTCAGACGCCGGGCGGGCTGTCCACAGCCCCTGCCGCCCGCTCGTCGCGCGGCGCGCTGTGGACGAGGCTCACACCGGCCGGGGACCCTCCGGAGCGTCGTCACCGTCCGTGCGCGGCGCGTCATCCGATCCGCCCTCGTCCGAGCGGTCGCTGTCCACACCGTCGGAGGAGCCCCCCGGCTCGGGAGCAGGCGAGCCCTCGGCCTCCGCGAGCAGGCGGTCGATAGCGTCGTCCATCTCGTCGCGCTGCGGCGCCTCGCCGCGGGCGCTCGCCTCGAGGCGGGCGATCAGGCGCGACGGGTCGTCGATGTCGGCGGCCTCGGGGACGAAATCGGGGGAGTCCCACAGCGCGTCACGCGCCTCGACCCCGACGGCCTCGGTCACGGCACGCCACATCGCGGCCGCCTCGCGCAGGCGTCGCGGACGCAGCTTGAGGCCGACCAGCGCTCCGAGCGCGTCCTCTGCCGGGCCGCCCACGGCTCGCCGACGACGGATCGCCTCGGCGATGCGATCGAGAGCCGGGATGCGCGAGGTCGCGTCGGCGGTCACCACGTCGACCCAGCCCTCGATCAGCGCGAGCATGTTCTCGAGCCGGTCGAGCGCCCGCTTCTGCGCCTCGGTCTGCTGCGGCAGCAGCGCACCGCTCTCGAGCGCCGAGCGCAGCTCGTCGAGGTCGGACGGGTCGAAGCGCGACGCGAGCTCCTCGAGTCGCTCGGTGTCGATGTGCACTCCGCGCGCGTACTCGGTGACCTGCGACAGCACGTGCAGCCGCAGCCACTTCGCGTGCCGGAACAGCCGCGCGTGCGCGAGCTCGCGCGCCGCGACGTACAGCGCGAGCTGGTCGTCGGGGATCTCCAGGCCACGCCCGAGATCCGCGAAGTTCTGCGGCAGGATGGCCGCCGTGCCGGCCGGCAGGACCGGGATGCCCACGTCGCCGCCGCTGACCACCTCGAGCGAGAGCTTGCCGACGACCTGGCCGAGCTGGGTCGCGAAGAGCGACCCGCCGATACCGCGCATCATCTGCCCGGCGTTCGCGACGAGTCCCTGCATCTCCTCGGGCACCTGCTGGCTGAGGCTCTCGGTCAGCGCGTCCGCGACGGGCTCGGCGAGCTCCTGCCACACCGCGAGCGTCTTCTCCACCCAGTCGCCGCGCGTGATCGCGCGCGGCGCCTCGGCGAGGTCCGCGATCGCGGTCGCCTCCGACAGCCACAGGTCGGCGAGGTGGAACGCCTGGTCCAGGTCGGCGCGCTGACCCTGCGTCACGCTCAGCCCGTCCTGGTTCGCGATGTGCAGCGCCTGTCGCTTCGTGACGCTCCAGTCGATGCCGTTCCCGGACGTCCGGAACGCGCTCTGCAGGTTCTGCATCACCTGGGACAGGGTCGCCGGGTCGATCGGCATGCCCGTCAGCCGGGCGAGCTGCTCGGGATCCATGCGAGCGAACTGCTCGGGATCGAACTGGCTGCCCGAGGCCCCGAAGAGCTGTCGCATGAGCTCCTGGAACTCGTCCTCGGGGGAGCGGTCGTCATCTGCCACGTCAGCCGCCTTTCAGCCGGTCGAAGCTCGGTGGTTCTACGCTAGTCTCACCCGTCTTCGCCTACTCCGGCCCTCGCCGCAGACGCCTTACGCCGCCCGCGAACGACGGCGCATCCAGGATCCGGTGGGGACCGCGAGGGAGAAGACGTGACGCTGTTCGAAGCGCAGGAGGACGAGCGCGGGCTGCCGCCCCGCGCGCGATCCATGTCGCGCCGCACCCTTGCCGGCATGTGGGCGATCGTGATCGCCGTGGTCGTGCTCGTCGTGCTGACCTTCCTGCCGACGGCCTACGTGATCCAGCGACCCGGACCGGTGTACGACACGATCGGCACGGCCGAGTCCGCGGACGGCACCGAGCTTCCCCTGATCGCGATCTCGGGCACCGAGACGTTCGACGACACGGCGGGCACGCTCGACCTCACGACGGTGCAGGTCGTCGGCAACCGCGAGCGCACGCCGTCCTGGTTCGAGCTCGCGATCGCATGGCTGGATCCGTCTCGGGCCGTGGTGCCGATCGACGCGGTGTTCCCCGAGGGCGTCACGAGCGAGCAGCGCGAGGAGCAGAACGCTGTGCTGATGGTCGACTCGCAGGCAGAGGCGACGGCCGCCGCGCTCGGCCAGCTCGGCTACGACCTCGACGCGACGGTCGAGGTGGCGGGGGTGCCGTCCGACGACGCGCCGGCCGCGGGACTGATCGAGGCGGGCGACCGCATCCTGTCCGCGAACGGCACGCCCGTGACGGAGGCGACGCAGCTGCGCGAGCTGATCCAGGAGGGCGAGGGGGAGCCGGTCGAGATCGCCTACGAGCGCGACGGCGAGGAGGGGACCGTCACGGTCACCCCCGAGGAGGGACAGATCGAGGGCGAGCAGGCCTGGCTGATCGGCATCACGCTCACGACCGCCTACGACTTCCCGTTCGACGTCACGATCCAGCTCGACAACGTCGGCGGCCCGAGTGCGGGCATGATGTTCGCGCTCGGCATGATCGACGTGCTCACGCCCGGCGCGCTCAACGGCGGCGAGAACGTCGCCGGCACGGGCACGATCACGGCCGACGGCACGGTGGGGCCGATCGGCGGCATCCGGCAGAAGCTCTACGGCGCGCGCGACGCGGGCGCCGAGTGGTTCCTCGCCCCGGCAGACAACTGCAACGAGGTCGTCGGGCACATCCCGGACGGTCTGCAGGTGTTCTCGGTCGCCACGCTCGACGACTCCCTCACCGCGCTCGAGGGCATCGCGGCGGGCGACACCGCGGACCTCGCCACCTGCGCGGCGGGCTGAGCGGGACGCGCGCGTTCCCCCGTGGGCGAACATGAGCCGCTCAGGGCAGACCCATAAGGAGCTCTTAGTAGGCTTCCAAGGGTGACCACGACCCCTGCGCCGAAGGCGGCCGCGCCGTCCCCATTCCGACGTATCGTCACGATCTCCCTCTCGGTGATCGCGGCCCTCGTCGTCGCGTTCTTCGCGTTCTCGAACCTCTACGCCGAGTACCTCTGGTTCGATCAGCTCGGCTTCGAGAGCGTGCTGACCACGCAGTGGCTCGCGCGGATCGTGATGTTCCTCATCGGGTTCATCGCGATGGCGGGCCCCGTGTGGCTCGCGATCTTCCTCGCGTACCGGCTGCGCCCCGTCTACGCGCGACTGAGCTCGCAGCTCGACCGCTACCAGGAGGTCGTCGAGCCGCTGCGTCGCCTCGCGATGTGGGGCATCCCGGTGTTCTTCGGCTTCTTCGCCGGATTCGCCGCCTCGGCCCAGTGGGAGACCACGTGGCTGTGGTTCAACGGCGTCGCCACCGGCCAGTCCGACCCCGAGCACGGGCTCGACGCCGGCTTCTACATGTTCGCGATGCCCTTCTATTCGGCGGTCGCGGGCTTCGCCTCGGCCGTGGTGCTGATCAGCCTGCTGCTGACGGCGCTGGTGTCGTACCTGTACGGCTCGGTGCGCGTCGGACAGGGCGAGCTGCGCATCTCTAAACCCGCGCGCATCCAGCTCGCGGTGCTCGCCGGCGTGTACCTGCTGATCCAGGCGGGGAGTCTGTGGCTCGACCGCTACCTGACGCTCGTCGAGGTCGACGGGCGGATCACGGGACCCGCGTACACCGGCGTGAACGCGATCATCCCCGGGCAGACGATCCTGTCCGTCGTCGCCGCGCTCGTGGCGATCCTGTTCTTCGTCACGGCCTTCATCGGCAAGTGGCGGTACCCGCTGATCGCGACCGCGCTGCTGATCGTGACGTCTCTCGTGGTCGGGATCGGCTACCCCTGGGCCGTGCAGACGTTCCAGGTGCGCCCGAACGAGCGCGAGCTGGAGATGGACTACTTCCAGCGCAACGTCGACAGCACGCGTGCCGCGTACGGACTCGACGGGATCGAGAAGACCGAGTTCAGTGCGGAGACCGAGGTCGAGGCCGGACAGCTGCGCAACGACGCCGACACCACCGCGTCGCTGCGTCTGATCGACCCGGGCATCGTCAGCCCCACCGTGCGCCAGCTTCAGCAGTACCGCCCGTACTACGGCTTCAACGAGCGCCTCGACGTCGACCGGTACGAGATCGACGGCGAGACGCAGGACACCGTCGTGGCGGTGCGCGAGCTGAACCTCGACGAGCTCGACGGCAGCGCGCAGACCTGGCAGAACACCACGATGGTCTACACGCACGGCTACGGCATGGTCGCGGCGAAGGGCAACGAGCGCACGAACGAGGGCGAGCCGGTCTTCATCGAGGGCAGCATCCCGTCGTCGGGCTTCCTGTCGGAGCTCGACTACGAGCCGCGCGTGTACTTCGGCGAGAACTCGCCCGAGTACTCGATCGTCGGCGCGCCCGAGGGTGCCGAGGACATGGAGCTCGACTACCCGCGCGGCGAGGAGGGGGCGAACGAGACCCGCACGACCTTCGAGGGCGAGGGCGGGCCGAGCGTGGGCAACTTCTTCCACAAGCTGCTGTACGCCATGAAGTTCCAGTCGGAGCAGATCCTCTTCTCCGACAACGTGAACGCGGAGTCGCAGATCCTCTACGACCGCGATCCGTCGCTGCGCGTGCAGAAGGTCGCTCCGTACCTCACGATCGACAGCGACCCCTACCCGAGCGTGGTGGACGGCCGGATCGTGTGGATCGTCGACGCGTACACGACGAGCTCGTCGTACCCGTATTCGTCGGGCGTCAGCCTGTCGAGCGCGATCAGCGACTCCACGAACCCCGCTCCGAACCTGCGGATCGACGACATCAACTACATCCGCAACTCGGTCAAGGCCACGGTCGACGCCTACGACGGCAGCGTGAAGCTGTACGCGTGGGATGAGAACGACCCGGTGCTGCAGACGTGGCAGAAGGTCTACCCGTCGACCGTCGAGCCGATCAGCGAGATGAGCGGCGAGCTCATGAGCCACGTGCGCTACCCGACCGACCTGTTCAAGGTGCAGCGGGCGATGCTCGGCACGTACCACGTCGACACCGCGGGGCAGTTCTACCAGCGTGACAACGCGTGGACGGCGCCGGCCGACCCGGCCAACGACCAGGTGCTGCAGCCGCCGTACTACCTGTCGATGCGCATGCCGGGGCAGGAGGAGCCGACGTTCTCGATGTTCACGACGTTCATCCCCGAGGGCGGCCAGCGCAACGTGCTGACCGGCTACCTGTCGGTGGATTCGGACGCCGGCAACGAGACGGGAGTCAAGCGCGAGGACTACGGCAAGCTGCGGCTGCTGGAGATCTCCGCGGACACGACCGTGCCCGGCCCCGGTCAGGTGCAGAACGCGTTCGACTCCGACGCGAACATCGCGTCGCAGATGAACGTGCTGCAGATCGGAAACTCGAACGTGCGGCTCGGCAACCTGCTGACCCTTCCCGTCGGCGGCGGCCTGCTGTACGTGCAGCCCGTGTTCGTGCAGTCGACGGGTGGCACGCAGTACCCGCTGCTGCGCAAGGTGCTCGTGGCGTTCGGCGACCAGCTCGCGTTCGAGGACACGCTCGCCGAGGCGCTGGATTCGCTGTTCGGCGGCGACTCGGGTGCGCAGACGGGTGATGAGGGCGTGACGCCGACCGACCCGGAGACCCCGCCGGCCGAGGGCGAGACGCCTCCGGCCGAGGGGGAGACGCCTCCGACCGAGGGCGAGACCCCGCCGGCCGAGGGCGACACCTACGAGCAGGCGCTCGCGGACGTGCAGGAGGCCCTCGAGGCCAAGCAGGCCGCGCTCGAGGCCGACGACCAGGTGGCGTACGCCGAGGCGGACGCGCGACTCACGGAGGCCGTGCAGCGCCTGCTGGAGCTGCAGCCGTAGTCACACGCTCTCAGGCGAGGGCGATCCATCCGGATCGTCCTCGCCTCGTTCGTGTGCCCGTGATCGTGATCGTGCTCGTGCTCGTTCTCGTCGCCGTGGGACGCGGCGATGAACGCGCGGCGACGCGCCCGGGAAGCACGGATGTCCTCCCGATTGGCGTGCTCGTAAACCCCGTGCTAGAGTTTTCTCTTGTGCCGCGGGGTGGAGCAGCTCGGTAGCTCGCTGGGCTCATAACCCAGAGGTCGCAGGTTCAAATCCTGTCCCCGCAACAAAACGAAGGCCCGGTCCGCAAGGACCGGGCCTTCTGCTTTGTCCCGGGCGAGAGCGACCTCCGTTCTAGGCCTCAGTCGGGTTCTGCGAGAAGCTGCGTAACGTTCATCCGTGTCCTGAGGAGCGGACGCCCGCTGAGGTCGTCAATGTCGCCTCCCACGGCGCACTGTCCGGAACCCTGTGCCGATCGCGGCGGGATATGAGAAATCCCGCGCTGTCGGCCGAAGCATCGACACCATACGATCGGGCCATGCGGACCGTGCGGCCCCTCCTCGTCTCGTCGCTCATCGTCGTGCTGCTCTCAGGGTGCGCAAGCCCTCTCGTGGCGGGGCCCGGCGAGGTTCCACCGTCTTCGGCAGCGGCGTCATCTTCGCCCTCACGCGCGGCGACAGAGACCGCTCAGCCCGAGGCGCCCACCAAGGCTGACTTGTGGCTGGAACAGCTCGTCCTGCCGCCGGGCGCGGTACCCGTCGAGGCCACACCGGAGGGTGCCTCCTTCGACCCAGGGCGGTATGCGCCGCCCTGTCGGCCGGTGCACCGGCAGAGCGGCCTCTGGTTCGTCCCCGGAGCCGAGTTCACCGAGACGTGGAACTGGATGATCGAGCACCCATCCGCTGACCTGGTCGTCCCCACCGCTTTCACGCCCAACGACGATCCGCAGATCGACAGCCGCATGCTCAGCAACGTGCCAGAGCAGACGTCCCTCGAGGGCGTCGTCTACAAGGTCGCGGGCGCAGACGGCGGAGTCGCGATCAGTGCGGAGATCTACGCCTTCTCGGACCAAACGGTCTGCGATACGCCACCACCCGGAACCTCGTGGGGCGGCCCCGGCATGGGCTGACGCACCGAGCTGCGTTACCTGCCCCAGGTCACCGACTCGAGATCTTCGATGAACGGCGCGATCCAGAGAGCCTCGTCGGTGATCTCATACGCGGTAGGGCTGACGGCATCCCAGAAGTAGTAGGTGACAGCGTCCGTGCGCTCGAACGAGGCGCCGTTAGGCACGGCAGGTTCCAGCTCCGCCTCGATCAGCTCCCGCTGCCCCGCCTCCAACGGCGCCCATCCGTATGACCACACGGCATCAGTGGCCGCCCCGGGAGGAGCCCACAGGCAGAGGATGCTGCCAGGCAGCTTCGGGGATCCCTCGGAGATCCACACCTCGCGCTCGGTCGCCTCAAGCGGCTGCGTGACCAGCCACTCCAGCCGCTCCGCCGTCAGGATGTTCTCGCACGTGGGCGTCGGCGCCTCTGTCGGGACCGGCGTCGGTTCCGCGGTGGCCGTCGGTGTCGGTGTAGGCGTCGAGACGTCAGGTGACTCGGTCACAGTAGGGCTCGTCGACGGAGCAGCCGTGCCCGACGCGTCGGTCGCGCACCCTGTCAGAGCCGCCAGGAGTGGAACGGTCATCAGGGCTGTCAAGACCAGGGGGCTGCGTCGCATGCGGCTGAGCGTAGCGGCGGGCTGGACGCCGCACGGCGACGGGCCGAAACCTACACGTATACGTGATCATCCAGGCATTCTTCTGCTCCGCGTCACTGCGGGAGCGTCTACGGCCGGATCAGTGCCTGAGGGGCGAGGGCGGGCGAAACCGAGGTGACTCGGTGTCTACGTACGGTTCGGCGCCCGTTGCCAGGAGGGACTCCGCTCTAGCTCCGGGATGCGGGACTGCTGCTCCGGGCACTCGCGGTGTCCAGGCGCATCAGCGTATCGCCCCCGCGCCTCCGCACATCGAGCGAGAGGAGATCCCCCGAGCGAGAGGAGATCCCCCGGGCGAGAGGTGCCCAGGTCCGCTCTGGTTCGCGTGGAGCTTGCCGAAAGGTGCCGGTCCGTATCGTGAGAGGCCCCGAGCAAGGAGAGATGTGTTCCGCACACCCCTGACCCTGTTCCGCACGCTCGCGATGGCCGAAGCGTTCTCCTGGACCCTGCTGATCGGCGGGCTCATCCTGCGAGCCACCGCCGACCTGCGCGTGGCGGTGACCATCGGCGGCGGCATCCACGGGTTCGTCTTCCTCGCGTACGGCGCGACCGCGATCCTCGTGGCGATGAACCAGCGCTGGCGGCTCTGGCCAACCGTGGTCGCGATCGTCAGCGCCGTCATCCCCTACGCCAGCGTCCCGACGGAACAGTGGCTGCACCGTACGGGACGGCTTGCGGGACCCTGGCGCCTCGAAGAGACGGCGGACCCGCGTGACCGTCGGCCGCTGGACCGGCTGCTGCGTGCCGTCCTCCGCCGACCGCGGCTGCTGGGAATTCTGCTCGTCCTTGCGGTCGCGCTCGCCTTCGTCGTTCTTCTGATCATCGGCCCGCCGGGCGGAAGAAGCTGACGCGGGCCGCGGACGTACGACGAACAGCAGTCCTTTCCGTCAAGGATCACCTCGGTGACAACACGAGCGCGCTGATCGCGCGCGCTCGAACGCAATGCGTCGCTGTCGGGTCCCCGATCGAGCGCACTTGCCTCAAAGTGCCGCAATACTCGCGTCTACAGGGTCAGATTGAGGCAAGTCGCGATGCGGGGCAGGACGAAGGCGAGGGATGCGGAGACGCAGCGGCTCTCCTTCGACATGCTCGAGGCGTCAGGCGTGAAGCCTGTCGTCGGCTTACACGGGTCGTTGTCGTCCGGCGTCCTTCCCGTGAGCGGCTTCGAATGCCCGGATCCTGCGTCGGGCGCGGATGTAGCGCGCCGCCGCGATCAGGCAGAGCACGACCCACCCCGCGGTGGTCAGCCAGGAGTACCAGCGCCCGGGATCGAAGGCGAGAAGGACGCACCCGAGCAGGAGGAGCGGGACGGCGGAAGCGAGCAACACGAGCGCGCTGATCCGCTCGCGCTCGACCGCGATGCGCTGCTGGATGAGCGATTCCACTCGGTCAGTGTCCCGCAGAGCGCACCCACCTGCCTGTCGGCGTCGCGGACCGCATGCGCACTTGCCTCAGAGTGCCGCCATACGCGCGCGGATAGGGTCAAGTCGGGGCACGACGCGGGCTGGGCGGGAAGAACGCCAGCGTGAGCGCACGGCCCCGCTCGCCCCTTCAGTCCGTCCCGAGCCGGGACTCGGCCGCAGACGCACGTGCCCGCGGAGAACGCGGACAGCGGGTCGGCCTCACGTCACGCGATACGCCACGTACCGGACGCGGTTCGCCTCGCGAACGTACGACGCCACGTAGAGGGAGCGCTCGAACTCGGGGTGGTCCGCGGATTCGAGGGTGAGAGCGGCGCGGAAGTAGTACGCGGCGGGATCCACCTCTTCGCCGCGCAGCAGCGCCTCGAGCACGGCGGGATCGCCGCTGCGCACACCTTGCGCCCGGATGTACATGAGTGAGCCGTCGTCGCTTCGCGCGCTGTAGCGGCCGTCGATCTCGATCGAGCCGTCTGAGCGCACGGTCTGCCAGTCCGCGCCGCCGTCGAGGATGACGCCCGTGAAGTCGCCGGTTATGGTGCCGCCGGTCACGGGGATGATCCGCCGATGCCCGGCGCGCGTCATCCCGTGGTCCTCGAGGGGCCCCAGCTCGGCGACGACCTCGAACGATCGCTCGAGCATCGGGACCGGGGGTTCGCTCTGTGCAGCCATCGGAACACGCTATCGGGCGCGACGGTGGCCCCGCGCCTTATCGCCGGACGGGGTCGCCGTCGCTGTGCAGGAACCGCTCGAGGTCGCGCAGCGTCGGAGCCGCCTCCCAGTCGCCGGGTACGAGGCACGCCATCGCTCCGCACGCGTTCGCCCGGTGCAGCACGGCCTCGATCTCGAGGCCCGCGAGCAGCGCGCTGAGGTAACCGGCGACGAAGGCGTCGCCGGCGCCGACGGTGTCGACGGGGTCGATCTGGAATCCCGCGCCCGCCACGGTCGTGCCGCCGGTGAAGACGGTGGCGCCGGCGGGCCCCTGCTTGAGCACGGTCGTGGCGCACCCGGCATCCCGCAGCATGGTCGCGGCGTCGGCGATGGAGGCGCCGGGATACAGCAGGGCGAACTCCTCGTCGCCGCCGAAGACGATGTCGGCGCGCTCCGCGAGCTCGCGGAGCACCGGACCCGCGACCTCCGCGGCGGCGAGGCGGGACCGGTAGTTGATGTCGAAGGTCACGACGATCCCCGCCGCGCGTGCGCGATCCACCGCGGCGTGCACCGCGGCGCGCGCCGTCTCCGACAGCAGGGGAGTGATGCCGGTGACGTGCAGCAGCGATGCTCCCTCGACCCACGCGTCCGGGAGGTCCTCCGGACGCAGGCGTGACCCGGCGGAGCCCGCCCGGTAGTAGTGCACAGCGGTGGCGGATGCCGATAGACGCTCCTTGACCATCAGGCCGGTCGGCGCCTCGGTGTCGACGATCGCACGCACGTCGACGCGGTCGCCGCTGATCTCACGCACGACGCGCTCGCCGAGGGAATCGTCGCCGACCCTCCCGAGCCAGGAGGTGCGCACGCCGAGGCGCGCCAGCCCGATCGCGACGTTGCTCTCGGCGCCGCCGATGCCGAGAGCGAGCGCGCTCGTGTGCCGCAGCGATCCGATCTCGGTCGTGCGCATGAGCGCCATGGTCTCGCCCAGCGTGACGACGGGCGGAGCGGATGCGTTCACAGGGATCTCCTCGTGCAGACGTCGACGAACGCGGCGGCCCGCTCCCGCAGGGCTCCCAGGTCGCCGCCCGCGAAGGCGTCGCCGAGCAGCGGACCTCCGACGCTCACCGCGACCGCGCCCGCCCGGAGCCACGCCTCGGCCCCCGCGAGGTCGACACCGCCCGACGGCACGGCGACGAGGTCGGGGAACGGGCCCCGGAGATCCTTCAGATACGAGGGACCGACCTGGCCGGCGGGGAACACCTTGACGGCCGCCGCGCCCGCAGACCACGAGGCGAACAGCTCGGTCGTTGTCAGGCCTCCGGGGACGATCGGCACGCCGGCGGATGTCGCCTGCGCGACGAGCGCTGTCGACGTGATCGGAGTGACGAGGTACCCCGCCCCGGCATCGACCGCACGGGCCAGGTCGTCGGCGTTCGTGACGGTGCCCACCCCGAGGTCGAGCGCGTCGCCGAAGCGGGTGATCAGCCCGGGAAGGTGCTCGAATGTGCCGGGCGTCGTGAGCGTGAGCTCAACGCTGCGGACGCCGGCGGCGATGAGGACGTCCAGCACGCTGTCGTAGTCCTCGGCACGCCGGGCGCGCGCCACGACGATCAGGCGCGAGTCGACCGTGCGCTGCGGCAGCGCGACGCGACGCGTCTCACCAGTCATGCACGGTCCCGTCGAGCAGGCGGTTCACCGGCAGGTACGCCTTGGTGTACTCATGCGCCGCAGCGGCCTCTTCGTCGAGTTCGACACCGAGACCGGGCTGGTCGCCCGGGTGCACGAAGCCCTTGTCGAACGTGAACGACGTCCGGAACACCTCGAGCGTCTGCTCGTTGTGCGGCATGTACTCCTGGATGCCGAAGTTGTGGATCGCGAGGTCCAGGTGCAGGGCGGCGGCCATGCCGACCGGCGAGATGTCCGTGGGCCCGTGGATGCCGGACTTGATGCCGTAGATCGCGGCGAAGTCGAGCAGCTTCTTCATGGCCGTGATGCCGCCGGTGTGGGTGACGGCCGAGCGCACGTAGTCGATGAGGCGCTCGGTGATGAGCGTCTGGTAGTCGAACACCGAGTTGAACACCTCGCCGATCGCCAGCGGCGTCGTCGAGTGCTGGCGCACCAGACGCAGCGCCGTCTGATCCTCACCCGGCGTGCAGTCCTCGAGCCAGAACAGGTCGTAGGGCTCGATGTCCTTCGCGAAGCGCGCGGCCTCGATCGGGGACATGCGGTGGTGGCCGTCGTGGAGGACGCGCAGGTCGCTGCCGAAGTCCTCGCGGATCTGCGCGAAGACGCCGGGCATGTGGGTCAGGTAGTTGCGCGTGTCCCAGTGCTCCTCGCTCGGGCGGTCGCCGGAGCGCTTGGCGGGCTCGTAGTCGTAGCGCACGCCGGGGCCGGATGCGGAGACGCCGTAGATCTGGCCCAGTCCGGGCACGCCGGTCTGCACGCGCACGGCCGTGAAGCCGAGCTCCTTGTAGCCCGTGATGGCGTTCTTCAGCGCGGCGTAGTCCGTGCCCGACGCGTGGGCGTAGACGCGCACGCCCTCGCGGCTCGCGCCGCCGAGCAGCTGGTACAGCGGCATGCCGGCCTTCTTGGCCTTGATGTCCCACAGCGCCATGTCGACCGCGGCGATCGCGGCCATCGTGACGGGTCCGCGGCGCCAGTACGGTCCGCGGTAGAGGTACTGCCACGTGTCCTCGATGCGGTCCTCGTCCCGGCCGATCAGCGTCGAGGCGACGTGGTCGGCGAGATAGGAGGCCACGGCGAGCTCGCGACCGTTGAGGGTGGCGTCGCCCCAGCCCACGAGGCCGTCGGAGGTCGTGATCTTGAGCGTGACGAAGTTGCGTCCGGGGCTGGTGACGTTGACGTCGACGAGCTCGATGGTCATGGCGTTCTCCTGAGGATGTGGGGTGCGGGCGCGAATCGCGCCCGCACCCCGGGTCGTGATGACGGGTGGGTCAGATCGCGTCGCGCGGATCGGTGAGGTCGCGGCCGGCGACCTCGGGCATCCAGATCGAGGCGACGAGCGCGCACAGCGTGAAGAACACGAGCATCACGACGATCGGGATGAACGACCCGGTGGCGGCGGAGACCCACGCGGCGGCGATCACCGGGCCCGCTCCGGTCGCGACGATGGCGGCGATCTCGCGGGCCATGGCCGTGTACGTGTAGCGGTTGCGGGCGCCGAAGATCTCGGGCAGCGTCAGGTTCTCGAGCGAGGCGAAGCTCATGACCGCGAGGTTGTGCAGCACGACGTAGCCGATGAAGACCTGCGCGGTGTCCTTGCTGCTGATCATCAGCATCGTCGGCACGATCACGATGAGGGCGACGACCGCCCACACCATGTACATGCGCTTGCGGCCGAAGCGGTCGCCGAGCCAGCCCGACAGCGGCACGGTGATGAAGGCGACGAGAGACGACACGATCACGGCGTTGACGCCGATGGAGCGGTCCAGCAGCAGCACGACGGTGATGTAGCTGATCAGGTACGTCTGGATCATGCCGGAGTTGCCCGCCTGGCCGAAGCGCAGCAGCAGCGCGATGACGAACGCCTTGATGGGCTTGCGCTGCATCGCCTCGAGCGTGCGGATGTCGCCCGTCTCGGTGGCGAGCTGGATGGTCTCGGCCTTCGAGAGGGCCTTGCCGTCGACGACGTCCTCGCGCTCCTCGAAGACCGGCGTCTCCTTGAGGTTGAAGCGCACCCAGATGGCGAAGAGCATGATGATCGCGCTGGCGATGAAGGGGATGCGCCACGCCCAGGCGATGACCTCCTCCTCGCTGAACGCCACGAGCAGGATCGCCCACACACCGGAGGCGAGGAGCGTGCCGCAGTTCGTGCCCAGAGCGACGAGCGACGCGACGATGCCGCGGCGCTTGGCGGGCGCGTACTCGGCGAGCATGACGCCCGCACCCGAGATCTCGGCGCCCGCGCCGAAGCCCTGCGCGATGCGGAGCAGCACGAGGAGGATCGGCGCGAGGATCCCGACCTGCGAGTACGTGGGCAGCACGCCGATGAGCGTCGTCGCCAGGCCCATGAGCAGGATCGTGTAGAACAGCACCTTCGTGCGACCGGTCCGGTCACCGAGGCGGGCGAAGAAGAACGCGCCGACCGGGCGCGCGACGTAGCCGACGCCGTAGGTGGCCATCGCGGCGACCACGGCCACGGCCGGGTTCTCCGAGGAGAAGAACAGGTCGGCGAAGACGAGCGCGGCGGCCAGCGAGTACAGCTGGTAGTCCATGAACTCGAGGGCGGTGCCGAGCCAGCCGGACACAGCGGCGCGGACGAGGTCGCGTACGGACCTCTTCGCGGTGGGGTCGGCCGCCGTGGCGGTCGTCTGCGGGTGTGACATGGGGAGGTACTCCTTCGGACCAGCGTGTGTGTCGGGTTTCTGCCGTCGTGAGGGCAGTCGTCAGAGGGCCAGCAGGACCTTCGCCGAAGCGGACGAGTCGCGCGCGAGCTCGAACGCCTGGACGGCATCGGATGCCGGGACCACGTGGGAGATGACGGGGTCGAGAGCATTGGACGCGGCCAGCAGGGCGACCGCGTCGTCGATCTCGGTGGAGAAGCGGAAGGCGCCGCGGATCGTCAGCTCCTTCGCGAGCACGGGCGCGAGGTTCACGCCGATGTCGGCGTTCGGGAGCATGCCGACCTGCACGATCGTTCCGGCCCGGCGGGTCGCGCGGACCGCCTGGGTGAGCGCGACGCCGACGCCGGAGCATTCGAACACGACGTCGTACGACTCGTCCTCGATCGCGTCGCGGCCGACGAGCGCGAGCTCGCCGGCCCCGAGGGACCGCGCACGCTCCAGGGGCTCCGGTCGCACGTCGCTCGCGCCCACGACGGCGGCGCCCGCGGCGACGGCGGCCGCGACCACGAGAAGGCCGATGGGGCCGGCGCCGATCACGAGCACGCGCGCGCCGCGGATGTCGCCCGCGAGGCTCACGGCGTGGATCGCCACGGCGAGCGGCTCGGCGAGCGCGGCGCGCTCGAGCGGCAGCGTCTCGGGGAGCACGCGCACCATGTGGTCCTCCACGATCAGCAGCTCGGACGCCCCGCCCTGACGGTGCGGGTGCGCCGCGGCGCTGCCGAGGTAGTCGCCGCCGGCGCGCAGGTGCGGACGGTCCTCAAGGCCCGGCACCTCGCGGCCGTAGCGCGCGGGGTGGACGGTGACGGGCGTGCCGGCAGCCAGTCGACCGGACGGATCGAGGTCGACGACGCCCGAGAGCTCGTGACCGGGGGTCAGGGGCTCTCGGATCGTGTACTCGCCGTTCGCGCCATGGAAGTAGTAGTGCAGGTCGGAGCCGCAGATGCCGACGTAGTTCACGCGCAGGCGGACCTCTCCCTCGCCGGGAGCCGGGATCTCGCGGTCCTCCCAGCGGATGTCCTCCTTGCCGTGGATGGCGAGAGCCTTCATGACTGGAGCTCCTTCGTGATGGTCGAGGACGCCGAGACGGCGTCGGTGATCGCGGCGTCGACGCCGTGCCGACGGATCGTGTCGATCAGCTCGCCGACGCGCGCGATGAACGCATCCTGCGCTCCCAGCTCGTCGCCGAACAGGTGCAGCTCGCCGATCACGCGCCGGGCGAGCTCTCGCCCGTCGCGGGCGGTGGCGGCGAGTCCCGCGAGGCGCTCACGGGCCCCGTCGGTCATCGCCGCGGCGTGCGCGCCGGGGTCGAACCCCGGCAGCGGAGCGAGGCACGACAGGTAGCCGGCCACGGTCAGGGCGATGAGGTGCGGCATGGCGCCCTTGCCGAGGGCGAGGAGCGCCGGCTCGGGGATGCGCTGGCGGAGCTTGACCGAGCCGTCCGTGCCGACCTGGCTCGTGCGGTGCCCGAGAGCGCTGTTCGCCCACCGCTCGAAGAGCTCGCTCTCGTACGCGCGGATGTCGACACCGGACGGGACCTCGATCGAGGGCTCGTACTCATCGCGCAGGACTGCGCGCGCGGCGTTCTCGATGGCGTCCAGCCCGATCGCGTCGGGGATCGTGCCGACGCCGCGCAGCGCGCCGAGGTAGGCGATCAGGGAGTGGGTGCCGTTCAGCAGGCGCACCTTCATCTGCTCGTAGCGGCCGACCTCGTCCGTGAAGACCGCGCCGCCGGCCTCCCACGCCGGACGCCCTCCGGCGAAGCGGTCCTCGATCGCCCACATCGTGAACGGCTCGGCCGGAACGGGGACGTCGTCGCGCGCCTCGAGCAGCGCGCTCACTCGGGAGCGCAGCTCGGTCGTCGTCGCGGGCACGATCCGGTCGACCATGCTCGAGGGGAACGAGACGGACCGATCGAGGAAGGCGAGCGCCTCCGCGCCCTCCGAGCCGGGGAGTTCGTGCAGGAACTCGCGCACGAGCTTCTCGGTGTGCGCGCCGTTGGAGGCGAGGTTGTCGCAGCTGAGCACGGCGATCGGAGTGCCTCCCGCTGCCGCGCGCGCCTGGAGGCCGCGGGCGAGCTGGCCGACCGTCGAACGTGCGGGGCCGCCGTGAAGGTCCGCGCGCACCGTGGCGTCGTCCAGGTCGAGGCGCTGCGTCGCGGGGGAGTAGCTGTACCCGTTCTCCGTGACCGTGAGGGTCACGATGCGGATGGCCGGGTCGGCGATCTGCGCGATGACGCGCTCCGGCTGGTCGGCGCCCACGAACGCGTCGGTGTGCACGCCGGGGATGGCGAGCGACGTGCTGCCGGGAGCGATGGTCGCCACCGAGTACAGGAAGTCCTGCGCGTGCAGGGCCTCGACGATGGAGCGGGAGCGCGAGGCGACGCCGACGATGCCCCAATCGCCGCCGTCGGCCGCGAGGGCCGCCGCTGTGTAGACCGCCTGGTGCGCGCGGTGGAAGCTCCCGAGCCCGAGGTGCAGGATGCCCGCGCCGGTGGGGGTGACCAGCGGCGCCGCTGTCGCCGGGGTGCTGCGGCGCAGGACCGGTGCTCCGATGCTCACGCGGTGGCTCCTTCGCTCTGGCCTCGCACCACGCGGGTGATCGGCGATGATCGTCGTGAAAGACAGTGTGTATTAGTTGTACAAACTTGTCAATCCTTTTGCAGTGAGGCGACGGACCATAGGATTGTGCGAAACCGGGAGGTGGGGATGGCGGCGACGCTGACGGATGTGGCACGGCGTGCGGGAGTGTCCATCGCGACCGCATCGCGCGCGTTCGGAGAGCCGGATCGCCTCGCGCCGCACACGCTCGGCCGTGTGCTGGAGGCCGCCGACGAGCTCGGGTATCAGACGCCGCAGTCGGCCTCCGCAACGCGCACGTTCGGAGTCGTCGTGCCCGACGTCTCCAATCCGGTCTACGCCACGCTGCTCAAGGCGATCCAGGGGCAGGCGTGGCACGGGCGGCACCGCATCGTGCTGTTCGACGCGGACGAGGACCTCCGACGCGAGCGCGAGCAGATCGAGCAGGCCCGCAAGCTGGACGGGATGCTGCTGTGCTCGCCTCGTCTCCCCGACGCGGAGGTCCTCGGGCTCGTCGGCGGCACCCCGTGCGTCATCGTCAACAGGCAGATCGACGGCGCCCCGTGCGTCCTGATGGACACCGAGCACGGCCCCGCGCAGGCGATCGAGCACCTCGCGGCCCTCGGCCACACCCACATCGCCTACGCGGCGGGGCCCAGGGGCTCCTGGGCCGACGTGCGCCGGGCGGACACCGTCGCACGCGCCTGCGAGCGCCACGGCATCCGCCTCACTGGACTGAGCCACCATGCCGCCTCGATCCAGGGCGGCCGCGCCGCCGCGGCACCGGCCCTGGCGAGCGGGGCGACCGCCGTCGTCGCCTACAACGATCTCGTGGCCCTCGGTCTCGAGGCGGGGCTGCTCGAGCTCGGAAGACGCTGTCCCACGGACATCAGCATCGTGGGCATCGACGACATCGACCTCGCGGGCGCGGTCACTCCCGCGCTCACGACCGTGCGCATGCCGATCGAGCGCAGCGGCGCGCTCGCGGTCGACCTCCTGCTGCAGGCGATGTCCGGCACCGCGATCGACGACGTCGTCTCGCTCGGCTCGCAGCTGATCGTGCGCGCCTCGACGGCGGCTCCGGCCGCCTGAGTGATCCGCGTATGGTGGCTAGGCGGCAGAGCTGCCCGCGGCGGTCGCGATCGCTGAGCGGAATGCAGCGATTGCCGCGCCGCGTGCCCAGTCGATGAACGTGTGGTGCTGCAGGACGAGCCGGCAGTGGGCGGCCGCGCCGAAGGCGTGTGCCGCGAACTCCTCGCGGATGCGCCGCTCGTAGAGGTCGTACGCCGTGACGCCCTCGCCCGCGAGCACGACGACCTCGGGGCCGACGAGATTCACGGTCGCAGCCAGAGCCGCGCCGATGGCGGTGCCCGCGCGATCGAACGCCTCCACGGCGCCCGCGTCGCCCTCGTGCGCGAGGCGGATCGCGTCCTCCAGGCTGAGGTCCGCGTCGCCGTGCGCGGCGCGGACGGCGTCCCGGATGGCGCTCGACGATGCCACGGCCTCCACGCAGCCCCGTCGCCCGCAGACGCACAGGGCGTCCGGTGACGCGAGGGGGAGATGACCGATCTCTCCGGCGACGCCGTGCGAGCCGACGACCACGTCGCCGTTGACGTAGATGCCGCAGCCGATGCCCGCGCCGATCGTGACGATCGCGAAGCTGGCGGCCTCGGCGCCGACGCCGAACCACTGCTCGGCCTTGGCGAGCGCGCGCACGTCGTTCTCGATGACCACCGGCAGGTCGATGTGCGTCCCGACCTGCGCGCCGAGCGGCACCTGCGACCAGCCCATCAGCGGTGAGTGCCGGACGACGCCGGTGTCGGTGTCGATGTCGCCCGAGACCGACACGCCCAGGCCGGCGAGCCGATCCGCCGCGTCTCCCAGCTCGTCGATGAGCTCGCGGGCGCACTCCGCGATCGCCGCGGTGACGGTGGATGGATCGTGCTCGGCGAGCGGGCGCCGCGTGGAGGCGAGCACCTCGTTGCCGAGGCTGACCGTCGTCGCCACGACCTCGTCCGCGTTGACCTTCACGCCGAGCGCGAGCATCGAGTGCGGGACGACGCTGAGCGGGTAGACCGGCCGGCCCGGCGCCGAGTGCTCGGCGTGCTCGCCGACATTCACGAAGCCGTCGCGGATCAGCGGGCTCACGGTCTTGGTGACCTTCGCGGGAGACAGGCCCGTGATGCGTCCGATCTCAATTCGACTGATCGGACCATGCGTGATGATCCGCGTGAAGATCTCCGCGGACGTCGCTGTCCGCAGCTCGGGGAGCATGCCCCGCTTGTCGTCGGGCGTCAGAACCGGTGACGCAGCGCTCATGAGACTCCTTGATGGGGGTCGGCAGCGGTCACGCAGGACGATCGCGCTGGTCCGATGGTACTGACGGGCGGGAAGAGGCGGGGCATCTCGCGAAGCGGGCCGCCGCGATGGGAGCGAGCGTCGCGGGTGACGAGGTCGGACGAGCTCCGCGTGGGCCGGCGAGGGCGGGCGCGCGGAACGGCCCGGTCCGCGGTGCGGGTGCGGAGTGGGGGGTGGTCGCATGTGCTCCTTCGCGGTGGCGTACGGCTCTCGGTGGGAGGGTCGGAGGACGGTGGCGTACTGCGCGCCGATGGGTTAATGTTACGCCGTCAATTAATTCGCGAGGAGGCGAAGATGACAACTGTCGAGGAGGCGCCCGCCGTCCGGGTGTCCCGCAGACCTGCGGCGTCGGCCCAGCCGCGCCCGGTCCGCACGAAGCGGGGCAAGGCGTGGCGCAGCATGCGCCGGCACTGGCAGCTGTACCTGCTGCTAGCGGTGCCCGTCGTGTGGTTCATCGTCTTCCGCTACGTCCCCATGGCGAACGCCGTCATCGCGTTCAAGGACTACAGCCCGGTGCTGGGCGTCTGGGGCAGCCCGTGGGTCGGGTTCACGCACTTCGAGAACCTGTTCTCGAACCCGGTCTTCCCGCGGCTCATCGGCAACACGTTCCTGCTGGCGGGATACACGCTGCTGGCGAGCTTCCCGCTGCCCATCATCCTCGCGCTGCTGCTCAACGAGGTGCGGCTGCGGTTCTTCAAGCGCACCGTGCAGATGGTCACGTATGCGCCGTACTTCATCTCGACCGTCGTGATCGTCTCGATGACGATCCTGGTCCTCGCGCCCCGCGCGGGCATCCTCGGCAGGACGTTCAGCGCCTTCGGGATGGGGCAGGTCGACCTGCTCGGCGACGCGGACTTCTTCCGGCACATCTACGTCGCGACCGACCTTTGGACCACGACCGGCTACTCCGCCGTGATCTATCTCGCCGCGCTCGCATCGGTCGATGTGTCGCTCTATGAGGCGGCGAAGATCGACGGCGCCTCACGGCTGCAGAAGATCCGCAACGTCGACATCCCGTCGATCATGCCGACCGCGATGATCATCCTCATCCTCGGTGTCGGCAACATCATGGCGATCGGCTTCGAGAAGGCGTTCCTGCTGCAGAACCAGCTGAACCTCTCCACCGCGGAGATCATCGCCACGTACGTCTACAAGACGGGCATCCTCAACGCGAACTTCAGCTTCGGCGCCGCGGTCGGGCTGTTCAACGCCGTGGTCAATCTGGTGCTGCTGCTCGTGGTGAACGCGGTGGCCAAGCGAGTGACGGGGAGCGGGCTGTGGTGAGCGCACTCGACGAGCGGCGGATGAACGCCACCGAGCTGATCGTCACGAGCGAGGCGCGGGGCCGTCGCGGGCGGTGGCCATGGCGGCGCCCGAGCTCGCGCGGGGTCAAGGTCAAGGAGACGCGGGCGGATCGCATCTTCGTCGTGTGCGCGTACATCCTGCTGACGGTGTTCCTGCTCGTGGTGTTGTTGCCGCTGCTCAACATCGTCGCGAGCTCGTTCTCCAGCCCCTCGGCCGTCGCCTCCGGGCGCGTGCTGTTCTGGCCCGTCGACTTCACGCTGCGCGGCTATGAACTGGCGCTCGAAAACCCCGGCATCGTCCGCGGCTTCGCGAACTCCCTGTTCTACACGATCGTCGGCACCTCGATCAGCGTGGCCGGGACGATCGCCATCGCCTACCCGCTGTCTCGCACCCACTTGTTCGGACGCAAGGTGCTCACGGGCGGCGTGGTGTTCACCATGTTGTTCTCGGGCGGCGTGATCCCGATGTACCTCGTCGTCCAGTCCCTCGGCATGCTCGACACCCGATGGGCGATGCTGGTACCCAACGCGATCGGCGTGTGGCAGGTCATCATCGCGATGGTGTTCTTCCGCTCCTCGGTGCCGGAGGAGCTACACGAGGCCGCGCAGCTGGACGGCGCGAGCGAGCTGCGCATCCTGTGGAAGATCGTGCTGCCGCTGGCGAAGCCGCTCATCGCGGTGATCGCGCTGATGTACGCCATCGGCCAGTGGAACTCGTACTTCGATGCGCTGCTGTACCTGCGCGACGCCGATCTGCAGCCGCTGCAGCTCGTGCTGCGCGGCCTGCTCATCCTGAACGACCAGGGCAGCGCCGCCGATCTCGCCACGCAGCTCGAGCGGCGGGAGATCCGCGATCTGCTGCGCTACTCGACGGTCGTGATCGCGACCGTCCCGATGATGATCGTCTACCCGTTCATCGCCAAGCACTTCACCAAGGGGATGATGATCGGCGCCGTCAAGGGCTGATCCGGATCCGCTCATTCCCACCCCACCACCGAGAGAGAGACCCAGCAATGAAGCGCAGTGTTCTCCGGATCGCGATCGCGGCCTCCGCGATCGCGGCCACCACCCTGACGATGTCGGCGTGCGCGCCCGGCGCGCCGGCGGACGACGGCACGTTCACCGTGTTCGCGCCCCAGGGCACCAACGGCACGCTCGAGGACAACGTGTTCTCGAAGGCCATGGAGGAGAAGTTCGACATCGACTTCTCCTGGCAGACCACCACCTACGACGGAGCCGTCGCGAACGAGGCGCGGCAGATCTCGCTCGCGAGCGGTGACTACCCGGACGCCTACTTCCTCGTGCCGTGGGTCGACGGCTTCACCCGCAACGAGGTGCTGAAGTACGGCAAGCAGGGCGTGCTGCTGCCGCTCGAGACCCTGATCGAGGAGCACGCGCCGAACCTCATGGCGCGCTTCGAGGAGAAGCCGGAGTGGCGGCAGTCGATGACCGCCCCCGACGGTCACATCTACGCCATCACGCAGTGGAGCGAGTGCTTCCACTGCAGCTTCCAGCGCAAGCTGTGGATGAACTCCGACTGGCTCGACAACCTCGGACTCGAGCAGCCGACCACCACGGATGAGCTCGTCGCCGTGCTGCGCGCGTTCAAGAACGACGATCCGAACGGCAACGGCAAGGCCGACGAGATCCCGCTCAGCGGGCACAACAACGAGTCGGTCATCGACTACTTCATGAACGCCTTCACCTACGCGCCGATCTCGGGCGGCAACCGCCCGGCGCCGCTCGTGCTCGAGGACGGCCAGGTCGCACTGGCGGCCCAGTCCGACAAGTGGCGCGAGGGGCTCGCGTTCATGCGCTCGCTCGCGGAGGAGGGTTTGCTCGACACCGCCGCCTTCACGCAGAACGGCGACGCGCTGCGCGCGCTCGGCGACAACGCGGGCGACGTGATCCTCGGCTCGGCGGCTGTGCTGCACCCCTACGAGATCACGACCGCGCCGGCGGAGGACGGCCGCGACACCGCGTACGACGCGGTCGCCCCGATCGCGGGACCCGACGGGACGCGCCTGGCGACGTGGATGTCGCCCGTGAACCCGGTGGGCATGTTCGCGCTGACGAACAAGTCCAGCGAGGAGGAGCGCATCAAGGCGATCGAGCTGATCGACTACCTCGTCACCGACGAGGGCAACCGCCTCGGCGCCATGGGCCCCGAGGGCGAGGCGTGGGTGCCCGCCGAGTCCGGCGACGTGGCGCTCGACCCCGAGCTGGAGCCGACGTTCAAGCCGCTCACGTACGACGAGGGGTCGAACGCGTCGTGGCGCTCGATGGGCCAGTACTGGGACTCGCTGGAGTACCGCAACGCCCAGGTCTTCCCTGAGGACATCTACTCGACGGACGGGTACGAGCGCCGCCTCCTGCAGGCAACGCAGCTGTACGAGCCCGCCGCGCCGGGCGAGGACGTCCTCTTTCCGGTCGAGAAGCTCTGGCCGGACCCCGAGACGTCCGCCGAGGTCGCGGAGCTGCAGACGAACATCGCCACCTACGTCTCGCAGGCGCAGGCCGAGTTCGTCACGGGCCAGCGCGACATCGCGGACGACGGGGCATGGGACGCGTACCGCTCCGATCTGGAGGGCCTCGGCCTGCCCCGCTACCTGGAGCTCATGCAGGCAGGGTACGACGCCCTGTGACCCGCCCGCTGCGCACCGGATGCCAGCGCGCAGCGGACCACGCGAAAGGCCCGACGTCCCGGACGTCGGGCCTTTCGCGTGGACCGGATGAACGACCGCGGCGGGCCGATCCCGCGCGCAGTCAGCTGACGGCGCCCAGCACACGACGCAGCACGGCGAGGGCGCCGAGCCGATCGGCGCTGCCGCCGGCGTCGTGCCCGTTCGAGGGCCACACGGCGATCTCCTTCGCGGCGGCGTACTCGTTGTACGCCGCGAACGTCGTCGCCGGCGGGGCGATGTCGTCGGCGAGGCCGCAGGAGAACCACGCCGGGGTGTGCGCTACGCGCGCGAAGTTCACGACGTCGAAGTAGCGCAGCGTGGCGAGCGCCGTCGCGCGGCGTCCGCGGTCGCGCGCGAACAGATCCGAGAGCTCCTGGTACGGGTAGCGGGCGCTCATCGTGAGGGCGCCGGGCACGTCCGACAGGAACGGCGCCTGTGCGAGCACCGCCGCGACGTCGTCGGCGAGCCAGGCCGCGGCCAGCGCGATGCCGCCGCCCTGGCTGTTGCCGATCAGCCCGACGCGGGCCGGGTCGACGTCGGGGAGCTGCCGCACCGCGTCGACGGCCAGCGCCGCATCGGTGAAGACGCGCCGGTAGTAGTACGCGTCGGGGCTCTCGAGGCCGCGTGTGAGGTAGCCCGTCCCGTCGCGCCAGGCGCGGTCCGGCGTGCTCCCGTCGCCCTGACCGCGCGTGTCCATCACGATGTGCGCGTATCCCGCGGATGACCACGTCAGGTCGTCGATCGCCTGCCCGCGGCCCGCGCCGTATCCCGTGAAGTGCACGACGGCCGGCAGTCGGCCGTGCCGGTGCCGCGGCAGCCGCAGCCACGCGTGCACGCGGTCGCCGCCGTAGCCGGAGAACGCGAGATCGAACACGTCGACCGTCTCGAGCGGTGTGTCCACCGGCGTCGCCACGGGCTCCTGGGTCGCTCGGCGGGCCTCCGCGAGCGTGCCGCGCCAGAAGGCCGCGAAGTCGTCGGGCGGCGTCTGCGTCGACCGGTAGGCGCGCAGCGCCGGCTCGCGCGGATCCGCGCTCACCGCGTCGCCGCCGACGCGGGGAGGGTCACGGCGCCCGCCCCCACCGTCACCTCGTGGCGCTCGCCGCAGTTGCTCACCGTGACGCGCGCCGGGGCTGCGCCGGTCGCGTCGTGCGCGGTCACGGCCGTCGGCCGTCCGTCCCGCCAGGCGAGGTCGATCGCGACGCCGCCCCGCGTGTGCACGCCCCTGATCTCGCCGCTCGGCCACGCGGTCGGCAGGGCCGGAAGCAGGCGGATCGGATCGTCGGCCGTTCCCCGGCCGGATCCGACGAGCATCTCGGCGATCGCGGCGGTGAAGCCGAAGTTGCCGTCGAGCTGGAACGGCGGATGCGTGGAGAACAGGTTGGGCAGGAGGCCGCCCCAGGCCGATCCATCGACGGGGCCGTCGACATCCGGATCGTCCGTGTACGGACGGATGGCCTCGCGGAAGAGGTCGCGAGCCGCCTCGCCGTCGCCGAGCCGTGCCCGCAGCGCGATCTTCCACGCCCACGACCAGCCCATGGCGCCGCCGCCGCGCGCGTCGAGGGTCGCCCGCGCGGCCTCGGCGAGCTCGGGCGTGCGCTCGACGTCGATGGTCGTGAGCGGATACAGCCCGACGAGGTGGGACACGTGGCGGTGGTGCGCGTCCGTCGCGACGACATCGGCGCCCCATTCCGCGACCTGGCCCGCGGGGGCGGTCCCGCCCGCCGGGACGACGCGCGGCAGCGGGATGCGGGGCAGCGCCGCACGGATCTCCTCGAGCAGCGGATCGCCCTCCGTGCCCGCCGCCGTGCCCGCGGCGAGGGTGCGCTCGAGCGTCGCGCGGATGAGGGTGAGGTCCATGCCGGTCGACGTGGAGACGGATCCGACGGATCCGTCCGCGCGACGGAACGAGTTCTCGGGCGAGGTCGCGGGCGAGGTGCCGAGATCGCCCCTGCCGTCCTCCACGAGCCAGTCGAGCGCGAAGGCGCTCGCCCCGCGCAGGAGGGGCAGGATGCGCTCCGCCAGCTGCGCCCGGTCGCGTCCGTACTCCCACCGCTGCCAGAGGTGATCCGCGAGCCACAGGCCGCCCATCGGCCAGAACGCCCAGGACGTGGCGCCCTCGCCGGCGCCGACCGGCAGCGCGTAGCCCCATGGGTCGGTGTTGTGGTGCGCGACCCAGCCGCGAGCGCCGTACAGCGCGCGCGCCACCGCCGCACCCGACTCGGCGACGCGGTCGATCAGATCGAGCAGCGGCTCGTGCAGCTCGCCCAGCCCGGTGCGCTCGGCGAGCCAGTAGTTCATCTCGGTGTTGATGTTGATCGTGTAGTTCGACGACCACGGTGGGCGCATCGAGTCGTTCCAGATGCCCTGCAGGTTCGCCGGCGGTGAGCCGGGACGCGAGGAGGAGACGAGCACGTAGCGCCCGAAGGCGAACAGCACTTCGGCCATGCGGCGGTCGTCGCCCGAGGCGAGCAGGTCCGCGACGTCGACCGCGCCGCGGGACGCATCGCCGAGGTGCAGGCGCGCGCGCCCGAGCAGCCGCGTCGCATCCTGTTCGTGACGCGCGGCCAGCACGTCCGGGCCCTCGTCGGCGGCGCGGGTGGCGCGCTCGCGCGCGAGGGCCGCGAGCTCTGGACGCGCGAGCGCCGGGAGGCGGTTCCACCACCGGCGCGCGCTCGTCTCCGTCGCGAGGACCACCGTGATCCGCCGCGCGCCCGCGATGCGCAGGTCGGCGTCGCGAGCGGTCACCTCGCCGTCCGTCCGCACGGCGAGCGCGACCGCCGCCGCGGGATCGAAGCCCTCGGACGCGTCGTTCGCCCACACGTGCGCCGGGGCATTCGGGTGATGGCTCGGCGCACCGTCGACGGGGGCCTGCACCAGCACGTCGATCGCGCCGCTCCCGGCCGCCGTCGCGCCTGCCGCCGCATCGAGGAGGCGCAGCGGCGAGCGCAGCCGGATGCGCGCCGCGAGCGGAGCGTCCGCCGCGACGTCCACGACGAGCACGCCATCGGGCGCGGAGGCCCAGGTGCGCCGGCGGATACGCGCGCCGTCGCGGGTGAACGACTCCTCGGCGACCGCCCGGTCCAGGTCGAGCACGCGCTCGTACTCCTGCGCATCCACGGCGCCGAGGTCGACCTCCAGGTCGCCGAGCGGCAGGAACTCCTGACTCCACGGCCCCTCGAACGTGCGCAGCAGGCGCTCGACGGTATCGTCGTCGCCCGCGGCCACCGCGGCGCGCGCCTCCGCGAGGCGTGCGGGGCCCGCGCCCTTCGCGATGACCGACTCCAGCGCACGCGCGGGGCCGTCCGGGGTGCCCGACCAGACGCTGGAGTCGTTCAGGGCGACGCGTCCCGTCCTGTCCCCGAACACCATGCCGCCGAGCGCGCCATTGCCGATCGGCGCGGCCTCTGTCCAGTGCGCGGCGGGAGCGGTCCAGCGCAGCCGGAGGCCGTCGGAGCGGTTCGAGGGAGCCATCGTCCTCACTTCTCTCAGGGCACGGCGGTGTGCTCGCCTTGCTCCGTCAGCGTAGGATCAGTAAGTTTCTGCTGTCAATAAAATCGAGGCGAGGTGGTCACGATGTCCGCTCAGGCGGGATACGCGGTGCTGCGAGCATCAGGGGTGTCGCTCCTGCTGGATCTGACGGGCGAGACGCCCGCCGTCCTGCACTGGGGTCAAGACCTGGGCCCGCTCGACGCCGGGGGAGTGGCCGCCCTGCGAGCCGCGGGAGCGACCGCGCGGGTGGCGAACTCCCCGGAGACGTCGCGCGCCGTGACCGTGCTGCCCTTGGAGCGCGACACCTGGTCGGGCCTGCCTGGACTGGAGGGGCACCGCGGCGGTGCGGCGACGACGCCGCGCCCGGTGCTCACGCGCGCCGAGATCGCTCAGGCGGAGGGCGCCGAGGGCGGGACAGTGCGCTGCACCTTGCACGACCCGATCGGCGACCTCGAGCTGACCCTCGAACTGGAACTGGAGACGACGGGCATCCTGCGCGTGCAGTGGTCCGCGCGCTCGACGGCCACGGGCGGCGACCCCTACGATCTGTCCCACCTGACGGCGCTCATGCCGATCCCGTCGCGCGCCACCGAGATCCTGGACTTCAGCGGGCGCTGGAGCCGCGAGCGCGCGCCTCAGCGCCTGCCTCTCGTCGACGGAGCGCACATGCGCGAGGTGCGACGCGGCAAGCCGGGGCTCGATTCTCCCTATCTGCTCGTCGCCGGCACGCCGGCGTTCGCGCACCGCTCGGGCGAGGTCTGGGCCGCACACGTCGCCTGGAGCGGGGACCAGCGCTGGATCGCTCAGCGCCTGCCCGAGGGCGCGGGCTCCCTGGCGGCCGTGCTCGGGGCGGTGAGCTGCTGCGCCCGGGCGAGGTGCGCCTCGCGCCGGGCGAGAGCTACGACGCCCCGGCGGTGCTCTTCGCGTGGTCGGACGCGGGGCTCGACGGCCTCGCGGATCGCTTCCATCGCCGGATGCGCACGCGACGCGGCCGCCGCTCGCCGCAGCCCTTGGTGCTCAACACGTGGGAGGCGGTGTACTTCGACCACGACATGGACCGGCTCGGGGAGCTCGTCGACCGCGCCGCCCGGATCGGCGTGGAGCGCATCGTCCTCGACGACGGCTGGTTCGTCGGCCGTCGCAGCGACCGCGCGGGGCTCGGCGACTGGCAGGTCGATCCCACGGTGTGGCCGGAGGGCCTCGAGCCGTTCGTCACGCGCGTGCGGGAGGCGGGGATGCAGTTCGGCCTGTGGTTCGAGCCCGAGATGGTCAATCTCGACTCGCACGTCGCGCGCGAGCGGCCGGAGTGGCTGCTCGCCCCGTCCGACGGGGTCGGCGCCAGCTTCCGCAACCAGTACGTGCTCGACATCGCGAACCCCGACGCGTACGCGTACCTCGTCGATGCCATCTCCCAGCTCGTCGAGCGTTACGACATCGATTACATCAAGTGGGACCACAACCGGGAGCTGCATGAGGCGGTCGCCCGCGACGCCGGCGGCGACCGCCCGGGGGTGCGGCGTCAGACGCTGGCCCTGTACGCGATGCTCGACGAGCTGCACCGCCGCCATCCGGCGCTTGAGATCGAGAGCTGCGCTTCGGGCGGCGGCCGGATCGACCTGGGCGTCCTCGACCGCACGGAGCGGGTGTGGACGTCCGACTGCAACGACCCCGTGGAGCGGCAGGGTATCCAGCGCTGGAGCGAGCTGCTGGTGCCGCCCGAGCTGCTCGGATCCCACGTCGGCGCGCCGCGGGCGCACACTACGCACCGGACCACCGACCTCTCCTTCCGGCTCGTGACGACGGCCTTCGCGGCGCCGGGGATCGAGTGGGACATCACGGAATGCTCGGAGGAGGAGCTGGATCGCCTCGCGGCGTGGGCGGAGTACGTGACGTCGCGACGCGACCTGCTGCACGGCGGTGTGCGCGTGCACGCCGACCTGCCCGACGCGCAGACGTTGCTGCACGGCACCGTCGCGCAGGACGGGTCGGCTGCGCTGTTCGCATGGGTTCGGCTGGAGACCTCCGGAGGTCCGCAGGCCGCGCGCGTCCCCTTCCCGGGTCTCGACCGCGATCGGGCGTACGTCGTCCGGGTGCCCGACGCCCTCGGCGCGGCGGCGATCCACGGCGACGAGCCGGCGTGGATCGCGCAGGCGCGCGGCCCCGAGGGCTTCCGCGTGCCCGGTGCGGTGCTCGCCGCCGCGGGCCTCACCCTGCCGGTGCTGCAGCCCGCGTCCGGCATGGTGCTGGAGCTCTCCGCCGTGGACTGAGCCGACCTGGCACACGAAAAGCGCCGGCCGCCCTGTGGGCGACCGGCGCTTCGTGTGCGCCCGGGTCAGCGGGTGAAGGAGAATCCGTCGCTGCGGATCACCCCGTCGCCCGCGTTCTGGACGACGATCCGATGCGTGCCCCGCTTCAGGCCATCGACGGAGAACAGCTTCTGCTCCGTGCGGCGCGAGTCGGAGTGCGTGTCGACGGTCTTCGCGAGGCGGCCGTCGACGAACACCTTGACCTTCCCCTGATCGGGGGCCGTGGGCGCGAGCCATGAGACCGCGGTGCCGGTGAAGGTGAGGTCCGTCCACGCGTCGCCCGTGCCGGTGTGCACGTCGTCGTCGCGGTCGCCGCGGAACGAGAAGGCGATCGCGGTGTCGCCCTCCGGGAGGGCCGAGAGGAAGGAGCTCTTCAGCACCACCGCGGCGTCGGTGATCGTGTAGTCGGTCCCCTCCTCGAGCTCGGCCCCGTCCCGCGCGATCGACGCGAGCTCGTCGGCGCCGCGCTCGATGACCACTTCCGTGTCGGGTGCCTTGCCCCGCTCGATCACGACCGCGTTCGGGACGAGCAGGTTCTGCTGCCTGACCTTCACGGCGTCGAGCAGCATGAAGTCGCCGCTCTTCTTGACCACGCGCAGCGTGTGCGGGCCCTCCTCCAGATCCGCGATCTCCCACACGACCTGCTGGGACTGGCGCGGCGTGCCGGCGGGCAGCGAGGTGTCCACCGTGGCCTTCAGCTCGTCGTCGAGGTACACCTCGACCTCGCCCTGAGAGGCGTCCTTCTCGGTGATGTACTGGATCCCCGACCCCGTGAACGGCACCGTGAAGCTCGCGCCGTTCTGCTCGGCGAACGCGACGTCGTCGCCGATGTCGCCGAGACCTCGACCCGGTCCGTTCCTGCTCCAGCCGCCCTCGTAGATGATCGATGAATCCGAGTTGTTGAGCGTCGTCAGTCGCGTGGTGGTGTCGGCGGGAGGCGTGGTGTCACCGCCCGAGGCGACCACCTTCACCGCGAGATCCTGCGTGGTCGCCGTCGCCTGGTCGCCGCCGTTGCGGCGCCAGTCGCCCTGGTAGCCGATCTGGATCGTGTCGTCGTTGAGCCGCGATGTCGCGCCCTTGGCGGGCGTCACCGTGAGCAGGCGCACCGCGTGAGGCTGCACCGCCTCCGCCGTGAAGCCGTCGGTGAAGGTCCCGAGGTTCTTGCGGGCCCACACGTCGCGGACCTTCGCCTTGTTCTCGGAGAGGCCGATGGCCTTCCAGGGGACGGTCATGTCGCGTCCGGTGCGTCCCAGGTTGAACAGCGCCACCGTGTAGCTGCCGTCGTCGTGCAGGGCGTACCAGGTCTGCTGCTGCGTGCTCATCGACACGGGCCGGGCCGGCGTCGCGGACTGGTTGATCGCGATGACCTCGGGGTTCGTGAGCAGCTCGAGGCCGACCTTGTCGAGCTTCGTCATGTCGTCGCCCGTGTACATCGGCGCCGCCTGGATCGCCCACAGGGTGGTGGCCGTGCGGCGCTCGTCGATCGTCAGTCCGTTCATGTTGCCGTTGCCGACGTTCAGAGAGTCGTAGTCGCCGAAGCCGCCGGGGCCGGTCTCGCGCCACCAGGTCGCTGCCTTCGGGAAGAGCCGCGAGATCGTCTCCCAGCTCACCATCGCGTCTCCCGGCGCATACGCCTCGACGTCCCAGTCGACGCGCCAGCCGTCCGCGTGCTCACGCCAGTAGTCGGAGTATGCCGGGTCGAGCGCCCAGGAGAGCTCGAACCAGATGCCCCGGCTGTGCAGCGACTTCGACCACGCCGCCACATCGGCGCGGGCGTCGAGCGACAGGTCGCTGATGCCGGACCCGGGCGTGACGCTGTCGAACTTGACGAAGTCGACGCCCCAGTCCTCCAGCAGCGCGCCGACCGAGTCGACCCACGCGGCCGCGCAGGGGTTCTCGAAGTCCAGTGCGTAGCCGAGATCCCAGTAGTCCGCCTGCTGCAGCGGCTGCTTCACGATGTCGTGCGTCGTGCAGCCCGGGGCGTCCAGGATCGGCAGTGCCGCCTCGTAGACCTCCGGCCCGATGCCGGGGATGAAGTAGAGGCCGAACTTCTGCCCGTTGTCGTGGACGTGGTCGATCACGGCTTCGATGCCGTCGGGGAAGTGCTCGGCACTGGGCTTCGGGCGACCGTGCTCGTCGAAGCCGTCGTTCCAGCCCGCATCGACGTTGATGTGGTCGTAGCCGAACTTCTGCAGCTTGGCGTGCATGGCGTCGGACTGCGCCATGAGCTGGGCGGCGTCGATGATGTCGTTCTTCGACGTGTAGACCTGCAGGCTGAAGCTGCTCCAGCCCATGTACGGCGCCGTGGCGAGGTCGCCCGGCTCCAGGCGGGGCACCGGTGCCGGCGCATCGGACGTGCGCCCGGCCGCGACGGCTGCAGAGGCGATGCTCTCCGTCGGGGCGGACGGGACGCTCTCGGCCGGTGCGGGCCCGCCGCTCTCGGCGAGGGCGGGCGCCGTCATGCCCAGGGCCACCACGCCGGCGGCGGCGAGCCCGCCGAGCATCTGCCGGAGCAGTCGCCGGGGCGTGCGGGGGATCGGGGGTGTCATCGTGCTCTCCATCCATTTCGGGGGATGCGCGCTGGCCGAGGTGCGGGAACGGCACTGTTCCAGGGCGCACGGCGCGTCCCGTCGGGGGAGCACCTTTTTTGACGAGATAAAGTAACCACGCATGCAGGCGTGGTGCAAGAGGGTGCCGCGGATTGATTGACGCTCGAAAGAAAGCCTGCGAGGGTGAGGTGACGGACCACGGAGGTACCCATGACAGCGCCCACGCTCGTCTTCGCCGGTGACAGTGTCACGGACGCGGATCGCCGGATGGACCCCGCCGGACTCGGTCAGGGCTATGTGCGGCTGCTGGCGGACGACCCGGCACTGGCCGGCGCGCGCGTGGTCAACGCAGGCATCGCGGGGGACCGCGTGCGGGATCTCCGCGCGCGCTGGTCGGAGGACGTCGCCGTCCACGAGCCCGCGATCGTGAGCGTGCTGATCGGCGTCAACGACATGTGGCGCCGCTTCGACAGCGACGATCCGACATCCGCCGCCGACTTCGAGCGCGACTATCGCGCGATCCTGGACGGGACGGACGGCGCGCGGCTCGTGCTGATCGAGCCCTTCCTGCTGGCGGTCCGCGAGGAGCAGGCCGCCTGGCGCGCCGACCTCGAGGAGAAGATCGCGGTCGTGCATGCGCTCGCGGCGGAGCGCGACGCCGTCCTGGTGCGGGCGGATCGCGAACTCCGCATGCGCGGCGACAACCCCGCACTTGCCGCCGACGGCGTCCATCCCACTGCGCACGGGCATCGCGCGCTCGCCGATCTCTGGCTGGAGGCCGCGGGCGAGCTCTCGCGGCACATGCCGCGCGCCTGATCGCCCGGCGGCCGCGGGCGATCAGGCCTGTCGGGCTGTCGGTCCTCGGGCTCGGGCCTCAGAGCGTCACGCGCAGCGTGCGCACCTCGAAGGGCGTCAGCGACAGGGCCACCTCGCGTCCGTCGACCAGCGTGACGGGCTCGAGGGTCCCGTCGTCGTCCTCGATGAGCGACGCGGGGGCGACCGCCGTCACCGCGCGAGCGAATCGCAGCCAGCCGGTCGCGCGACGCCCGTGCGGCTCGTACAGGCGGACGACGAGGTCCCCCGAGCGGTCGGCCGCGAGCTTCACCGCCGACACGAGGATGCCGTCGGAGACCTCGACCACGGGTGCGATCGTCGCCGGCTCCCATCGCGCCGGGCCGGCGCCCGCGTCCGTGCCGCCGCCCGCGCGCAGCGGGAGGTTCATCGCGAGCCCCGCCGCGGTCGCCTCGGCGATGTCGGCGCCGATCACGAACGCGTAGCGGTGCGTCTGCTCGCCCTGATCCGTCTCCGGGTCCGGGAACCGCGGTGCGCGCAGGAGCGACAGGCGCACGGTCGTCGTCACGCCCTGCCGGGGCGTGGAGTCCCGCGTGACGTCGTAGCCGTACGTCGAATCGGTCGTGAGCGCGACGCCGAAGCCGGGCTCCCCGACGTGCACGAAGCGGTGCATCGCGGTCTCGAACTTCGCGGCCTCCCAGCTTGTGTTCGTGTGCGTCACGCGCTTGGCGTAGCCGAACTGCGTCTCTGCCGCGGTGTGCTCCGCATGCAGGGCGAGCGGGAAGGCGACCTTGAGGAACTTCTCGGTCTCGCGCCAGTCGGTCGTCTGCGCGAACTCGAGCGCCCGCGAACCGCCCCGCAGCGTGATCCTCTGCGTCACCGCTGACCGCGAGAAGCGGCGCGACACGACCACGGACACGCCGTCCGACGCCTGTTCGATCGTCAGCGACTCCACCGCGCGCAGATCGTCGACACGGTTGCGGTAGTAGCGGTCGACGTCCCACGCGTCCCACATCGCGGGGAAGTCCGGATGGAGCTGCAGCAGGTTCGCCTCCGCGCCGGCGGGGATCGCGTCGCGCCCGGTCGCGAGATCCACCGCCGAGGCGATGAGGCCCTCCGCCGTGATCACGACCCGCACCAGCTCGTTCTCCAGCACGTACCCGCCGTCCGCGGGCGTAGCCCGCGCGCTCGCGCCCGACCGTGCGGGGCGCCCCGCGCCCAGCGCCGGCACGCCGTGCTGCGGGATCGGGGCCGGGTTGAAGACGAGCTCGGTCTCGCCGCCGCTCAGTGCGGCGATCGACCGGCGGATGAGCGCCTCCGCCGCGGCGATCACGCGGGCGTACTGCTCCACAGCCTCGCGGTGCACCCACGCGATCGAGGTGCCGGGGAGGATGTCGTGGAACTGCTGCAGCAGCACCTGCCGCCAGAGGGCATCCACCTCGTCGTAGGGATAGTCGGCGCCCGTCCAGAACGTCGCCGACGCGGCCCACAGCTCCGCCTCGATCAGCAGGTGCTCGCTGCGCCGGTTGCCCTGCTTGGTCTTGTGCTGGCTCGTGAGCGTCGCCCGGTGCAGCTCGAGGTAGAGCTCGCCGACCCACACGGGCGGCTGCGGCAGCTGCTGCTTCGCGCGGTCGAAGAACGCGTCCGGGTGCTCCCAGCGCACCCTGGCCGATCCCTCGAGATCCGCCAGGCGCTTCGCGATGCCGGTCATCTCTCGGGTCGTGCCGCCGCCGCCGTCCCCGAACCCGACCGGGGCGATGGAGCCGTTCGCGAGACGCGCCTCGCGGAACTGACGCGTCGCGCGAGCGATCTCCGCGCCTGCCAGGCGGGAGTTGTAGGTGTCCATCGGCGGGAAGTGACTGAAGACCCGCGACCCGTCGATGCCCTCCCACGCGAACGTGTGGTGGGGGAACCGGTTCACCTGATTCCAGGAGATCTTCTGCGTGAAGAACCACTCGAAGCCTGCACGCCGGATCAGCTGGGGGAGCGCGGGCGAGTAGCCGAACGAGTCGGGCAGCCACACGCCCTTCGAGCGGATGCCGAACTCCTCCTCGAAGAACCGCTGCCCGTAGAGGAACTGCCGGGCGATCGCCTCGCCGGTCGGCATGACGGTGTCGGACTCGACCCACATCCCGCCGAGCGGCAGGAACCGCCCCTCCGCGACCGCCGTGCGCACCTTCTCGTACACCTCGGGGCGGTGCTGCTTGATCCACGCGTACTGCTGTGCGCTCGACATGCCGTAGACGAACTCGTCGGTCTCGCCGATCAGATCGGTCATGGACGACGTCGTGCGGGCGACCTTGCGGATCGTCTCCCGCACTGGCCACAGCCACGCCGAGTCGATGTGCGCGTGCCCCACGGCGGAGATCTCGTGCGCAGACGCCTCGGCGGGCGACGCCAGCGCCGGAGCGAGCGCCGCGCGCGCCGCGGCCGCCGTGCCGGGGACGTCCTGCAGGTCGAGCAGATCGAGCGCGTCGTCGAGTGTCTGCAGGATGCGCATGCGACGCGGACCCGAGTCGGCGAGCTCCGCCTGCAGCTCGATCAGCACCTCGAGGTCGAGCGCGAGCTCGAAGGCCTCGGCCTCGAAAACGGCGAGGTCGAAGCAGCGCGTCGTGTAAAGCCTGCGCGGCGACGACGTCCGGATGTCGCCCTGCTGCGTCGGCAGGAAGGGCTGGCCCGCCGGGAAGGCGGCGACGTCCAGCACCACCGGGTTGGATGCCGCCTCGATGAAGAACTCGACCGGTTCACCGCCGGAGGCGACATCCGCGATCCGCACCCACTGATTGCGCGGATTGAGCGACTTCACCGGCGAGCCGTCCGGCAGGTACACGAGGCCCTCGCACTGGAAACCGGTCAAGTTGACGTCGAAGCCGAGGTCGACGAGGGCCTCGACCCGGCGACCCGACCACTCCGCCGGGACCGTGCCTCGGACGCGGAACCACGTCGTGCCCCACGCGGCACCCCACGAGGAGCCGACCTCGAAGGGGTGGAAGTCGAGTCGGAGGCCGTCGGCCGGTGCGATCGGCTCCCCGGGCAGCTCGTGGAACTCGACCTCGAGCGGCACGCGCTGCGCGTGGACGGCGGGAAGGATCCGTTCGCGCAGCACCCGAACGGCACGTCCGACGGTGAGCGGGATGTCGTCATGCATCGGTCTTCGCACCCGTCCGCAGCCACAGGTTCTGCGGGTCGCCGACGCCGGTCTCGCGGCCGACGATCCGGAGGCGTCCGAGCGTCATGATGTCCTTCCGACGTGCCGGGGATCTTCTCGTTCAGGTCGCGGAACCAGCCCCTCGGCGTCGAGTTCGGCCCACAGGGCGTCGGGCACGTGCGCGCGGTAGCGCTCGATCGTGCTCGCCACATGCTCCGCAGTCCGGCTGCCGAGCACGACCGACGCGACGGCGGGGTGCCGCAGCGGATACTGCACCGCCGCCTCCGGCAGGGTCACGCCGTGCGCCTCGCACACGCGCGCGATGCGGCGCGCGTGCTCGATCGTCTCGCGCGGGGCGGGGCCGTAGTCGTAGTGCGCGTCGTCCGGCACCGCGGGTGCGCTCAGCAGGCCCGAGTTGTAGGCGGCTGCGGCCACGACGCCGACGCCGCGCTCGAGCGCGAGCGGGAGCATCTCGTCGAGCGCGCGCTGATCGGCGAGCGTGAAGCGCCCGGCCACCATGACGACGTCGACGTCGCAGCGCCGGATGAACTCGGCCAGCATCTCCGCCTGGTTCATGCCGACGCCGATCGCGCCGACGACGCCCTGCTCGCGCAGCTCGACGAGCGCGTCGACACCGGTCGTCGACGCCGCGGCCCAGTGCTCGTCCGGATCATGGAGGTAGACGATGTCGAGGTGGTCCGTGCGCAGTCGCGCCAGGCTCGCGTCGAGCGAACGCAGCACGCCGTCCCGGCTGAAGTCCCACACGCGCCGGGTGGCGGCGGGGACGACGAAGCCCTCGTCGTCGAGGCGATCCGCGGTGCCCGGGCTGGGCCGCAGCAGGCGTCCGACCTTGCTCGAGAGCACGTACTCGTCGCGCGGATATCCCGCGAGCGCCGCGCCCAGCCGCTCCTCCGAGAGCCCGAGCCCGTAGTGCGGGGCGCTGTCGAAGTAGCGGATGCCCGCGTCCCACGCGCGCTCCACCGCATCCGCGGAGGTCTCCGCGGTCGTCTCCCGGAAGAGGTTGCCGAACTGTGCGGCGCCCAGGCCGATCTCGGTCAGCTCCAGCCCGGTGCGCAGTGCGCGCGTCTTCATCGGTCGTTCTCCACGTGTGCCAGACCGTACACGCGGACGGCGTTGCCGCCCCATACCCGCGCGCGCAGATCCGGTGCGAGATCCGCGAGCACCCCGTCGACCACGTCGACCCACTCGCGCGGTGCCGCGGCGAGCAGCACGACGGGCCAGTCGCTGCCGAACAGCAGCCGATCGGGCCCGAACACCGTGAACGCGTGGTCGATCGCACCGCGGAGCTCGTCGCCGTCCCACCGGTCCCAGTGTGCCTCGGTGACGACCCCGGAGAGCTTCGCGACCGTGTTCGGCGCCGCGGCGACCGCCGCGAGGTCGTCCCGCCACCGCTCCAGGCCGTCCCTCGCGCCCATCCCGGCAGCCGCGATCGGCGGCTTGCCGAGGTGGTCGAGGACGAACCGCGTCTCGGGATGACGGGCGACGAGCGCCGCCGCGTCGGCGAGCTGCTCGGGACGCAGCACCAGATCGAACGGAAGGTCGGCGGCCGCGAGGGCGTCGAGCCCCGCTCCCGTGCGCGCACGCGACAGCCAGTGCTCGTCGGGGTCTTGATGCACGAGGTGGCGGATGCCCACGAGCGCGTCACCGCCTCGTGCGTCGCGCAGCCGCCGCAGCGCGGTTTCGACGTCGCCGTGGAGATCGAGCCAGCCGACGACTCCCGGAACCGTCCTCGGATGCGCGTCGGCGACGGCGAGGAACGCGAGCGTCTCCGCCGTGCTGTGCGCGGTCTGCACCAGAACGGTGCGCGCGATGCCGCTCTGCCGCTGCATCGCGAGCAGATCGTCGAGCCAGACGTCCCGGTCGATCGCCGCCATCGTGATCGGGTCGATCCACGGCTGGGGCGTCAGGTGCCGCTGCCAGAGATGCGCGTGTGCGTCGACGATCACGCCGGGCTCCCTTCCGTCTCCCGGTCCCGGGCGACGCCGTCGTCCGACGGACAGCCGCGCGCGCTCATGCGACGATCCTGTCGTCGATCGCGTCGCGGTCCCAGTCGATCCCGAGCCCGGACCTCTCGGGGGCCAGCGCGTGACCGTCGGCGATCTGCATCTCGCTCCGGGTGATGGCGCGCAGCTGCGGGATGTGCTCGACGTAGCGTCCGTTCGGCACGGCGGCGGCGAGGCTGACGTGCAGCTCCATCAGGAAGTGCGGACACACGGCGACGTTGAACGCCTCGGCGAGGTGCGCGACCTTCAGCCACGGCGTGATGCCGCCGATGCGTGCCACGTCGACTTGCACGATGCTCGCGGCGCCGCGTTCCAGGTACTCGCGGAACGGGCTGACCGCGTACATCGACTCGCCCACGGCGACCGGGATGGACGTCGAGCGCGCGAGGGTGCGGTGGCCCTCGACGTCGTCGGCGAGCATGGGCTCCTCGAACCATGCGAGGTCGAGGGACTCGAAGGCCTTGGCACGGCGGACAGCCTCGCCACGAGTCAGGGACTGGTTCGCGTCCACCATGATGTCGACGCGCTCGCCGACGGCGTCCCGCACCGCGCGCAGCCTCTCGACGTCGTCGAAGACGTGCGGGCTGCCGACCTTGATCTTGACCCCGGCCCAGCCCTCCGCCACCGACCGGCGTGCGCCCTCGACGAGCTCGTCCGGCGACAGGTGCAGCCAGCCGCCCTCGGTGTCGTAGAGCGGCACGTCGCGACGGAAGCCGCCCGCGACCTGCCAGAGCGGCGCGTCGTGGCGGAGGCATCGGAGGTCCCAGAGTGCGGTGTCGACGGCAGCCAGGGCGAGCGAGGTGATGGCTCCCGTGGTCGTCGCCCGGGTCGAGGTGAACAGCGTCATCCACGCGGCCTCGATGCGCCCCGGGTCCATCCCGATCAACCGGTCCAGCAGGTGGTCGCGCAGCATCGACAGCACGGCGCGGCCACCCGTGCCGATCGTGTAGGAGTAGCCCGTGCCCACGAGGCCATCGTCCGTCGCGATCTCGACGAAGATCGTCTCCTGTTTCAGGAAGCTCTGCACCGCGTCGGTCCGCTCGGTCTCGACGTCGAGGTCGACGAGGTAGGCACGCGCCCGGGTGATCATCGACATCGATCTCTCCTTCGTCGGTCGAGACTGCTCGTGTGGCGCCGGGGGACGCTCCGGCCGGCGGGTGCTCGTGCGTCAGGTGCCACGAGCCCGGCTCGGTCGGCGCCCGAGGTCGGAGTTGAGCACCTGTCCTACCGCGTCGCCGAGGGCGGTGTCGCGAACGGGGATCGCTCGGTGCTCGACGAAACGTCTGTGCGGTCGCCGCGGCGCCGCGCGTCGAGCACGCCGATCACCGCGCGCGCCGTGACAATATGCCGCGTCCGACTGCGACAAGCCGATGCGCTCGATCGCTGCGTCCGTCTCCGCCACGCGTCCCATCCTGAAACATCGGATGTTCCCGCGCAAGAGTGATCTTGGCCGGGGCCGTGCACGCAGGAAGTGGGCGATGACATCCGATGTCTCGGACCGACGTGGCCCGAGCTGCCCACCGCGGCGCTAGGAACCGGGCTGCACGAGCTGCTGCAGCGCCCAGGCGTTGCCGTCGGGGTCGGCGAAGTGCACGAAGCGCCCCCACGCCTGATCCTCGACACCCTGCGCGTCCACGCCGCGCTCGCGGAGGTAGGCGAGCGCGGCGTCCGCATCGTCGACCACGACCTGCACATTGCGCATGCTGCCGGGCGCATCGTCCGTGATGCCGTCGCCGAAGCTGATCGAACAGGCGGAGCCAGGCGGCGTCACCTGCACGAACCTGAGCGAGTCGTTCACGCGATGGTCGTGATCGACATTCCAGCCGAGGGTGTCGCCGTAGAACGCGACGGCGCGGTCGGTGTCGGAGACGGGCACGAAGATGAGTTCGATCCGGAAGTCCATGGGTCCTCGCTTCTCTCACGGCCGAGGGTACAAGCGGGCTCCGACATCGGCGAGGGTTCCCACGCCGCGGAGCGGGGACGCCGGGTGCACGGCGCTCTCGCACGGCGGGGCATTCCATCCGCCGCGCGATCCGACAGGATCGGACCGGAATGATCGGGCGCCGGCGCGGGTCACAGACAACGCTGGAAGGCGAAAGGGGATCGCATGATCGCGACGCTGAACCGGCTCTCGGCCCGGATCGAGGAACGTCTGGACGAAGAGCTCGACGTCGCGGGGTTCGCCCGCGACGAAGGCACCACCGAGTATCACCTGCGCCGGATGTTCTCGGCGCTCGCGGGCATGCCGCTGTCGGAGTACGTGCGCCGACGCCGCATGACGGTCGCGGCCGGCGACGTCGTCGCCGGCGAGGACCTGCTCGGTGTCGCGGTCCGGTATGGCTACGGTTCCAGCGACGCGTTCGGGCGGGCCTTCCGTGCCGTGCACGGCGCCGGACCGTCGGATGTGCGTCGCGACGGCGGGCCCCTTCGCTCACAACCGCAGCTCAGGTTCCGCCTGACCGTAGAAGGGACGACGTCCATGGACGCCCGCATCACCGAACGACCCGCATTCCGCCTCATCGGGCACGCGACGCGCGTGCCGCTGATCCACCGGGGCGCCAACCCGCACATCGAGCAGCACATCGCCTCGATCCCGATGCAGGAGCACCTGCGCCTCAAGGAGCTCGCCGACACCGAGCCCGCCGGGCTGCTGCAGGTGACGTCGGAACAGGACGACGTGACGGAGGGCAGCATGCTCACCTACCTGCACGGCGTCGCGGTCGCCGACGGATCCGCCGTGCCCGACGACCTCGACGTGATCGTCGCGCCCGCCGGCTCCTGGGTCGTCTTCCGCACATTGGGTCCGCATCCGGAGGCGCTCCAGGAGGCGTGGGCGGCGACGGCGACGGAGTGGTTCCCCTCCAATCCGTGGCGTCTGCGTCCGGGGCCCTCGATCGTGGCGATCCTGGAGCGCGCCGACGATTTCCGCACCGCCACGTGCGAGCTGTGGATGCCCGTCGAGCGCGCCTGGTCCAGCCGGCACACAGGGAACTCCCGGGGCATCCACACCGATATGGGCAGTTCAACCCCTGTCGGGGGACAGGTGGCGGTGGGAGCCTTGAGGAGTACATCGGCGTCCGGGGGATGCCGGAGTGCCGGCCATCGGCCGCATCGGGATCATGACTCCGGGGGAGCCCGTGGTCCCCACAGCCCGGGCCCGATCGACACGCACCCGTCGGATCGGTCGGACCCGGGCTCTACTTCTGCCGGCCGCGGTGCGCAAGAGTTTGCCCGACCCTCGCCGTGACGGGAGGATGGGCGCATGACCGGCGAGATCGACCGCGGCGCCGAGCGTGACGAGACACCCGCCGAGCGCTACGACCGCAACTGGAACGAGCTCCTGCAGGAGCTGCGCGTCCTCCAGACCGGCACGCAGATCCTGACCGGCTTCCTGCTCGCGCTCGCCTTCCAGCCCGCGTTCCACGATCTGACGGACGGTCAGCGCACGTTCTATCTGGTGCTCGTCGTGCTCTCGGCCGTGAGCGCCGTGATCGCGCTCGCCCCCGTCGCGCTGCACCGCCTGCTTTTCGGCGCCGGGGCCAAGGGCGCCACCGTCGCGTACGGGCACCTGGCGCTCGTCTGCGCGCTCGTGATCGTCTCGGCGCTGCTGATCGGCGTGGTGGGCTTCGTCTTCCAGGTGGTCGTGGGCACGACGAGCGCCTGGATCATGGCGGGCGGCCTGCTGCTGGTCGTGAGCGTGCTGTGGATCGTGATCCCGCTCATCGTGCGTGCTCGTCGAAAGGAGAAGCGATGACGAAACCCGTCGGGATCGCCGTCGCGCAGTTCGCGCCGACGTCGGACGCCGCCGCCAACCGGGAGGCGATCGGGGCGTTGGCCCGTCGGGCGACCGAGCGCGGCGCCTCGGTCGTGGTGTTCCCCGAGTACTCGAGCTTCTTCACGGATCCGTTCGACGCGACCCTCGCCGAGAACGCCGAGGAGCTGGACGGCCCGTTCGTGCGGGCGCTCGCCGCGCTGGCGGCCGAGCTCGGCGTGCACCTCGTGGCCGGTCTCACGGAGCGCGCGGATGACGGGCGCGTGCGCAACACGGTCGTCGCCGTGGACGGATCCGGCATCGTCGCGCTGTATCGCAAGCAGCACCTGTACGACGCGTTCGGTCAGCGCGAGTCCGACTGGATCGAGCCGGGCGCCCTCGACGCGCCGCAGACGTTCGAGGCGGGCGGCCTGAGGTTCGGGCTGATGACCTGCTACGACCTGCGCTTCCCCGAGGTGGGCCGCGCCCTGGCCGATGCGGGCGCCGACGTCGCGCTCGTACCGGCCGAGTGGGTGCGGGGCCCGCTCAAGGAACACCACTGGACGACGCTGCTCGCGGCGCGGGCGATCGAGAACACGATGTACCTCGCGGCGGCGGATCATCCGCCGACCCTCGGCGTGGGGCACTCGGCCGTGATCGATCCGCTGGGCGTGACGATCGCCTCGATCGGCACCGCGACGGACGTGACGGTCGGCTGGGCGGATCGCGACACGATCCGCAACGTGCGCCGCGTGAACCCCGCGCTCGAGCTGCGGCGATACCGCGTCGTTCCCCGCTAACGCGCGAGCGACGCGAGACGCGCCGCGGCCTCGCCCAGCACCTCGACGCGCTTGCACGCGGCGAAGCGGATGAACGTGGCGTAGTCCGCGCGACGCTCGGGCGTGACGAAGGCGGTGATGGGCACGCCCACCACTCCGGCTTCCGCGAGCGCGCCGCGGCAGAAGTCGTCCGCGTCGGTTGCGCCGAGTGAGGCGGCGTCCGCGAGCGTGAAGTACGACCCGCGCGGCGGCGACACCGCGAGGCCCGCGGCACGCAGACCGTCGCCCAGGATGTCGCTCTTGCGCCGCAGCTCGTCGGCGAGACCCGTGAAGAACGCGTCGGGCAGGCGCAGCCCCACCGCGATCGCCGGCTGGAACGGCGACCCGCTCGTGAACGTCAGGTACTGCTTGACGGTGTTCACGGCGGCGACGAGCTCGGCAGGGCCCGTGATCCAGCCGGTCTTCCAGCCCGTGGTGCGAAACGTCTTGCCTCCCGACGACACCGTCAGCGTGCGCTCCCACGCGCCGGGCAGCGTCGCGACCGGCGTGTGCGGCGCACCGAACGACAGGTGCTCGTAGACCTCGTCGGTCAGGATCACCGCGTCGTGCGCGTGCGCGAGCCGGACGATCTCCTCGAGTACGGCGTGATCGAACACGGCGCCGGTCGGGTTGTGCGGGTTGTTGACGAGGATCACGCGGGTGCGGTCGTTCACCACGGTCGCGAGCTCGTCGGGATCCGGCTGGAAGTCGGGCCAGCGCAGCGGAACGGTGCGCAGCCGGGCACCCGACAGCGCGACGCAGGCGGCGTACGAGTCGTAGTACGGCTCGAAGACGACGACCTCGTCATCCGGCGAGTCGATAAGCGCGAGCAGCGCGGCCGCGAGGGCCTCGGTCGCGCCCGCCGTCACGACGACCTGCGTGGCGGGGTCGATCTCGAGCCCGTAGAAGCGGCGCTGATGCTCGCTGATCGCCTCGCGCAGATCGAGGATGCCGATGCCCGGCGGGTACTGGTTCTCGCCGCGGGCGATCGCCTCGCGCGCGGCCTCCAGCACCTCGGCGGGGCCGTCCTCGTCGGGGAACCCCTGGCCGAGATTGATCGCGCCGGTGCTCGCGGCGAGCGCGGACATCTCGGCGAAGATCGTGCTGCCGACGGATCCGTCCGGACGGAGCAGGCCCGCGCCGGCCGCCGTACGGCGCCATGCGCCGGGGATCTGGTGCTGCATCCCGTCAGGCTACCGGCGGGATCCCGGCGATCCGGCGCCGGAAGTCACACAGACGGCTTACGGTCGTCATAGCGATCACAAAGCATCCGGCGCGACGCTGTAAGGGCTTTGGAAGAAGGAGCAGCGATGACCAACGAGCGTTCCGACGAGACAGACACCTCGAACACCGGTGCCGCGCAGGATCCCGCGACGACGCAGGACCCGACGGTGCAGCAGCCTACGACGCAGGCGGGCGAGTACCGCGCGCGGCAGGACCCGGCCGCGCAGGCGGGCGAGTACCGCGCGCCACAGGACCTGCACATCCCGCCGCGCCCGCCGGCACCGTCGTACGGTGCGCCGTTCGGCGCGCCGCCGGAGCCCCACTTCCCGGCCCCGGGCCAGCCGTCAGGCGACCAGCCGTACGGCGCCCACAGCCACGGCGCGCCGCAGGGGCAGGCCTTCGGCCACGCCGCGCACCAGCCCGGTGTGGCGCAGACCCAGGCCACGCAGCAGCTGCCGCCGGAGTTCCGGATGGCCGCCGCCGGCGCCGAGCACGACAAGCGTGCCGAGAGCCGTCGCAAGGGCGGCGCGGGCAGGGTCGCGGCGCTCCTCGTCGCCGCCGCGCTGGTCGGCGGTGCGGCGGGCATGGGCGGATCCGCCCTCCAGGATCAGCTCGCGGGCGGCACCGTGGTGGCAGGCTCCGCCACCGGACCGTCGAACATCACGGTGAACAACCCCGGCTCGGTCAACGAGGCGACCGCGATCGCGACCGAGGTGCTGCCCAGCGTGGTCACGATCGACGTGAGCGGCGACTCGCAGGCGGGCAGCGGATCCGGCGTCGTGATCAGCGAGGACGGCTACGTCGTCACGAACACGCACGTCGTGACCCTCGGCGGTGCCACGGCCGATCCGCAGATCCGCGTGACCGACGCGGACGGCCGGATCTACGGCGCCGAGGTGGTCGGCACCGACCCCACCTACGATCTGGCGGTCATCAAGCTGCAGGACGCGCAGGGCCTGACGCCGATCGAGTTCGCCGACTCGGCGAAGCTCAACGTGGGCGACACGACCGCCGCGGTCGGCGCGCCGCTGGGCCTGTCCAACACCGTCACGACCGGCATCGTCAGCGCGCTGAGCCGCAGCATCGAGATCGCGTCGGCGGCCGCGCCCGACTCCGGCGACGAGGCGCAGCCGTCGCCCGAGGACGAGGACAGCCCGTTCCGCTTCGACAATGGACTGCCCGAGCAGAGCACGCCCACCGAGTCCATCTCGATCTCGGTGATCCAGACCGACGCCGCGATCAACCACGGCAACTCGGGCGGCGCGCTCGTCGACTCGCAGGGACGGCTGATCGGCATCAATGTCGCGATCGCCTCGGCCGGCGGCAGCGAGGAGTCCGGATCGATCGGCGTCGGTTTCGCCATCCCGTCCAACATCGTCAAGCGGATCAGCGACGAGCTGATCGAGAACGGCGTCGCGACGCACGGCCTGCTCGGCGCGAGCGTGCAGCCGTCGAGCGTGGACGAGAACGCCACCACCGCCGGCGCGCTCATCGCCGAGGTCACGCAGGGCGGAGCGGCCGAGGAGGCGGGCCTGCGCGAGGGCGACATCGTGACGGAGTTCAACGGCGTCCGCATCGGCAACGCGGTCGACCTGACGGCGCAGGTGCGTGCGGTGGCGGGCGGCAGCGACGCGACGCTGACGTACGTCCGCGACGGCGAGACCCGTTCGGTCGACGTCACCCTGGGCGACCTGGAGCAGTAGTCGTCGGCTTCGCGCCCTCCGGAAGGCGAAGAGCACCCACCCCGCTACTCTGGCGGGGTGGGTTTCTCTTTCGGCGCGGGCAACGCCCGGAAGCTCGCGCGGATCCCGCTGTATGCGCTCGGACGGCTCGTCACGCTCTTCGTGCCCCGCACGGACCGCTGGGTCTTCGGCTGCGGCGCCGGCATCGGCGACGGACCGCTCGAGCTGTGGCGCGTCGCCGAGGACAACGGCCGCGACGCGGTCTGGCTGACCGACGACCCGCGCGCGGCGCGTGATGCGGCGGCCCTCGGCATCCCGACCCTGCGCGCCTCGTCGCTCGCGGGCTTCTGGGCCACGGCCCGCGCCGGCGTGATCGTCGTCGCGTACGGACTGGGCGACGTGAACCCGTATGCGATCAGCGGCGGAGTGACGGGGCGTCCGGTCGTGGCGCAGCTCTGGCACGGCATCCCGCTCAAGCGCATCGGCCTGGACGCGCCGGAGACCCTGCGCAGCCCCGTGCGGTTCGCGGCGCCGCTCATCAGCAGCGCCCTCGGCATCCTGTACCGGCTGTCCTCGCGGCGCATCGACATCCTGCCCGCCGCCTCGCATCTCGTGCGCGGGCGCCTCGAGTCGGCGTTCGGGCTGCCTCACGACCGGATCCTCGTGACCGGGGAGCCGCGCGTCGACGTCCTCTCGCGCGGCACGGCGGAGGAGCGGCGGCAGGGCGCGCGGGCGCTGCTCCGGCGGCTGATCCCGGACCTGCCCGCGGGCGAGCCCCGCCTCGTGCTGTACGCGCCCACCTGGCGCGACGGCGAGCCGGATCCCGCGGTGCCGGGCGAGGAGGACTGGCGTGCGATCGACGAGACGCTCGCGCGGCACGACGCCGTGCTGCTCGTGCGGTCGCACCGGCTGGGCGCGGGGGACTACGCCCCGCCGGCCGGGGTGCAGCGGGTGCGCGCGCTCGACGCCGACCTGCTCCCGGACGTCACCGTGGCGCTGCCGGGCCTGGACGCGCTCGTGACCGACTACTCGTCGCTCGTGTACGACGTCGCGCTCGTGCCGCTGCCCGTGCTGTTCCTGGCGCCCGACGTCGCGGCGTACGCGCGACGGCGCGGCTTCTACGGCGCATATCGCGACATCGCGGGCGACGAGGTGGCGACGACGTGGCGCGAGCTCCTGCCGCAGTTGGACGCGCTGCTGGGCGACGAGGCCGTTTCGGCCGAGCGCATCCGGCGATCTCGCGAGCTGAGCGCCCGCGTGCACGCCTTCCACGACGACCGCAGCGCCGAACGCGTGTACGCCGCGATCGCGGCCCGCACCACGGATCGAGGGGGATCATCCGCATGACAGCCCAGACCACGGCCGGCTTCGATCAGGCCGGTGCGCAGCTGGTGATCCAGGGCACGGGAGCCCGCCCAGCCTCGGCCGTCCTGTCCGGCCGGCGCGCGCGCACGACCGCGCGGATCACGGGGGCGGCAAGACGTGGACCGCGCGGTTCCCGCTGCGCGCCGCACGCTGGGGTGGTCCCGAGCTGCCGCTGCCGTCGGGCGAGTACCGCGTCGAGATCGAGGGCGTCGAGGTCGACGCCCGGCTCCCGCTGCGGCTGCTGCACGGCCTGCGCGCGAGCCTGCGCGGCGACCGGCTCGAGATCGGCCCGCCGACCGACCCCATCTACGACGGCGCCGAGGCGCAGGGCGCGCTCGAGCGGCGCTACGTCGATCACACCGCGCCGCTCGAGAACGCCGTGTTCTTCGAGAGCTTCTACGGCCGCGGCGCGGGCTGCAACCCGCTCGCGATCGACCGCGAGCTGGCGCGCGTCGCGCCCGGCGTCATCCGGTACTGGAGCGTGGTCGACCTGTCCGTGCGCGTGCCCGAGGGCGCGATCGCCGTCGTGGAGGGCAGCCCGGAGTGGTGGCGCGCCCGCAGCGTCGCGCGACTGCTCGTCGTCAACGACTGGCTGCGCCGCCGCTACGCCGGCCGCAGAGGGCAGAAGGTGCTGCAGACCTGGCACGGCACACCGCTCAAGCGCCTCGCGCTGCATCGGCCCGGTTTCGACCCGAGGCGAGCGGGTGCCGTGATCAAGGAATCGCTGCGCTGGGACGTGCTGCTCGCGCAGAATCCGTACGCCGCCCGAATCCTGCGCAAGGCGTACGCTTTCCTCGGCCGGCCGCTGTGGGTCGAGGGGTACCCGCGCAACGACGTGCTGCGCACGGGCGACGCGGCCGCGGCGCGCGCGGAGCTCGGCATCGCGCCGGGGGAGCGCGTGCTGCTGTACGCCCCCACCTGGCGTGACGACCGCCAGGAGATCGTCGACTTCCTCGACCCGGCCGCGCTCGCGGCCGCGACCGGCGCGGTGGTGCTCGTCCGCGGCCACTCCCGCACGCTCATCCCGGGGCAGGATGCCGCGGGAGCGCGGGTGATCGACGTCACGGGCTACCCCGACACGGCGCCGCTGCTGCTGGCCGCCGACGCCCTCATCACCGACTACTCGTCCGTGATGTTCGACTACGGCGTGACCGGCCGGCCGATGTACTTCCTCGTGCCCGACATGGAGCACTACCGCGGCGAGCTGCGGGGGTTCTACTTCGACCTGGCCGCGCACGCGCCGGGCCCGCTCGTGCGCACGCAGGAGGAGCTGGTCGGCGCGCTCGCCGCGGATCCCGCCGCGCACGCCGAGCGCTACGCCGAATGGACGGCCCGGTTCAACGCGCGGGACGACGGCCGGGCCGCGGAGCGCGTCGTCGCACGCATCCTGGACAGCGGGTTCGTGACCCGCTGAGGCCCGCTACGGCAGCGGGGTGTTCCGGCCGGCGAGGCGCGACGTGTCGACCGTGTCGTGCGCGCCGCGCAGCAGGCCGCCCAGGAAGCCGGCACCCCACGAGAGGTGCATGGTGGGCAGCACGGCGAGCGTCCACAGCTTGTCGCGGATCCCGGAGCCGCCGCCGGGGCCGATCGCCACGCCGAGGATCAGCAGCACGTACGCCAGCACCGGCAGGTGCAGGATCGACCAGGGCGCGCCCAGCACGCCCGTCGCCTGCAGGACGCCGAGGACCAGGCTGACCGCCACCGCGAGCACGAGCGCGGGCGGTGCGAAGAACCGCAGCGAGTTGCGCAGTCCGTAACGGCGCACGAGCTCGCCCCGCCACGTTCCCGTCGCGAGGAACTGCCGCGCGAGGCGGGGCCAGCTTTCCCGCGGCCAGTAGGTGACCGACAGCGCCGGATCGAACCAGACGCGGTAGCCGGCCGAGCGGATTCGCAGGTTCAGCTCCCAGTCCTCACCGCGACGGATCGACTCGTCGAAAAGGCCGACCTCCTCGAGCACGGTGCGTCGCATCACGCCCAGGTACGCCGATTCGGCCTCGCCCTCGTGCTCGCCGCCGTGGTACGCACCGCCGCCCAGGCCGACGCGCGAGTTGTAGGCGCGCGCCACCGCGCGCTGGAACGGTGTGCGACCGTCGGCGCGCATCACGCCGCCGACATTGCCGGCGCCCGTGCGGGCGAGCGTGCGCAGCGCGCGGGCCGTGTAGCCCGGGGCCAGCTCGGAGTGCGCGTCGACGCGCACGATCGTGGGGTGCGAGCTCGCCCGGATGGCGGCGTTCAGTCCGACGGGGATGTCCGCGGCCGGGTTGTCGACGAGCACGATCCGGTCGTCCTCGGTCGCGAGCTGCTGCGCGAGCTCGGTCGTCCCGTCGCTCGACGGGCCCAGCGCGAGCACGATCTCGACGGGCCCGTGCACATCCTGCTCGAGCACGGTCTCGACCGCGCGGCGGAGGTAGCGGGCCTCGTTCAGCACGGGCATCACGAAGGACACTCCGGAGCCGTCGGGCACCGCGGGCGCGTCGCGTCGGGGCCGTTCCCGCGGCGACGACGGCCGCTCGGCGGGATCGTTACGCATTCGTCGATCATCCCACGGGGAGGCCGGGAGACCCCGGTTAGGCTTGTCCGATGGGCATCGCGAGGGACGTCAAGAAGGCCGCGGAACTCGTCGGGAAGGCCCTCGCAGCCCGGCAGGCGAAGCAGGAGATCGCGCGTGCGATCGCCGCCCGGCCGCCGCACCCGCCGCGCGGATTCCGCATCGCCGTGTACTTCGCGGACGGCGCGGTGAACATGTACCAGCTGCGCCAGTGGTACCGCCCGCTCGCCGAGCTCGCTCGGACGCACCCGGTCGTCGTCCTGGCGCGCAATGCGACGGGCGCGGCGGCCATCCTGAACGACGACGAGATCCCCGTCGCCTACGTGCCCGGCGTGCGCGACATCGAGCGCTTCCTCGACGAGCAGGACATCCGGATCGTCCTGTACGTCAACCAGAACACCCGCAACTTCCAGATGTTCCGGTACGGCGAGCGCTGGCATGTGTTCATCAACCACGGCGAGTCGGACAAGATGTACATGACGACGAACCAGTACAAGGCGTACGACTACGCGCTGATCGCCGGTCAGGCCGCGCGCGAGCGCCTGAGCCGCACGCTGTGGGACTTCGATCTGGATCGTCGCACGATCGAGATCGGCCGGCCGCAGGCGGATCACTACTCGGGCGAGCTGCCGTACGCGCCCGACGAGCGCACGGTGGTGCTGTACGCGCCGACGTGGGAGGGCGACCGCCCCGCCGCGCACTACGGCTCGGTCGCCACCCACGGCGAGGCGCTCGTGACGGCGCTGCTCGCGACGGGCCGGCACCGCGTGATCTACCGCCCCCACCCGCGCAGCGGCGTCGTGGACCCCGAGTTCGGGGCCGCGAACCAGCGCATCATCGGTGCACTGACGGCGGCGAACGCGGCGGATCCGCAGGCCCATCACGTGTACGACGACAAGCCGGAGCTGGGCTGGCAGCTGGCAGCGGCGGACGTCGCGATCGTCGACATCTCCGCCATGGTCTACGACCGCCTCGCCGCCGGCAAGCCGCTGCTCATCACCCGCCCGGAGGATCCGGCCGCCGAGGTCGACGAGGGCGGCTACCTGTCGGCGTGCGAGTGGCTGCACGCCGCGGACGCGCCGCGGATCGTCGCCGAGGTCGAGCGGGTCCAGGCCGACCCCGAGGCGGCCGCGCGCCTGCAGCACTGGGTGACGCACTACTTCGGCGACACCACTCCCGGCGCCGCCACCGCGCGCTTCCACGCCGCGATCGACCGGCTCATGGCCACCTGGGACGACTGGCACGCCCGCTCCGCGAGCTGAGGTCACCCGCCGGAGCGCTCAGCGGCGCAGCGTCCGGGGTCACCGGTCCAGTGCCGCCGCGGTGCTCGGCCTCTCAGCGCCGCCGTGCGAGCTGTGCGGCCGCCTCGTCCCGGACGTAGCCGAGGCTCTCGATCGCCGCGACGACGCGGGCGCGCGTCGCGGGGTGGACCGCCTCGGACGCGTTGAGCACGCGCGACACCGTCTGACGGGAGACGCCGGCCGCGCGCCCGACGTCGCGGATGGTCGGCCGCCCGCTCATATCCGCACGCTCTCAGCGCGCGCCGGCGTCGCGACGGCGGACGCCAGCGCGGCGGCGCCCGCGCACAGGAGCACGGGCACGGCGATCGCCACGCTGAGGGTGATGCCCTCGGCGAGCCAGCCGATCAGCGCGGGCCCGGCGAGCAGTCCCACGTAGCCCGCGCCGACGATGCGGGACATCACGATGCCGGCGCGGGCCGCGCCGAGGCTGCCGGCGGCCGTGAAGATCTGCGGCACGGCGCCGGACAGGCCGATGCCGAACAGGATCCAGCCGGCGAGCGTGAGCGGCACCGATCCGGACATCGTCACGACGAGCAGTCCCGCGGCGGCGATGAGGGTGCCGAAGCGCACGACCGCGACCGCGCCGATCCGCGCCGAGACGCGGTCTGCCGCGAAGCGCCCCGCGGTCATGGCCACGGCGAACGCCGCGTAGGCGAGCGCCGCGGTCGATTCGGGAGCGCCGAGGTGCTCGCGGGTGTGGAGCGCGCTCCAGTCGGCGGCGACGCCCTCGGCGAGCATCAGCATGAATGCGAGCGCGCCCAGCAGGACGGCGCGGCGCGCGATCCCGCCGGAGGGTGCCTCGGTCGCGTCGGATTCCTCCGTCTCGGGGGCGGCGTCCGATGCGCGCAAGAGCCCGGGGAGTGCGAGTGCCGCCGCGACGACGGCGAGCGCGACCGGGACCGCGAAGAGCAGCGGCAGGGCCCAGCCCAGCGCGTTCGCGAGTGCGCCGAAGCCCGCGCCCAGCGCGCCGCCGACCGAGAACCACGCGTGGAAGCTCGACATGATGGGGCGGCCGTAACGTCGCTCGACGACCACGGCGTGCGCGTTCATCGCGACGTCGAGCGTGCCGTTGCCGATGCCGATCGTGAACACCGCGACCCCCAGGGTGAGCGGATCCGACGCGAACGGCGGCAGCAGCGTGGCGAGCGCGAGCAGGATGACGCCGGCGACCGTCGCGACCCGGCTGCCGGCCCGATCGACGACCCATCCGGTCGCCTGCATGGCAAGGAACGAACCCAGGCCCAGCAGCAGGAGCAGCCCGCCCAGCACGCCGTGCGAGACGCCCGCCTGCTGCTGGACGGCAGGGATGTTGACGACCCACGTCGCGAGCAGGAAGCCGTTGATGAGGAAGGCGCCGATGACGGCGCGGCGGGCGCGTCGGTTCTGCGCGGTCATGCGACGACCACCTCGACCCGCTTCTCCTCGAGCATGGCGCTCTCGTCGGGCGTGACGTCGCGATCCGTCACGAGCACGTCGAAGGACGACAGATCTGCGATCGCGGCGAACGCCGACCGGCCCCACTTCGTCGCGTCGCACACCAGGATCCGTCGCTCGGCCGACCGCATGGCCGCCTGCTTCACGGCTGCGTCCTCGGTGTCGTACGCGGTCGCACCTCCCGCGATGTCCAGCGCGCACGGCGAGATGATCGCGGTGTCGAAGCGCAGAGCGGCCAGTGAGCGCTCGGCGAGCGGACCCACGAACGAGCGCTCGCCGGGACGCAGCTCGCCGCCCGGCACGGTGACGCGGACGCGCTCGCCCTCGGCGAGGACGTCCAGTGCGGCGAGGGAGAGCGGCACGACGCGCAACGGCAGCTCGCGCACGGCGCGGGCGACCTCGAGCGTCGTGGTCCCGCTGTCGAGCACGACCGCCTCCCCGGGTGCGAGCAGCGCGGCGATCGCGCGGGCGATGCGGCGCTTGCCTTCGGGATTCGCGCCCGAGCGGGCGGCGAACGGCTCCTCGAGTCCCCGCAGTTCGGCGCGACGGGCTCCGCCGTGCACCCGTCGCAGCAGACCCTGAGCATCGAGCTCGGCGAGATCGCGACGCAGCGTCGCCTCGGAGGCGCCGAGCTCGGCGACGAGGTCGGCGACCGTGACAGCGCCTTCCTCCTGCACGCGCGCCAGGATGCGGCTGTGGCGTTCTTTCGTGGTCATGATCGAACGATAGCTCCTCATGAGCGAACGCGCGAATCAGGTGATTGGTCGGGCGGGCGACCGGGCGCTCACGAGGTCAGTCGGTGAAGGCCCTCTTCGGCACCAGCAGGAGCGCGGCCGCGGCGACCAGCGCGGTCGCACCGCACACGATCCAGACCGTGAGGTAGCCGGCGAAGGAGCCCGCGGTCGACTCGGCCGCGGCGTGCGCGCCGTTTAGCAGCGCGATGCCGAAGATGCAGGAGGCGATCGCACCGCCGATCGTCTTGACGCCGTTCGTGAGGCCCGTCGCCTGTCCCGTCGCCCGCACCGGCGCGGCCGCGGCCGCCGCGGCCGGCAACGCGGCCACGAGCGCGCCCGATCCGACGCCGGCGAGCGCCATGTTGAGCACCACCTGGACGTACGACCCGTGGAACGGCAGGAACAGCAGGTACCCGACGCCCACAAGCACCGACGCCCCGATGAGCGCGCCGCGCGGTGTCGCGAGCCGCGCGACGACCGGGTACAGCAGTGCGCCGACGATCATCGCGATCAGATACAGGCCGATGATGAGCGAGGTGGCGAATCCCGCCGTGCCGAGGCCGTAGCCATGCACCGCCGGATCCGTGCGGGCGAACGTCGACAGGGGAGCCTGTGCCCCGAGCACGCTCACCCCGAACAGGCCCGCCGTGAGGAACACCGGCCACAGCGCCGGGTCGGCGAACATCCGCACGTCGATGAGCGGATCCGCCGAGCGCAGCTCCCAGAGCGCGAACGGCCAGATCAGCAGCACGCCGCCGATCACGAGCGCCCACGCGACCAGACCGCCGTCCAGGCGCAGCAGGCTGAGACCGCCCGTGAAGGCGAGCAGTGCGAGCGTCAGCAGGACGACGCCGACCGTGTCGAAGCGTCCGCCGTTCACGACCGTCGACTCGGTCACGCCGAACAGGATCACCACGAAGCACGCCGCGACGGCGAGTGCGGGCACGAGCAGCACGATCCACAGCGGCAGCGCATCCACGAGCGCGCCGCCCACCAGCGCGCCCGTGATCGCGCCGCCCTCGAGGGCCGCCACGAGCAGCCCCGCGGCACGCGCGGTCCGGATGGAGCCCGATCCCGTCGCGCGCGAGCGGGACCAGATCAGCGCGATCTCGAGCGGCAGCCAGACGACGTAGAAGCCCTGCAGCGTCCAGGCGATGAGGAACACGGCGAATGAGTCCGTGAACGGCAACGCGAACGAGGCCGCGGCCGTCAGCGCGGTCGACACGAGCAGCATGCGCTTGTGGCCGACCATGTCGCCGAGCTTCGCGAAGATCGGCACCACGAGCGCCGACAGCATGAGCTGCGACCCCTCGAGCCAGTTCACGTCGGCGTCGTGAATGCCCAGGTGCCGCGCGATGTCGGTCAGCATCGGCGTGTAATAGCCCTGCAGCACGCCGCTCGTGAACTCGACGAAGGCAAGGAAGCCGACGATGCTCGCGAGCGTCCCGAGCCTGGGCTTCGCGGCGACGACGGCGGTCATGCGCCGTCCGGAAGGTTCGTCAGCAGCGCGACGTGGAAGTCACGGCCGCGCGCGAGGGAGTCGACGTCGACGCGCTCGTCGACGCCGTGGATCGCCGCGCGCTGCGCGGCCGACATCGCCAGCGGTGCGAAGCGGTACACCGCCGGGCTGAAGCGGTGGAAGTGCCGCGCGTCGCTCGCCTGCATCATGATGTACGGCGCCGGCACCGCGTCCGGGTAGGCGACGCGCGCCGCGGCGGCGACGGCGGCGAACGCGGGGCCGTCGACGGGCGACTCGGGCGACGGGTCGCTCCCCTCCAGCACCTCGACGCTCACCCTGGGGTCGCGGATCCGGCGCCGGATGCGCCGCAGGGATCCGGACACGGTCTCGCCCGGCAGGATCCGCACGTTGAGCGTCGCCGACGCGCGCGAGGGCAGGACGTTGGCGGCCGATCCGCCCTCCGCCATGGTCGCGGCGATCGTGGTGCGCACGAGCGCGGCCGGCTCGCCGCCGAGCAGCGCGAACGCCTGGGCCGTGACGGGACGCAGGGCCGCCAGCGTCCGCAGCAGCAGCCCCGGGGCACCGGTCGCGCGGTCGGCGAGGCTTCGCAGCATGCGCGCGATCGTCCGCGGCATCCGCGCGCGGAAGGTGCGCGGACCGAGGCGGTCGAGTGCCCTGGCGATGCGACCCACCGCGGTCGGGCCGTGCGGCGCGGAGGCGTGGCCGCCGTCGCCGCGGGCCTCGATGCGGAACGTCGCGACGCCCTTCTCGCTCACGCCGATCATCGCCGCCCGCCCTGTCACGAACGGCAGGGGAGCGTCGACCACCGCGCCGCCCTCGTCGATCACGAGCCAGGGCACGATTCCTCGCTCACGCAGGGTCTGCGCGATCGCCTTCGCCGCCTCGCCGAAGGTCTCCTCGTTCCCGCCGAAGGACAGATAGACGTCGCGCGCGGGCGTGAAGCCCGCGGTGAGCAGATCCTCGACGGCCTCGAGGATCACGAGCAGCGGGCCCTTGTCGTCGAGCGCGCCGCGGCCGTGCACCCAGCCGTCGTCGATCACGCCGTCGAACGGGCGGTGGGTCCATCCGTCGAGCGCGTCGGCCGGCACCACGTCATAGTGCGCCATCAGCACGACCGGCGCGTCCTCGCTCGTGCCGCGCCAGCGGTACAGAAGTCCGAGATCCGTGATCCGCTCGAGTTCGAACGCGGCGTGCACCTGCGGATACAACTCGGCGAGCAGGGCCACGAACTCCTCGAACGGCGCCTGGCCGCGCGTGGCGAACTCGGCGCTCACCGTGGGAATCCGGATCATGCGCGCGAGGCGCTCGGGTGCGCCGTCGCGCCGCGGGATGCCGGCGGCGTGGGAGAGGGAGGGGACGTGGCCCGGGTCTGCCATGCGCTCACATTAGTGGGGCGCGCGAGTCCCGCGTGAACGCCCTTCCTGCCCGATGGGCGCGCGCAGACGCGACCCCGTGAAGGCGGGGGGAGAGTCGCGGCTCCCGGCCGGGAATGGCGCGGCGCGCCGATCCGTTGTAGTCTGTGATGCTCGGTGTCCGTCACCGAGGTGGCCCGCTCCGGCGGGCCTGGCAACTCAACAGTGCGACAACGCCTCCTTCACGAGAAGGATTCACGGGGCTGATCGGTTTCGACAGTGCTTGCGAATCTGCGAGAAGCGGGCCGAGGATGCGGGGTTATCTCGTTAACGCTCCCTGCAAACCAATAAGTGCCGAATCCAAGCGCACTGACTTCGCCCTCGCTGCCTAAGCGAGCCCGATAGTCCGTCAGACCGTGGTTGATCCCGACACGGATCCTGGCGTCATCTAGGGATCTTGCTGCGTGACGGTGTCGGGACGTCACGCGGGACTCTTTCTCGACTGGGCCCGTCGACTTAGGTGTCTGTGACAAAGGTCGGGGCCGAGCAGAACGCTTCCACAGACTGCGCCCGGAGAAGCCCCAGAGACTCAGCGCTGGACGGGGGTTCGATTCCCCCAGCTCCACGGACGTTGTCGCACTTGCGAAAGCCCCCCGATCCCTTGCGAGACAACGGATCGGGGGGCTTCGTCTTTTCTGGGGACGGCTCTCAGGAAGCGGCCGTGACTCCGGTTTGACTCCGGTCGCGATCAGGCAGTCGCTGCACTGCCGCCGAGTTGCGCGGGCCTGCGGCGCGCCGGTTGATCTCCGCTCGAACACGTCGACGAAGTCGCCGTCGAGGACGAAACCGGGCTGCGGTCGCTAGCGTCGGCGGGTGCCGCCCTCCTGATGGCGAGACCGCCGGGACAGGGTCCAGAGCGCGCATCCTGTGAGCAGAAGGGCAAGGGCGGCGGCCAGCGGACCGGCCGTGCCGTCGGTGCCGGTGGACGCCAGATCACCGTCGCCTGCATCGCCATCGCGACCCGAGCCTGAGCCGGGAGTGAGGCCGTCAGCCGGGTCGTCGGCCGGGGATTGGCCGTCAGGCTCGTTCGGTGCAAGCGTGGGTGACGGCGCGGGCGTAGGCGCGGTCGGCGGGGGTGTCGGTGTCGGTGTCGATGTCGGTGTCGGTGTCGGTGTCGGTGTCGGCGTCGGCGTGGGGGTCGGCGTCGGGGTGGGGGTCGGCGTCGGAGCGCGCATTGTGTTGGTGATGACGAGCTGCGTGTCGCTGCCGAGTTCCGCAGTGAACGGGTCTCCGAGCGTGTATGGGCGTGGTGGACCGCCGTCGACGATGAGTTCCGCTGTCGTCGTGACTGTCACATCGTCGGCCGCGCCCGAACTCGGCTCCGTGACCGTGCAGTCCAGGTTCCGGTCGAACACGGCGATGCCGCTGTCCGCGGCGGGCTGTCCGGCCGGCACGGTGAAGGGGCCGCCGACACCGTCGGTGCAGGCGACGTCGACCTGCGCAGCGTTCGGTCGAAGCGTCTCGTCAGGTGTGGTGTTCTTCACCACGGACAGGGTGCCGTACGGCTGGTACCGATTCACGAACCGGCAGGTCGCGTGCGGGTTCGACGGAGTGAGGGCCACGAGGACGCCCGCTCGCGCCAGGTCGACCTGCAGTGAGTTCGGCCCGCAGTCGGCCGAGGCGAGGACCCAGAAACCACCGGCATCCGGTGCCGGCAAGCTTTCGCGGATGAGGTATCGCGAGCCGGGAGCTGCAGAGAGGCCGGTGATGGACGGGGACGCGGTCGTCGGCTGTCCGGGGACGGTCGTGACGGCGGCCGGGCTGCCCACGGAGGTGAGATTCTGGTTCGGGGAGAGGACCGTGTACTCGAATCGTCCCGTTCCTCCCTCAGAGGTCTTGACGATGTCGATCGATCCGGACGGAGTGAAGGTGTTGGTGAACAAGCACGACACGTCACTGCCCGGAGAAGCCGTGTAGGTGGCGGTGGCGGTGGTGGGCGCGGTTGCTGGTGTGTTCACCACCGGCACTGCGGCGTCGTTGCAGACAGCTGAGGTCAACCTCCAGGTGCCCGGGCCGGTGCGGCTGATGTCCGTGGGCATGGTCTCGGTCGCGGTGTACTGCCCGGACGGCGCCCCGGTGCTGGAAGCGAAGGTGACGGGGGTGCCGGGGGTGGTGGTGGTAGCCGTGGCGTTCTGCGTCGTGCCGGGGCCGGTGATCTCGAAGGGGAAGCTGCCCACTCCGCCGATGGTCTGTTTCGCCAGCTGCCCGGCCCCGAGCGGAGCCGGGGTGTTCGTGTAGGTGCATGTGACGTCATCGCCGCCGGCGAGGTCCACGCTCGTTGTCGCACCGGACGTCGTGATCACGCTTTGCCCCGTACGCGATGTACATACGGCAGGTTGCGGCGGGGCCCATCCAGCCTCGGCGGACTCCGAGAAGGACCACGGCGGTTGCGTCGTGCTCCCCAACGTCGCACCGCGCACAAATCGCTCCGAGCGGTCCTGCCCAGGCTCCGCGGATATCGAGAATGTCCCGCCGGGGTTGTATGAGATGTTGCCCTGGAAGTCGAAGGTCCCTCCCTGCGCGGCGCCTTCGACGTGTTTCACCACCGTGATCGTCCCGGGCGGGGGCGGCGGCGTGACGGCGTAGTAGTAGCAGAAGACGTGGGTTCGTCCCTGCGGGTAGGTGACCGCGTCGACGTTGTCCCCGTTCAACGCGTCCTGCGCGCACCGCAGCGCACCGAACCCGATGTCGGCGGACCCGTTCAAGGGGTCCGTCGGCGTCCCGCCCTGCACCCACAATTGCCGGCCGTTTCGGACCCACGCCGCCTCCGCGCCGGTCAGTTGCACGGTGACCGCCCCCTCGATCGACCGCTCCTGGCCGTCGGTGCCGGTGACAGGCTGTCCCTGCCCGTCAAGCAATGTGGTCGACGATTCCGTGACGATGTTGCTTCGGAACACGCCGGTCACCGTTGACAGGTTGGACGTCGCCGGAGACTTACCCGCAATTCCGGAGCCGGTCGAGAACCGCCATCCCGGGAACGGTCGGCACCCTGGGGATCCCTCGGCCTCATCCGTCGGATCGACGATGTCCGTCGGCGCGTACGTAGAGTCGCGCCCGAGGTTGAACAACGATTCCTGGATGTTGTTCCTTGCCTTGTTCGCCATGATGTCCGAGTACGAGTCGCACACGCGGGCGACATACGTCACCGACAGCGGCGAGACCGGCTCGGCGTGCGCGGGCGGCGTGGCGCCGACCGTCGCAGCAGTCAAGATCCCCGCGGTCAGCACTCCTGCGCCGACCGCGGCCCAGGTGCGAATCGAACGATGCCGCCATCGCATGGCCCACACCGTAACGGCTGATCGTTCGGCGGTCTAGTGCCGCATGCGCACTCATGACGGGACCCCCGGATCCGCATCGGATCCGGGGTCTCGTGCTTCCGGGGCTCAGCGTCCGCGGTCGTCGTCCTCCGACGCCGCGTTCTGCCGGATCTCGCGGGCCTCCGCGATCTCCTTCTCCTCGCGCTCGGCCTTCTTGTCGATCTGCTTGGTGTCGCGCGGCGGGAGCTGGATGCGCTCCTCGGCGGGCAGACCGCCCTGCAGCTGGCGGCCGCGCTCGAGCTCGGCGTCGAACTCCGCACCGAACAGCAGCGCGAGGTTCGTGATCCAGGTGAACAGCAGGAAGATGATGACGCCGGCGAGCGAGCCGTACGTGCGGTTGTAGTTCGAGAAGTTCGCGACGTAGATCCCGAAGCCCGCCCCGGCGATCGCGAGCACGACGATCGCGATGACCGCGCCCGTGCTGACCCAGCGGAACTTCGGCTGCTTCGCGTTCGGCGTGAAGTAGTACAGCACCGCCACGAAGAACACCACGATGAAGGCCAGCACGGGCCACTTGGCGATCTGCCAGATCAGCAGGCCGGTCTCGCCGATCCCGATCGCCTGGCCGATGGCCTCGGCGACGGGCCCCGAGACGATCAGCAGAACCAGCGCGATCACGACGAGCACGATGGCGAGTAGCGTCACGAGGAGCTGGGCCGGCTTGAGCTTCCAGAAGGGCCGTCCCTCGTCGATCTCCCAGATCTTGTTCATCGCGCGGCCGAAGGCGCCCACGTATCCGGACGCGGTCCAGATCGCGAGGACGATACCGCTGATGAGGGCGAAGCCCGCTCCCGGGGCGCTGGCGAGCTGCTCGATCGGGCCGCTCAGGGTCCGTGCGGCATCGGGCGCGACCTGCTCGACGATGCCGACCACGGCATCCGCGCCCTGCTGACCCTGCCCGAAGATGCCCAGGAGGGAGAACACGGCGATCAGGCCGGGGAACAGGGACAGCACGGAGTAGTACGTCAGGCCGGCGGCGAGGTCCTGACAGCCGTCGTCGGTGAACTCGCGGATCGTCTTCTTCAGGACGTAGATCCACGACCGCTTCTCGATCTCCCCGAGCGAGTCCGGCTTCGACGGGTGCTCGGGGTCGGGGGCGTTCTTCTCATCGCGGACGGAGTGATCTGTCGCGGGGCTCATTCCTCCATGAAAACCGGCCCCGCCCACGCACGCCTCCCACTTGACGCGGCGTGCGCATCCGTGGCAACCCCAGCAGCGGTCGTCCGCGCGCCATGCGTTATGGCACGTGAAACCCAACGGGTCAACCCCCGAGCATCATCCCCCACCTGCGCAGTTACATGGTGGCTCCAAGACCACGAGCGGCTACCGAGAGGAAGACCGATGTCGCAGAACTATGGTGAGGTGCCCCCGTCTGGAACGACGGGATACGGATCGCCGTCGGACACAACGGGATACGGATCGGCGCAGGGCGGTGCCGCATCGTCCTCGGGCAAGACCGACACAGCCAAGCAGGAGGCCGGCGAGGTCAAGGACACGGCCAAGGCCGAAGCCGGGCACGTCGCGCAGACGGCGAAGCAGGAGGCGTCCAACGTGGCGCACGAGGCCAAGTCGCAGGCGAAGCAGGTGTACGCCCAGACCAAGCAGCAGCTGAGCGACCAGGCGGCCACCCAGCAGCAGCGCGTCGCCGACGGGCTCCGCTCGATCGGCGAGGAGCTGCAGTCGATGGCTCGCGGGTCCGAGAACCGCGGCATGGCCACGGAGTTCGTCGAGCAGGCGTCCACGCGCCTGAGCGACGCGTCCTCGTGGCTGTCGCAGCGCGACCCCGGTTCCCTCCTGAACGAGGTGAAGTCGTTCGCGCGCCGCAAGCCGGGCGTCTTCATCGCCGGTGCGCTCGTCGCGGGCCTCGCGGCCGGCCGCCTGACGCGCGCGCTCACCGAGAACGCCAAGGACGAGCACGACTCCGGAACCGGCGCCGTGTCGTCCACCCCCGGCGGCGAGGGCGCGCGCGGCGCGTTCGGATCGGGCACGCCGAGCCCCACGGGCATGGCCACGAGCGTCGACCAGACGGGCGCGGGAGCCGCGTACGGCGCGGGTGCCGCGGGCGTGACCGCGACCGGCGCGACCGGCCTCGAGACGTCCGAGTACCCCACCGAGGGCTACCAGGACCCGGCCCTCTACCCGGCCGACCCCACCGGCACGCCGTCGGCATACCCGACGACCGGAGCGGAGTCCGAGCCCACGCCGATGTACGACGAGTCCCGCGCCGCGAACCCCGCGGCCGAGCCCGACTTCACGGAACCGGGGGAGGCGCGCGATGGTCGATGACCCCACGCCGTCCGAGCAGAAGGCGGCCTCGTCCTCGCTCGGCGACCTGCTCGGCGAGGTCACGCAGGATCTCTCTGTGCTGATGCGCCAGGAGATCGCGCTGGCCAAGGCGGAGCTCAAGGAGTCGGCGCAGAAGGCCGGCACGGGTGCGGGAATGATGGGCGGCGCCGGATACGCCGCGCTCATGGCCGTGTTCTTCCTGTCCGTCGCCCTGTGGTGGGCGATCGGACAGCTCGTCGGCCTCGGCTGGTCGGCCGTGATCGTCGCCCTGATCTGGGGCGTGATCGCCGCCATCCTGTTCCTCGTCGGCCGCAACAAGTTCAAGGAAGTGAAGGGAGCTCCGCGCACGGCGGAGACGCTCGGGCAGATCCCCGACGCCCTCAAGAGAAATGAGGAGAACCGATGACCGATTCGCCCGAGGCGATCCGCGCGGAGATCGAGCGGACTCGCCGGGAACTCAGCTACGACACGGACGCGCTCGTCGACAAGGTGACCCCGTCGAAGATCGCGCACCGTCAGACCGACAAGATCAAGGGGGCCTTCGGGTCCGTGAAGGAGCGCATCATGGGCAGTGCCGACGACGCCGGTTCCTCGCTGCACGACGCGGGCTCGTCCGTGAAGGACGCCGGGCACCGCGTGGCGGCCAAGGCGGAGGGTAACCCGCTGGCGGTGGGCCTGATGGCGTTCGCCGCGGGGCTGCTCGTGTCCTCGCTCATCCCGGCCTCGGAGAAGGAGAAGGACCTCGCCGAGGGCGTCAAGGAGCAGGCGCAGCCGCTCATGGACGAGGCGAAGAACGTCGCGCAGCAGGTCGGCCAGGACCTCAAGGAGCCGGTGCAGGACGCCGCGAACGCCGTCAAGGACACCGCGACGGACGCCGCGCAGAACGTTCGCTCGGACGCACAGGATGCCGCGGGCACGGTGAAGGACCGCACGCAGGAGGCGCGCGACAACGTCAGCGGAAGCTGATCTCCGCGCACGGCACGTGCCACACGACGAGGGCGGCGGTGGGGGTTCCCGCCGCCCTCGCGTGCGCGCGGGCCTGACCCTGGACGCGCGTGATGCTCCCCAGCTGATCCCGCGCTACCTGGGTCACGCGATCGCCCACGCACTGTGGGTGATCCGGCGACGGATGACCGTGCCTCCGATCTCCGATGCCAGCCGCGCGGCTTCCTGCCGCGACAGCGGGCCGAGGGCGTTGCCGACCGCTCCGGGACGACGCACGGCGTATTCGAACCAGGTGTACTCATCGTTGGATGGTGCACCGTCGACGTCGGCGTCGCTCATTCCCGGCTCCTTTCTCCCTCGCTGCATGGAGAGAGCGCGGACCGCGCGATCCGATACATCCTGATGGATGCGGATTCGAATCTGTATGGAGCGCCGAGATCAGGGCCAGTCGACGAGCGTGACGCCGTCTTTGGTGTCCGCCAGGATCACGTGGTCGGCCCCGAACGCGTACGTCACGCCCTCGACGCCCTCGAACGGGTCGCTCAGGTAGACGTAGCCGTCGCCTTCGGTGCGGGTCCACCCCTGGTCGACGAGGAAGGCCGTCCACTTCTCGGTGCCGGCGGCGTCCATGGGCGCCCAGCCGTACAGCTGCACGCCGTGATCGGTGGCGACCTCCGGGCTGCCCCACGTGCACATCAGGCCCTCGGGAAGCGACGTGGTCTGCGGGTCGCCGAAGCTGAAGGGCTCCTCGATCGCCGCGAGGCCGAGGTTCTCGAACTCGGCGACGAGCGACTCCGGCAGGATCGTCTCGCAGGTCGGCTCGGCGTTCGGATCGGCCTGGCCGTCTCCCTGATCCGCTGGCACGCTCTCGACGGGGGCGGGCTGTGCATCCGGCGCGCACGACGCGAGCGCCAGCATCGCCGCGGCGGCGAGCAGAGCGGACGCCGCGCGGCGCGCGCGGATCATGAGACGTCCGAATCGTGCAGCGCTTGGAGGATCGCGTCGTGCAGCACGCCGTTCGTCGCGATCGCCGATCCGGCCGCGATCGTCGGCTCGCCCTCGAACGACGAGAACCGGCCGCCCGCGGCGGTCACGATGGCGGCGGCCGCGGCGAGGTCGTACTCCTTGACGTCGAATTCGCCGACCATCTCGAGACGTCCCTCGGCGAGGAGCATGTACGACCACACGTCGCCGTAGGCGCGGTCGCGCCACACGGCGCGCGTCAGGGCGACGAGCGCATCGAGGTGACCCGCGCGATCCCACTGCGCGATGCTCTGGAAGCTCACGCTCGCGTCCTCGAGCGTCGCGACGTCCGAGACCCGGATGGCGCGGGCCTCGCCGCCGTCGGCGAGCGTCCATGCGCCCAGACCCTCGGCTCCCCACCAGCGGCGGCCGAGCGCGGGAGAGCTGACCACGCCGAGGCGCATCTCGCCGTCGATCTCGAGGCCGATCATCGTTCCCCACACTGGCACGCCGCGCAGGAAGTTGGCGGTGCCGTCGATCGGATCGATGATCCAGCGCCGCGAGGTGGGCGCGCCGGAGCCGTACTCCTCGCCGAAGATGCCGTCCTCGGGCCGGTGCTGTGCGAGCAGTGCGCGCACTGCACGCTCGGCGGCGAGATCGGCGTCGGTGACGTGGGTGCGGTCGGCCTTGCGCGACACGTCGAGGTCGGCGGCGTCGAACCGCGGCAGCGTCTGTCCGTCGGCGGCGTCGGCGAGCCGCAGCGCGAGCTGCAGATCGGCGTCGAGATCGCCGTGCGGAAGGGGAGTTGCCGACGCCGGGGGAGTCACGGTCTCAGGATACCGGCGCGTTCCGCAACCCTCGGACGCCTCGCAGCGGCGGCCTGCCCCCTCTGCTGGTTGAGCGACCGAGCGCAGCGAGGGAGTCGAAACCGCCCGGACGGCTCTCGGTCCTCGGCGCGACGGCCTACTCCGGCAGCGCCCAGACGAAGCCGTCGAGCAGCGCTGTCGCCTCGACGCCGAGCACATCGCCGGCGTCTTCGTCCGAGTTCAGCGAAACGCGCGTGACGAGCGTGTACCGGTCGCCGTTCTGCAGGCGATCGGTGAAGTCGAGCACGCCGGGGCCCGGGCCGGTGACCCCGACCTGGACGGGGATCGCGAGCAGCACGCCCGAGGCCGGTGCGGACTGCGGCGCGGCGTCCGCCCGTGCGGTCGTCTCCGCGGGCGCGGGCGTCGCGGTGTCCGTCGCGGGCGCGCTGGATCCGGACGCCTCCGCCGGGTCCTCCGTCGGGGCGGCGGGCGCATCCGCGGGAGCGCCGTTCGGCACCGCGTCGCCGAAGGTCACCCGGTCGATAGCGACGCCGGTGGCCCGGGCGAGCGCGTAGACCTCGTCGAGATAGGCGTCGTAGGCGCCCTCGGCCGGGATGGCCCGGCGGAGGTCGGCGAGTTCCGCCTCGTGCACGTCGAGCTCGTCGCGCGTGCGCGCGAGATCGGCGAGCCGCAGCTCGAGCGTGGCGTTCTGAGCGTCGATCGTCATCTGCTCCGCGCGCGCCGCGACCGCGGCGTCGAGCTGCGGCTTCACGCCGGCGAAGAAGCCGACGAGCATGAGCGCGATGCACACGAGCGTCGTCACGAGGTAGGTCAGGCGTACGCGGTTCACGGCGCGTCCTCCTCGGTCTGGGGCAGGTCTTCATCCAGCGCGGCCGGCGCGTTGCGCAGGCGCTCGGCGCTGATGTCGAACGTCATCTCGACCTCGTAGCCCTCGCCGTCCTCGATCTTCGTGGTGGCGCGCGGCGCGACGAACACCACGCCGCCCATCTGCTCGATGGCGCGGCTCCACGCCGCAACGTCCGGCACGCGCGCGGACAGCGCCGTGAAGCGCACGGTCGCGACGCGTTCGCCCTGCAGGGCGTCGGTGGGGGCGGCGAGCGGAGTGCCGGGGCTCGGCATCTCGATCGTGAGCGTCGTCAGGCGCGACTGAGGCGGGATCGTCGCGCTGAGCTCACTGAGGAAGGGGATCCAGGCGATGTCGCTCGCGCTCGCCTCCTCGAGCGCCTGCTCGGCGGCGCGGATGTCGCCCTGCACCCGATTGACCTCGACGAACTCGGACTGCTGCGCGAGCAGATCGTCCGTGCGGTGCTGGGCGATGTCGCGTGCCAGGGCGTGCACCTGGGCCCAGCCCGTCGCAGCACCGACGCCCACGAGCACGAGCACTGCTGCGAGCAGCACCAGCAGCAGGGACCTGTTGCGAGCCTGCCGCCATTCGCGGGCCGATCTCAGCTCGGGCGGCAGCAGGTCGACCCTCGGTACGCCGCCGATCGGCAGCTGGTCCGCCCGGGCCTTGGGTATGGGAGCCGGCTTCTCGTCCTTCGGCGGCTCGGCGCCGCGCGGCGCCTTCTCGGGCTTCAAGGCCTTCGGCTGCTTTCGTTCTTTCGGCTGCTTTACCGGCTTCGCAGGCTTGCGCGGCGCGGAAGCGGCCGGCGGGGGCGTGAGCACGTCCGATGCGTACGCTGCCGCGGGGCGAAGCGCGTCGAGCGTGGCCGGCCCGTCGAGCGGCGCGGGCTGCGTCACGGCGTCCCACGCCGGCGGGGTGGGCCCGGGCGGGGGATCCCCGTGCTCCGGGATCGGCCCGGTGCCGGGACGCGCGCGGCGCGTCCGGCGGTTCTCGACCGGCTGCCCTTCCGTGTCTCCCGTGTCGATGGGGACCGAGTCGTCGGGAGTCATGACGCTACTCCCAGGGCGAGGCCGATCGCGACGCCGGGCGCGCCCTCGGTGAGCGCTCGCGGGTCGACCTTCTTGCCGATCCGGAGGCCGTGCAGCGGGTTCGCGAGCGTCACCATCCGGCGGATGCGCGCCTGCAGCTGGTCGTGCAGCGTCGGAATGCCCGCCGCGCTGCCCGTCAGCAGGATGTGCTGCAATGCGCCGTCCGCATGCGTGTTCGCGTAGTAGTCGAGCGTGTTCGCGATCGCGTTCACGAGCGGAGCGGCCGCATCGAGCAGCGCCTCGCGATCGGGATGCTCGCTGCGCATCATGCGCGCCGCTGTCTCCTCGTCCGTGGCGAGGACGGCCGCGAGCTGGCGGACGACCTCGTCGCCTCCGCTCGGGATGATGCGCAGGAACTGCGGCACGCCGTGCACCCCGATCAGCACGTTCGTGCTGGACGCGCCGATCTCGACGAGGCCGACGGTTCCCTGCGCGATGCCGCCGCGCAAGTGCGTGCGGGCGAGCGCGAACGGCACGAGGTCGACGGACTCGGGGCGCAGCTTCGCGCGCCGCACCGTGCGGACGTTGTCGTCGACCGCGTCGCGTGCCGCCGCCACGAGCAGCCCGCGCACGCGACCCGGCTGGTCCGCCGGTCTTTCGATGGGGTAGAAGTCCATGAGGGCCTCGTCCGTGGGGAACGGCAGCAGCTCCTCGGCGTACATCGGCAGGGAGGCACGCACCTGTTCGCGACGCCCGTCCTCGACGATCAGCGGACGCGCGATCACGCGATGCGAGCCGATGCCGAGCGCGACCGCGCGCGTCGAGAACTTCGCCGCCTGCCACAGGCGCTGCAGCGCGTCGGCGACGGTGTTCGGCTCCATCACCTCGCCGTTGCTGATGGCGCCCGCCGGCAGACGCACTTCGCCGTAGCGCTCGATGCGCGGTTCGGGCGTGCCGATGCCCGACACCTCGGCGGCGCGCACGGAGTCGCTGTCGAAGTCGAGTCCGATCATCCTGGCCATGAGCGTCCTTCCTCAGCCCAGCCCGAAAAGCGCCAGGTAGGCGCTCGCAAGCCCGTTGCCGCACAGGATCCCGATCCATGCGCCGGCGATCATCCACGGTCCGAAGGGGATACCGCCGCGCCGCTCGATCCGACGCGTCAGGATCAGGACGAGCCCGATGACGGCGCCGAGAGCGAACGCGGCGATGAAGCCGACGGCGAGGGCTCCCCAGCCGGTCCAGCCGAGGAAGAGGCCGAGCGGCAGGGCCAACTTGACGTCCCCCAAGCCCATGCCGCCCGGCTTCACGAAGACGATCGCGAGGTAGACCGCGCAGAGCGCGATCGCCCCGGCCCCCGCGCGCAGCGCCGCTGCGCCGTCGCCTTCGATGAGCGCCGCCAGGCCGAGCAGGAGCGCGCCCGTCACCAGGAGTGGGTAGACGAGTGCGTTCGGTAGGCGGTGCGTGTCCAGATCGATCGCCGCGAGGGCGACGCCGAACCCCGCGAGGGCGAGGAATGCGACCAGCTCGAGGCTGGCCGCCCACGCCGCGGATGCGCTCGGGGCGGTGACGAGGGCGGGTCCCATCGTCACGGCGACGAGCACGAACAGTGCTCCGGTGATCGCCTCGACGATCGGGTACCGGGGCGAGATGCGTGCGCCGCAGTCGCGGCACTTCCCGCGCAGCAGCAGCCACGACAGCACGGGCACGTTGTCGTGCGGTCGGATGGCGTGCCCGCACTTCGGGCAGGCGCTCGCGGGCGCGACGACCGACTCCCCGCGCGGCACGCGCCACGCGACGACGTTGAGGAACGATCCGATCGCGAGTCCGAGCGCGCCGGATCCCGTGGCGACGAGGGGGATCATGGGATCCACCTCTCCGCGGTGTCTGGCGCCGTTGTGTAGGCCGTGAGCTCGCGGGCTGATGCGGGGGAGCTCGGCTGACCGGTGCCGAGATCGAAGCCTGGAAGGCCTGCGGGCGTATACGTGAGCGTCGCGCCGCCCGCCACCGTGACGGCCCCCGCGAAGATCTGGCCGCGCACGTTGAGGCTCGAGGCGATCTCCACGCGGCACGGTGAGTAGAACATGACGGGCACGTTCGTGAAGTAGAAACCGCCGCCGATCTTGAGCTGCTGATTGTTGCAAGTGGGAACGTGATCCGCCGTCGCGTCCTCATTGATGAGCCACAACTGGTCGCCGTCGGCGCTTGCGAAGCTGGCGCTGCCGGCAAGATCGAACTTCTTCGCGAAGATGGCCAGGTCGTTCTCGATCGTGAGTTGCTGGTGATCGGAGATCGTCACGATGTTGAGGCACGCCCGTGCATCGATCAGTCCCGGGCGGCCGGCGATCGTCGCAATGGCGGCGGTGAAAGAGTTGTACGTGCAGTTGCCACTCAGCGTCACGGGGGTGAAGCCGGCCCACATCTCGGGGTCGTACGGCAGATCCACCCAGTCGGCGACGACAGGGGCCGCGGGGGCGGCGGGCGCTCCGACCGGAGTGCCGACGATGGGCGTCGGCTTTGCCTGCGGCTTGCCGTCGCCGGTCACCGCGACGCCAGCTCGGATCTGCCCCTTGATGTTGACGTCGTACGACTTGAGGTTGGCGGTGCCGTTGACCCAGACACTGCCGTCGTGCGGCGTGGTCGTGCGGCCCACGGTGGCGCCCTCGTAGACGAGATCCGTACCGACCGTCATGTTCGTGCTGATGGTGGTGCCCCAGCCGATGGTCGTCTTGCCTCGTGACCAGGTGCTGCCCGAGATCGTGCCACCCGTGAGGTTCAGGTTCTGTGCGACGAGGTCGCCGCCGATCTGGGCGCCGCCCGTCGTGCTGGCATCTCCGGACGCCCAGACGCTGCCCGCCACGACGCAGGAACCCTGCGCGGTGAAGGTGCCGCTCCTGATCACCCAGTCGGCCTCGCCCGAGCTCCCGCCGTCACAGGTGACGTTTCCTTCGCGCACGTGCACGCTCGGCTCGAGACCGTTCTCGGCGACGAGCTTGCCGGAGCCGCCCATTCCTTGCGAGCTGTAAGCGAACACCGCGGGACCGCTGGGGTTCAGAGGCACGGGCGAGCGGCTGTACACAGCTTCGAGGCTGCGCTTGACGCCGCTCTTGGCGGCGTAGCCCGGGGCATCGGCATAACCGGTCGACACGATGCGCGCCGACTGGTTGTCGCTGGGGCAGCCGAGCTGCTCACCTGTCGCGGTGCGCTTGAGGACGACGGCGCGGAAGAACGGAGCGCCGTTTGCGCTGCCGCTCTGATAGGTCGGGCCGTGGGCGGCGCAGCGACCGGCTTCGAGATCCGCCTGCGCGACGGCGATGCCCGCCTCGGCGGCGAAGTCGGCGGCGACCGTCTGGCGGGTCTCGCCCGTGCGATCCAGCGCCGAGATGGTCGTGGCGGAGATCGTCATGGCGATCACGATGGTCACCAGCACGATGCCGACGACCGACACCAGGGCGGATCCGTGATCATCGCGGTGGAGGCTCAGACGAGGCATCGACTGGCCCCCGTTCCGGGGAGGCGGGGAACGACGAACGTGTCGATGAGAGTGGGCGCAGTGGCGGTCTCGACGGTGAACTGCAGGTCGACGCCGCCGTTGCGAGCAGTGAAGACCTTGACGGCCGTCGTCCTCTGCCGGGCGGCATCGGAGAGCGCGATCCAGCCGGAGCTGGGCAACGGTGTGGAGGCGGTGCCGTTTCCGTAGGTGAAGTGGGCCGACAGCGTGGTGCCGCTGATCTTCCACGCGAGGCACTTTCCGTCGGTCCGCTGCGCGGTCATGACGGTGCCGTCCGCCTTGACCGTGACGTGCGTGGCGTTGCGCACCGAGGTCGTTATGGTGCGTGCGACTGTCTGCCCGTCGCGCGAGGCCTCGGCGGAGCCGAGGACGTTGTTCGAGCTGCGGAACGAGTTGGACAGCAGCCCGAAGCCGGCGGCGAGGACCACGCCGAGCAGCACGACGTACACGAGCAGCTCCACGAGCGTGAAGCCGCTGTCGTCGTGCGGCGTGGAGGCGTGCGCCTGGGACATGACGGTCCTATCGGATGCGGACGATCGCTCCGGCCGAGGCGAAGGTGGAAGCGCCCGCCGCGGCCGGGTCGGCGGCGCTCGTCGCGGACACCTGGAGGGTGACGGTGCCGCCGGCAGCGCAGATCAGCGCACCGCCGGCGTCCGTGCTCGCAGCGCCCGCAGCGCGGTGCAGATGAATGGTTACGCCACGCGGGTCCTGAAGGCTCGGCGAGGGTGCGGCGAGCCAATTCTGAATTTCCGCGCACGTGAATTGACGTGCAGAAATAGGGGAGAGCTGCTCGTTAACCGCCTGCGTCGCCGTGGTGACGGTGGTATTCACCGTCGCGGCTTTCAATCCGGTGATGAGGAGGGGCAGAAATGCCACCGCGACAATGGCGAGAAGAAGCATCGAAACGAGCGCTTCGACCATGCCGAATCCGCGGTCGTCATGAATTAATCGCGATGTGCTCATGAACGCTCGCCAGCGAAACTATGGTTTTGAACGCCGGCGCTTCATCAAGGAAGCGCCAGCGTTCAACCCGTAGCGATCGCTTAAGGAACAAGCGTTGCGGACTTCGCGGTACCGCCCAAAGTGGCTTCCGGCTTGCCGCCGCCCCACTTGGCATTGAAAACCGCGTCCTCCGGCGTGGTACCGGTGATGGTCACCGTGATGTCTGTGGTCGTGTTCGCGGTTTCAATGGCGTCGATCTCCGTCGAGGAGATCTCGCCGCCGTTCTCGAAGACCTTCGCCATCATCTCGGACTTGGCGTTGGTAACGGCCGCCTTCACGGACTCAGCGCGCGCGGTGTCGACCGAGCCGAGGTAGATCGGGATGGCGATCGCGGCGAGGACGCCGATGATCAGGACGACGACGAGAAGCTCGATGAGCGAGAAGCCGCGGTCGTTGTTGTTCTTCAGTTCCGTGCGACGACGAACGAGCGCGTCAATGACGCGGTTCGTCGCCCGGGGGTGGCGACGGACATAGGGGGAGCTCCTGTTCAGGACGGTCTTGATCGTGTTGAGACACCAGCTGATCCCGGAGCATCTCACAGAGCAGCAGTGACGACTTCCTCACCTGGTGGAGAACTCCGGGGGGAATTCTCCAGGTCAGTATACCGGTAAGTCGGCCGTCAACCCGTCTGCTGGATCTGGTCGAATACTCCGAAGATCGGCAGGTAGAGGGAAAGTATCATCCCACCGACGATGATTCCAACGAGAACCACCATCAGCGGTTCAATCATGGCGGTAAGACGCGTCGCCGTCTGCTGAACCTCCCGGTCAGTGAAATCCGCGACCCTTTTCAGCATCGAATCGAGCGCTCCGGTGTCCTCGCCGACGGCGACCATCTGGCTCACCAGTGGAGGGAAGACGGGTTCGTCGACGATAAGCGCGGCGAGCGACTTCCCTCGTCGCACGCCGTCGGCCACGCGACCGACGGCCTCCTCCACGACGGCGCTGCCGGCGGTCTGCTTCACGATCGCGAGCGCCTGCAGGATGGGCACACCGGCGCTCAGCGTGGTGGACAGCGTGCGCGTGAACCGCGCGATCGCGACCTGCTTGAAGAACGGGCCGAGCACGGGCACCTTGCCGCGCGCCCGGTCGATGGCCTCGCGCACGGCCGGCTGATGGCCGTACCTGCGGAACCAGAGCACACCACCGAAAACCAGCACGACGAGCAGCGGCCCGAGCCAGATCATGTTCTCGGAGAGGGTCACCAGGATCTGCGTCGGCAGCGGCAGGTCTCCGCCCAAGTCGGCGAACATCTTCTGGAACACCGGCACGATGAAGATCAGCATCGCGATCACCGCGAGCACGGCGACGCACAGGACGATCACGGGGTAGGTCAGCGCGGCCTTGACGGTGTCGCGGATCTTCAGGTCGGCGTCGAAGCTGTCGGTGGCCGAGTTCAGGGAGTCGGCGAGGAAGCCGCCGGCCTCGCCCGCGCGTACGAGGTGCACGAGCAGGGGCGGGAAGACATCCGGTCGCTTGGCGAAGGCGTCCGACAGCGGCTGACCGCGCTCGATGTCGCGCAGCACCGTCGTGAACACGTCGCGCAGCCGCACGTTGTCGATTTGACCGACGATGATCGACAGCCCGCGCACGAGCGTGAGCCCGGCGTCGATCATGGTGGAGATCTGCCGGATGGCGATCGAGACCTCGCGCAGGGAGATCTTCTTCTGGAACAGCGAGAAGTCGATCTCCCGCGTGAGGATGCTGGACTCGGTGACCGACGTCACCGTGATCCCCATCTCGCGGACGCGCGCCATGGCCGCGGCCTTGCTGGGTGCGTCCACGGTTCCGCGGCGCCTCTTGCCCGTCGTGTCGCGCCCGACGTAGTCGAACGCCTGCGCGGTGCTCGTGCTCATTGCCGCCTGCTGCGTCGCGAGTACAGGTCGCCGTAGTCGGGCTCGGCGCCGAGCGCGCCGCCCGAGGTCGACCGGCGCGCGAGCTGACGGAAGCCGTCCTTGTCCTGCGCGCGCTCCTCGGCCGCCTCGTACGTGATGCGGCCCTGGTCGACGAGCTCCGCGAGGTTCTGGTCGAGCGTGTGCATGCCGTGGACGGAACCGGCCTGCAGCACGCCGGGCAGCTGGTGCATCTGCTCCTCGCGGATCAGGTTCGCCACGGCCGGCGTCATGACGAGCACCTCGGTCGCGGCCACGCGGCCGGTGCCCCGCGCATCGGGGACGAGCGTCTGGCACACCACGCCCCGCAGCGTCGCGGCGAGCTGCGTGCGCACCTGCTGCTGCTGGTGCGGCGGGAACACGTCGATGATGCGGTCGATCGTCTGCGGCGCGCTCTGCGTGTGCAGCGTGCCGAACACGAGGTGCCCCGTCTCGGCGGCGGTGAGGGCGACGGAGATCGTCTCGAGGTCTCGCATCTCGCCGATCAGGATGACGTCCGGATCCTGTCGCAGCACCTGACGCAGCGCGGTCTGGAACGACGCCGTGTCGTGGCCGACCTCGCGCTGGTTCACGATCGAGCGCCGATGCGGATGCAGGAACTCGATCGGATCCTCGATGGTCATGATGTGGTCGGCGCGGGTCCGGTTGATCTGGTCGATCATCGCCGCGAGCGTCGTCGACTTTCCGGACCCGGTGGGCCCCGTCACGAGGACGAGCCCGCGCGGCATCTCGGCGAACCGCGAGAGCGCGCGAGGCATGCCGAGCTCGCCGAGCGTCTTGATGTTGGTCGGGATGAACCGGAACACCGCGCCCGTCGTGCCGCGCTGCTGGTAGATGTTCGCGCGGAAGCGGGCGCCGGGCGACAGGGGATACGCGAAGTCCAGCTCGTGGGAGCTGTCGAACTGCGCGAGCTGCTCGGCCGTCAGGATCGACGTCACCTCGCGCCGCACGTCCTCGGCCGTCCACACGGGAGCGCCGTCGATGGGCTTGAGGGATCCGTGCAGTCGCATCGTCGGCGGCACCCCGGCCGTGATGTGCAGGTCGGATCCTCCGTCGGCAACCACCCTGTGCAGGGCGTCCACCACGGTGAAGGGCGAGGAAGAGGCGTAGCGTTCGATCGGGGGCTCGGACGCGGGGGAGCTCAGGTCCACCCGCACACTGTAGCGGCCGGCCGGGAGCCCGTCCGTCAGAGGCCGCGACTCAGCGGGAGCACCGGCCGTGCCCAGCTGAGGCGGACTCGCACCACCTGCATGGGGTAGCGGGGCCACCCTTCTCGGCTCACGCCACGACGCGCAGGATCTCCTCGATCGAGGTCATCCCGTCCAGCGCCTTGAGCCAGCCGTCCTCCCGCAGTGTGTGCATGCCCTGGGCGCGGGCGACGTGCGCGATCTCGCTGCTCGATGCGCGCGCGACGGCAAGGCGCTCGATCTCCTCGGTCACCGCCATCACCTCGTGGATCGCACTGCGGCCGCGGTACCCCGTCTCGGCGCAGTGCTGGCAGCCCACGGGACGGTAGACCGGGCGCGCGTCGCCGGCCGGCCTGACGAAGCCGCTGGCATGCAGCTCGTCGTCCGTGACGGCATCCTGCTCCTTGCAGCGGTCGCAGAGCCGGCGGATCAGTCGCTGCGCGACCACGACGTCCAGGGCAGAGCCGACCAGGAACGGCTCCACGCCCATCTCGATCAGACGCGTCACGGCGCTGGGGGCGTCGTTCGTGTGCAGCGTCGAGAGCACGAGGTGGCCCGTGAGGGCCGACTCGATCGCGATGTTCGCCGTCTCGGCGTCGCGGATCTCGCCCACGAGCATGACGTCAGGGTCGGACCGCAGGATCGCGCGCAGCGCGTTCGCGAACGTCAGGCCCGCCTGCGTGTTGATCTGCACCTGGTTGACGCCGGACATCCGGTACTCGACCGGGTCCTCGATCGTGATCACGTTCACCTCGGGCTTGGCGAGCTCGCTGACCGTCGAGTACAGGGTCGTGGACTTGCCGGATCCCGTCGGCCCGGTGACGAGGATCATGCCGTACGGCTTCGTGTACGCGGCGCGATAGGTCTCGAGGTTGCGGGGCGACAGGTTGAGGCTCTCGAGCGAGATCGCGGTGCCCGACTGGTCGAGGATGCGCATGACGATCTTCTCGCCCCATACGGTCGGCAGCGTCGCCACGCGGAGGTCGATCTTGCGACCCTCGTGCTGCACCGAGATGCGGCCGTCCTGCGGGATGCGGCGCTCGGCGATGTCGATGTCGCTCATGATCTTCAGGCGCGAGATGACGCCCGACTGGATCGACTTGGGCGCGCTCGGCATCTCGTGCAGCACGCCGTCGATGCGGTACCGCACACGCACGCGGTCGGCGGTGGGCTCGATGTGGATGTCGCTCGCGCGGTCGCGGATGCCCTGCCCGAGCACGAGGTTCACGAACCGGACGATCGGGGCGTCGTCCTCCGTGCCGCCGCCGGTGACGACGAATGTGCCGTCGTCGGGAGCCCCCTCCTCGCTCGTCTCGAGGCTGTTCGAGAGGGCGCTGAGCTCCTCGTCGGCGCGGTGGTACCGGTCGATGTAAGTGTGGATGTCGCTCGCGGTCGCGACGACGATCGTCACGGGCATGCCGTACGCGACGCGGACGTCGTCGAGCGCGACCACGTTCTCCGGATCGGCCATCGCGAGCACCACCTGCGACGGCCCGGATCCGCTCCGTACCCCGAGCGGGGCGATCTCGTTCGCGTGGGCGAACGACACCGACAGACGGGACAGCAGTTCGGGGTCGCCCTTCTCGTCCTCCAGCTGCACGAACGGCACGCCGAACTGCACGGCTCTGGCGCGCGCGTACGCCACCTCTGACAGTTCGCCGGAGTCGAGCAGCTCGCGCAGCCGCAGCATCTCGTCGCGCTCGCTGCCGGCGAGCTCGAGTGCGCGCTCGCGCGCGAGGGCGCCCTGGCGCACGAGGATGTGGATCAGTGCGGCCACTGGACTCCTTCGGGGCAGGATCGCGTCGAATGCCGGGGCGGCTCATCCTATCTCCGGCATCCGGCGTTCGGCTGACACGCCCGAGAGGCGTCGGTTCCGCCTCGATTGGCGCCCGAGCGAGGTGGCTGGTAACGTAGTCCCTCGGTTCACGAGAGCGAGAATTCCTCTCCAGAGCATGCGCCTCTAGCTCAATCGGCAGAGCAACTGACTCTTAATCAGTGGGTTCAGGGTTCAAGTCCCTGGGGGCGCACCACCGAACGAAGCCCCGGCAGATCGATCCCTGGATGATCAGCCGGGGCTTCTGCGCGTCCGGTGCGACGGCGGGCGTGCGAGCGTGAAACAGAGCCCCGGCGGATCGCAGGACGATCCGCCGGGGCTCTCCGGTCGTACGCGGTGGGCCTCAGTCCGGCAGGCCGCAGTGCGCGCGGATGGCCCGCTCGCCCTCTGCGGCGTCGCCCGTGCGCACGGCGTCGCGCAGCGCCGTGAGGTAGGGGAGCATGGCGGCCGAGGAGGCCTCGTCATCGGACGTGGCGAGGTTCCGCTGGATCGCGATGCCGATGTCCGTCGAAAGGTTCGCAAGGAACTCGTTCTCGCTGCAGCTGACGAGCAGCTCGTTCACCTCGCGCTGGGCGGTGAGGCCCTGATTCGAGTGGATCATCCGCGCGATGATCTCGTCGATCTGCAGCGCGGCCTCCTGCCGCTGCTCCTCGGACATCTTGGCGAGCGCCATGCGCAGCAGCGAGACGGTGTAGTGGGCGACGAAGTCGAGCGTCGACCGCACCATCCCGGGCGTCACCGTCGTGACGCGCGTGTACCGGCTCGCCGCGGTCTCGATCAGGCCCACGCGCTGCAGGCGCTGAAGCGCCTCGCGCACCGGCATCCGGGAGACGCCGAGCTGCGTCGCGAGGTCCTGATCCCGAACGCGCGATCCCGCGGGGAGGGTGCCGTCCATGATGGCGGCGGCTATGCGCTCCGCGACCATGTCGCTGAGCCGCTGGGGGCTGATCTCGAGCGCTTCAATCAATCGACTGCTCCAACCTGGGATGAACGGGTAGGCCGGCGACGACCGCACAGCGAGTCGGGGAGCGCACGTCGAGGATGCGCCTCGCGCGGTGTCGTCGGCTGCAGGCCGGCGGTTCGGAACTTTCGGGATCCCGAAATCCGCGGCATGCGATCCCACAAATATGCAGGACGAAGACCCGTGCGTCTATGGGAACCCGCGTCGAAGCGGCGGATTCATAGCAACTCGACCGGTTGGCGCCCACCCGGGCGCCGGCTCAGCGGCGGGAGCGCTTGTCGCGCGCGTTCTGACGGCGCTTGTCGAGCTCCTTGTTGGCGTCCTTGAGGGAGAAGTACTTCTCCTCCTTGCCGTGGATAGGGGAGTCCTCGGAGACCGGAAGCCCGCGGCTCGCCTTCCGGATGTCCATGATCGTCCCGATCGTCACGGCGAGCGTCACGCCCCAGCTGAGCCATCCGAGCGCGGTGCGCCAGGTGAACTTCTGGGCGTTGGCGCCGCGCAGCAGCGCGTACCCGCTCGTGAGGGTGCCGATGAGTCCCGTTCCGGTCACGTACTTGCGCAGTCCCATGGGCACCAACGTAGTGGCCCGCGCGGCGGGCCGCAGGGGCTTGCGCGGGCGGCGTCTCCGTGTCACGGGCATAACCGGCGCGGAATGCATCGTCAAGCCCCGGCTCCCGGTCCGCGGCGGAAACCGCCCGCTGATAGCGTGAAAAAGAGCCCCGAGGAGGAGCAACCATGTCCCGCGCAGATCTCGTCGTCGTCGCCAATCGTCTTCCTGTCGACAGGGTGATCACGCCGGACGGCGAGGAGAGTTGGCGGCGCTCACCGGGCGGCCTGGTCACGGCCCTCGAGCCCGTGATGCGCAAGCCGGATCGCGCGTGGGTCGGGTGGGGCGGGCAGCCCGACCTCGACCTCGAGCCGTTCGACTTCGACGGCTCCCGCCTCGTACCGGTCTCGCTCAGCGCGGCCGAGATCGAGTCGTACTACGAGGGCTTCGCGAACGGCACGATCTGGCCGCTCTATCACGACGTGATCGCCACGCCGGTGTACCGGCGCTCGTGGTGGGAGTCGTATGTGCGGGTCAACCGGCGGTTCGCCGAGGCTGCCGCCGGGGCGGTCGAGCAGGGCGGCGTCGTATGGGTGCAGGACTACCAGCTGCAGCTCGTCCCGAAGATGCTGCGCGAGCTCCGGCCCGATGTCACGATCGGCTACTTCCACCACATTCCGTTCCCCGCATACGGCCTGTACTCGCAGCTTCCCTGGCGTCGTCAGGTGCTCGAGGGACTGCTGGGCGCCGACGTGATCGGCTTTCAGCGCCAGGCGGACGCGGGCAACTTCCAGCGTTCGGTGCGTCGTGTGCTGCACCACACGACGCGGTCCAACGAGATCGTCGTCGCGGCCCCGCAGGACGGCGCGGAGTCGCGGGTCGCGATCGCGAAGGCCTACCCGATCTCGATCGACGCGCAGTCCTACATCGACCTCGCCGCGGACCCGAAGGTGCGCGCTCGCGCGGCTGAGATCCGCGAGCAGCTCGGGAACCCGAAGACGATCCTGCTCGGCGTCGATCGGCTCGACTACACGAAGGGCATCCGCCACCGCCTCAAGGCGTTCGGCGAGCTGCTGCAGGACGGCCGGCTCAGCGTCGGCGACGCCACCCTCGTGCAGGTCGCGAGTCCCTCCCGCCAGCGCGTCGACGCGTACGCCGAGCTGCGCGACGAGATCGAGCTCACGGTCGGCCGCATCAACGGCGACTACGACACGATGCACCACACGGCGATCCGCTACCTGCACCAGGGGTTCCCGCGTGAGGAGATGGTCGCGCTGTTCCTCGCCGCGGACGTCATGCTCGTCACGGCTCTGCGCGACGGCATGAACCTCGTCGCGAAGGAGTACGTCGCCTCTCGCACGGACAACTCGGGCGTGCTGCTGCTGAGCGAGTTCGCCGGAGCGGCGGACGAGCTGACGAGCGCTCTGCTCCTGAATCCGCACGACATCGACGGCATGAAGGACCTGATCATGCGCGCCGTGGAGATGTCGCCCGGTGAGCAGTCGCGCCGGATGCGCGCGCTGCGCCGCCGCGTGCTCGATCATGACGTCGAGGATTGGTCCCACGACTTCCTGAGCGACATCCACAAGATCCGCACGGCGCGCAACGAGCGCCGCTGACGCGAACGGAGAACCCGCATGAGCCCCGCATGGACCACAGAGGTACAGGACATCGCGCGGACGGAGCGGCTTCTCGTCGCGCTCGACTTCGACGGCGTGATGGCGCCGCTGGGGGATGACCCGATGGCGGTCAGGGCGCTGCCCGAGACGACGGCCGCGGTCCAGCGCCTCGTCACGCTGCCCGACACGGTCGTCGCGTTCGTGTCGGGCAGGCAGCTCGCCGACCTGCGCGTGATCGGGGAGCATACGGACGACTCGGCCGTCTGGCTGGCCGGCTCGCACGGCGCCGAGCACTGGCGGCCCTCGGGTGTCCGGCTCGCGACCGAGGACGTCACAGTGGGCGACGACGCCGAACGGGCATCCGGCGCCGATGCGCTCGTGGCCGACGCCGAGCGGGCGATCGACGGGATCCCCGGCGCCTGGATCGAGGTCAAGGCGTACGGCTTCGCACTGCACACGCGCCTGTCCGCCGAGGCGGACGCCGCGCGCGCGCAAGCGGTCGCGGACGCGCTCGTGGCGGAGCGCGCACCCGGGTGGCGCCGGCGCACGGGCAAGAACATCATCGAGTACGCCTGGCGGCACGAGGGCAAGGACACCGCGGTCGCACGCCTGCGTGCGGAGACGGGCGCCACCGCCGTGCTGTTCGCGGGCGACGACGTGACCGACGAGGACGCCCTGCGCACGCTCGGCGAGGGCGACCTCGGCATCCGCGTGGGCGACGGCGAGACGGCGGCCCGCGTGCGCGTGGCCGACCCGCTCGAACTCGCAGAGTTGCTCACCGCTCTGGCCGACGCACGAGCATCCTGAATCGGTCTTCCGCGACCGGCGGAGCGCTCTGCTTCGGCGGACGGGGACGCCCCGCGCACCGGCATAGACTTCCGAACATGGTCGACCACGCTTCACCGTCCGCAACGCCCGACATCAAGCCCCGCAGCCGCGTCGTCACGGACGGCATCGAGGCGACCACGTCGCGAGGCATGCTCCGGGCGGTCGGCATGGGAGACGCCGACTGGGACAAGCCGCAGATCGGCATCGCCTCCAGCTGGAACGAGATCACCCCCTGCAACCTGAGCCTTGACCGCCTGGCGCAGGGCGCCAAGGAGGGCGTGCACTCGGGCGGTGGCTACCCGCTGCAGTTCGGCACCATCTCCGTCTCGGACGGCATCTCGATGGGCCACGAGGGCATGCACTTCTCGCTCGTGTCGCGCGAGGTCATCGCCGACAGCGTCGAGACGGTCATGATGGCCGAGCGCCTGGACGGCAGCGTGCTGCTCGCGGGCTGCGACAAGTCCATCCCCGGCATGCTCATGGCGAGCGCCCGCCTGGACCTCTCCAGCGTGTTCCTCTACGCGGGCTCGATCGCCCCGGGCTGGGTCAAGCTCTCAGACGGCACCGAGAAGGAGGTCACGATCATCGACTCGTTCGAGGCCGTCGGCGCGTGCCGCGCGGGCCTCATGAGCGAGGAGGACCTCAAGCGCATCGAGTGCGCCATCGCGCCGGGCGAGGGCGCGTGCGGCGGCATGTACACCGCCAACACCATGGCGTCGGTCGCCGAGGCCCTCGGCCTCAGCCTTCCCGGCTCGGCCGCGCCGCCCTCCGCCGACCGCCGCCGCGACTACTTCGCCCACCGCTCGGGCGAGGCCGTCGTGAACCTGCTGCGACAGGGGATCACCACCCGGGACATCCTGACCAAGGAGGCCTTCGAGAACGCGATCGCGCTGGCGATGGCACTCGGCGGCTCGACCAACGTCGTCCTGCACCTGCTCGCGATCGCGCGCGAGGCCGAGATCGACCTCACGCTGCACGACTTCAACCGCATCGGCGACAAGACGCCGCACGTGGCCGACATGAAGCCGTTCGGCAAGTACGTCATGAACGACGTCGACCGTCACGGCGGCATCCCCGTGATCATGAAGGCGATGCTCGACGAGGGGCTGCTGCACGGCGACGCGCTCACCGTCACGGGCAAGACGCTGGCCGAGAACCTGGCCGAGCTCGACCCGGACCCGGTCGACGGCAAGGTCATTCACACGTTCGATGACCCGATCCACGCCTCGGGCGGCATCACGATCCTGCACGGCTCGCTGGCGCCCGAGGGCGCCGTCGTGAAGTCGGCCGGCTTCGACGCGGACGTCTTCGAGGGCCCCGCCCGCGTGTTCGAGCGCGAGCGCGCTGCGATGGACGCCCTCGCCGAGGGCAGCGTGAAGGCCGGCGACGTGGTCGTGATCCGCTACGAGGGCCCCAAGGGCGGCCCCGGCATGCGCGAGATGCTCGCCATCACGGCGGCCATCAAGGGCGCCGGGCTCGGCAAGGATGTACTACTCTTGACGGACGGTCGATTCTCAGGCGGCACAACCGGACTGTGCATCGGCCATGTTGCACCCGAGGCAGTGGACGCTGGTCCGATCGCCCTGGTGCGCGATGGTGATCTGATCAGGGTCGATATCGCGGCTCGCTCTCTCGACCTACTCGTCGACGACGCCGAGCTCGAATCCCGCCGTTCCGGCTGGGAGCCCCTGCCCCCGCGCTACACCCGAGGCGTCCTGGCGAAGTACTCGCGACTCGTGCGCTCCGCTGCGGAGGGCGCGACGACCGGCTGACCCCGCGTCTCCACGCGGATTCTCGACCCCACCTCAAGGAAGCATCACCATGCCGTCCGACTCTGCATTCGACGCGGCCAAGGTCCTCCCGCGGCCGCCCGCATCCCGCTCCACGTCTGCCTCCGCGCCCGTGATCACGGGCGCCGAGGCGGTCGTCCGCTCGCTCGAGCTGCTCGGCGTCACCGACGTCTTCGGCCTGCCCGGCGGCGCCATCCTGCCCGTGTACGACCCGCTGATGTCCGCGGCGACGCTGCGGCACATCCTGGTGCGACACGAGCAGGGCGCCGGCCACGCGGCGGAGGGCTACGCCGCCGCGAGCGGCAAGGTCGGCGTCGCGATCGCGACCTCGGGCCCTGGCGCCACGAACCTCGTCACGGCGATCGCCGACGCCTACATGGACTCGGTGCCGCTGCTGGCGATCACGGGCCAGGTGTTTTCGACCCTGATGGGCACCGACGCGTTCCAGGAGGCCGACATCGTCGGCATCACGATGCCGATCACGAAGCACTCGTTCCTCGTGAAGAACGCGGCGGACATCCCCGGCGCGATCGCGGCGGCGTACGAGATCGCTTCGACGGGACGTCCCGGGCCCGTGCTCGTGGACATCACGAAGGACGCGCAGCAGAACGAGGCGCCGTTCGTGTGGCCGCCGAAGATCGACCTGCCCGGCTACCGCCCCGTGACCAAGGCGCACGGCAAGCAGATCCAGGCCGCCGCCGCGCTCATGGCGCAGGCGAGCAAGCCCGTGCTGTACGTCGGCGGCGGCGTGATCCGCGCCCAGGCGGCGGCCGAGCTGAAGACGCTCGCCGAGGCGAGCGGCGCGCCCGTCGTCACGACGCTGATGGCGCGCGGCGCGTTCCCCGACTCGCACCCGCAGCACCTCGGCATGCCCGGCATGCACGGCTCCGTGCCGGCCGTGCTCGCGCTGCAGGAGGCCGACCTCATCGTGGCGCTCGGCGCGCGGTTCGACGACCGCGTGACCGGCAAGGCCGCGCTGTTCGCCCCGAACGCGCAGGTCGTGCACGTGGACATCGACCCCGCCGAGATCTCCAAGATCCGCACGGCCGACGTGCCGATCGTGGGCGACCTGAAGGACGTGCTCGTCGACCTGGACGCGGCGCTGCACGCCCGCACCGAGAAGGCCGACACGTCCGAGTGGTGGGCGTACCTGCGCGGTCTGCAGAACCAGTACCCGCTCGGCTACGCGCCGACCACCGACGGCCTGCTCGCCCCGCAGCACGTGATCAGCCGCATCGGCGAGCTGACCGGACCGGAGGGCGTGTTCGCCTCGGGCGTCGGCCAGCACCAGATGTGGTCGGCGCAGTTCATCAAGTACGAGCGTCCCAACGCGTGGCTCAACTCCGGCGGCGCCGGCACGATGGGCTACGCCGTGCCCGCGGCGATGGGCGCCAAGGTGGCCCAGCCCGAGCGCGCGGTGTGGGCGATCGACGGCGACGGCTGCTTCCAGATGACGAATCAGGAGCTCGCCACCTGCGCGATCAACAACATCCCGATCAAGGTCGCGATCATCAACAACTCGTCGCTCGGCATGGTGCGCCAGTGGCAGACGCTGTTCTACGACGGCCGCTACTCGAACACCGACCTCAACACGGGCCACGACACCATCCGCGTGCCCGACTTCGTGAAGCTCGCGGAGGCGTACGGATGCCTCGCGATCCGCGTCGAGCGGGCCGAGGACGTGGATGCCGCGATCAAGACCGCGCTCGAGACCAACGACCGTCCCGTCGTGATCGACTTCGTCGTGAGCGCCGACGCCATGGTGTGGCCCATGGTGCCGCAGGGCGTCAGCAACAGCTACGTGCAGTACGCGCGTGACCACGCCCCGGCGTTCGCGGAGGAGGACTGACATGACGACGCACGTGCTGAGCCTCCTCGTCGAGGACAAGCCGGGTCTGCTGACCCGCGTCGCGGGCCTGTTCGCCCGGCGCGGCTTCAACATCGAGTCCCTCGCCGTGGGCGTCACCGAGGTGCCGGGCCTTTCCCGCATCACGGTCGTCGTCGACGTGGAGGAGCTGCCCCTCGAGCAGGTCACGAAGCAGCTCAACAAGCTGATCAACGTGATCAAGATCGTCGAGCTGGATCCTTCCTCGAGCGTGCAGCGCGAGCACATGCTCGTGAAGGTGCGCGCCGACAACGCCTCGCGCTCGAACGTCCTCGAGGTCGTGAACCTGTTCCGCGCCAACGTGGTCGACTACGCGCCCGACGCGCTGGTGGTCGAGATCACCGGCGACAAGGGCAAGGTCGACGCGTTCCTCCGGGCGATCGAGCCCTTCGGCATCCGCGAGCTCGCCCAGTCGGGCCTGCTCGCACTCGGCCGCGGACCGAAGTCCATCACCGAGCGCGTCCTGCGCGGCTGACCGGTCGTCGAGCGGGGGCGCGCAGCGCCCGCGCCCGAACGGCTCAAGCTTCCCCAGATCCCCAACCCAAGGAGAAACACCACCGTGAGCACCGAGATCTTCTACGACGCCGATGCCGACCTGTCGCTCATCCAGGGCAAGAAGGTCGCGATCGTCGGATACGGCTCGCAGGGCCACGCGCACGCCCAGAACCTGCGCGACTCGGGCGTCGAGGTCGTCATCGCGCTGAAGGACGGATCGAAGTCGACCGCCAAGGCGCAGGAGGAGGGCTTCGAGGTCAAGAACGTCGCCGACGCCACGGCGTGGGCCGACCTCATCATGATCCTCGCGCCCGACCAGCACCAGCGCGGCATCTACTCCGAGTCCATCGCGCCGAACCTCGCCGAGGGCAAGACGCTCGCCTTCGCGCACGGCTTCAACATCCGCTTCGGCTACATCGACGCGCCCGAGGGCGTCGACGTCATCCTCGTCGCGCCCAAGGCCCCTGGCCACACCGTGCGCCGCGAGTTCGTCGCGGGCCGGGGCATCCCGGACATCATCGCGGTCGAGCGCGACGCGTCGGGCCAGGCCTGGGACGTCGCCCTGTCGTACGCCAAGGCCATCGGCGGCACGCGCGCCGGCGTCATCAAGACCACCTTCACGGAGGAGACCGAGACCGACCTGTTCGGCGAGCAGGCGGTGCTCTGCGGTGGCATGAGCCACCTGGTGCAGGCCGGCTTCGAGGTGCTCACCGAGGCGGGCTACCAGCCGCAGATCGCGTACTTCGAGGTGCTGCACGAGCTCAAGCTCATCGTCGACCTCATGTGGGAGGGCGGCATCGCCAAGCAGCGCTGGTCGATCTCCGACACGGCCGAGTTCGGCGACTACGTCTCCGGCCCGCGCGTGATCGACGCCGGCGTGAAGGAGCGCATGCAGGGCGTGCTCGCGGACATCCAGTCGGGCGCGTTCGCCAAGCGCTTCATCGACGACCAGGACAACGGCGCCCAGGAGTTCCTCGCGCTGCGCGAGAAGGAGCAGGGCCACCCGATCGAGGCGACCGGCAAGGAGCTGCGCGCCCTGTTCGCCTGGAAGCAGACGGACGAGGACTACGTCGAGGGCTCCGCCGCGCGCTGACCCTCGCACCGGCTTCGGCCGCCCTCGACATAGTCCTGTCGGACTGTGTCGTCTGGCCGCTCCGCGGCCGGCGGCCGAAGGCCGCGCGTCGAGGGCTCGGCCGCGCGCTGACCCTCGCACCAGACCGCTCTACCTGAGCCGGAACAGACCCCCGCACCCAGAAGGTGCGGGGGTCGCTCCGTTTCGTCCACAGGCGCGGGAGGGCGATCCTCCGTCCACATCCGGCCGGATCCCGCACGCCGCCCGGGCACATGCGTCACGCTCGGTGCATGACACACACGAACGCGGTCGAGCGCCGCATAGAGCAGCTGCGCGACGCGTCCCTCGACGACGCGCGGCTGCACGAGCTGATCGAGCTGATGCTGAGCGGCGCCATCCGCCGTCAGCTGTGGCTGCTGTTCCTCGACCGCGACGACCGGATGAGCGAGGCTGTCATGCCGACGGACGACTTCCCGGGCGCCCCCGACGAGCCGGTCGTCGCCGGGGATCTCGGTCCTACCACCGCGGCGCAGCTGCTGGCCGCGCGGCTGCCCCTGATGTGCGAGGCGATCGGCGCCTCGCAGGTCGCGCTCGTGTGGGAGCGGGAGGGGGACGATCGGTTCCGAAACGACGAGCTCGCGTGGGCGGCGGCGATCGCGGGCGCGCTGCAGGACTCGGAGGTGCGGCTGCGTGCGCAGTTCGTTCTTCACGACGACGGTCTGCGCGCGCTCACGCCCGACGACTATGCGCGGGCCGGCTGACGCCGCCGCGCTGCGCGAGGCGTAGTCTGGCGCGCATGCCCGATCCGATCGACAGTGCACGTGAACTGCTGCTCGAGCGGCGGAGCGACGCCGCACGGCGCCTCGAGGCCCGCACGAGCGATCTGTCGGGCGTCGCGGCCGCACGCGGTGACGCGACCGCCGACGACGAGCACGATCCCGAGGGCTCGACGCTCTCGGGGAGTGGTCGCACCTCACGGCGCTGAGCGAGGCCGCGCGCAGCGAGCTGCGCGAGATCGATGACGCCCTGGCCCGCCTGGATGCGGGAACGTACGGCGTGTGCGAGTCGTGTGGCACGGTGATCCCGGAGGGGAGGCTGCGGGCCCGGCCGACGGCCACGCGATGCGTTCGCTGCGCCGCATGAGGCCGGCCGGGGCCGCCAGGGCTCACGGGATGTGCGGGTAGACCTCGTAGGTCAGACCGTCGGGCAGCGCCGGGTAGAAGGTCTTCTCGAACCGTGCCGAGCCTCCCGCGGGCACGCGGTCGGTCGAGTGCGTGTCCGCCAGGACGATCTTGCCGCTCTCGTCGCGCACGAGGATGGTCAGGCGCAGCGCATCCTGGTCCTCCGCGAAGGTGCTCGAGACCGTGCCCGTCAGCGTCGTCGTGTACTCGTCGCTCGTCGCCTTGAGATCGGCGACCGCGAACTCGCCGCCGTCGAACGGCACGGGCTCGCTCACGACGTCCTCCAGGCCGAGGACCTGCAGCTCCGCCACCTCGGCGGTCGGGGCCTCCGCGAACGTGCCCGTGAACACCGTCGTGCCGGGGATCAGGGCGCCGCCGAACCCGCTGGTGTCGATGATCGTGCCGTTCGCGTCCACCGCCTCGATCTCGCCGTACACGTACTCGTAGAACACGTCGTCGGGATTCGTCAGCTCGACCGTGAACCAGGTGTACTCGCCGCTCTCGTCGAACGCGCCGAACGACGTCTCGCCGACCTCGAGCGCACTCGCGGCCTCGCCGCCCCCCGCCTCCGGGGCCGTCGCGGGATCGCTGCTCGGGTCGCCGCCCTGCAGAAGCTCGTCGCACTCCTCCTGGCTGAGCCCCGCCTCGTCGCAGCTCTGCCGGATCAGGTCGCCGCTGTTGAGCAGGAAGGCGGTCATCATCGTCGCGACGAGCGCGGAGATGATCAGTCCCAGACCACCCGTGACGACGCCGGCGATCGCGAAGCCCTTGCCCGGCTTCTTGCGCACGAGAGCGATGACGCCCAGCACGATCGCGACCAGCGGCACCAGCAGCGCGGCGAATCCCACGAACGGGATGAAGGCGACGGCGAAGCCGACGAGGCCCAGGATGCCGAGCACCATCGAGGTGATGGCGAGCCCCTTGCCGGGCTGCGGGGGAGTCATGGGCACGCCGCCGTAGGATCCGCCGCCGTACGGCGCGGTCGGCCCGCCCGGGTATCCCTGTGACGGCGGCGCCGCGGCGTACGGCGGGAGCGACGACCCGGGGTAGCCCTGGTCGGGATTCGGAGCGGCGTACGGAGCCTGAGGTGCTCCCGGGAACGAGGAGTCGCCGGCGCCGTACCCCGGAGCCGCGGGCGCACCCTGCTGCGGCGGGGGAGGTACGGAGCCCTCGGGTGCCGCACCCGTCGGGGCGGGCGGCGTCGCCGGAGGCGCCGTCTCCGGCTCGGGCGTGGCGGCGCCGGGCGAGCCGGGCAGCGTGTAGTCGGGAGCCGAGTACTGCGGCGGCGTGTACTGCGGCGGCGCGAAGTCGGCCGAGGCGTCCTCGGGCGCAGCCGGCTGTGCCGGCGGCTCCGGCTGCCAGGGCTGCGCCGGCGGCTCGGGCGGTGCCGGCGGCTGCTCGGAGGGGACGCCGTTGCCGTCGTTCGGCGGGTTGGACATGGGAACTCCTCATGCGATGCGTGCGTGGACGGGGTGCCTGGGAGAGGTCCGGGAGACCGCCTCCCCCCAGGGCGATCCTGCGAGAACCCTAGCGCGGTTGCGCATCCGGGGCCGTGGGGAGAGCGACCCGTCAGCGCAGCACCAGCTCGGGCTCGACGAGCACATGCGACGGTGCGTCGGACCCGTCCGCGGCGCCGCGTGTCCCGAGCAGCAGATCGAGCGCCGCGGAGGCGACCTGCTCGGGCCGCTGCTCGATGCTGCTGAGTCCGATCGCCTCGGCCGCGGGCGTGTTGTCGAAGCCGACGATCGGCAGATCCGCACGTCCCGCCGCGACGGCGGCGAGGTGGGCACCCACGGCGAGGGAGTCGCTCGCGCACACCAGCGCGTCGAGCGGCGCGCCCGCGTCGAGCGCGTCCGCGACGACGGCACGCGCGCTCCGCACGCTCTCCTCGGACACCAGCCGCAGGGCATGCGCATTCGGCGCCGTGGCGCGCCATCCCGCCTCGCGATCGTCTCCCGTGCCGGATCCGGACGGCCAGCCGAGGAAGGCCACGTCCGGTCCGGCGTGCGCGAGCGCCCACTGCGTCGCCTTGCGGGTGCCGGCCGCACCGTCGACGTCCACCCAGGCGTGGCGGTCGTCCTCGCCCCACGGGCGGCCGAACGCGACGAAGGGCGTCTGACGATCGGCGAGCCAGAGCGTGCGCGGATCGCCGTGCGAGGTGCCCGTGAGGACGACCGCATCCGCCTCGCCGCCGTCGAGCAGCTCGCGCAGGCGCACCAGCTCCTCGTCGTGGTCGCGTGCCGTGTACAGGAGCACCCGCATGGCACGCTCGCCCGCGAGGTCGGTGAGCGCGTGGATGAACCTGTCCAGCACGACTCCGGAGATGCCGCCCGCATACGGATCCAGGTGGATCGCGATCGTGGAGCTGCGGCGGGTGCGCAGACTGCGCGCAGCGGCGTGCGGGCGGTAGCCGAGGTCCGCGATCGCGCGGCTCACGCGCTCGCGGGTCGCCGCGCGGACGACGTCGGGGGAGTTGATGACGTTCGAGACCGTTTGACGCGAGACCCCGGCGGCGAGCGCGACGTCCTCGAGTCTGGGCGATCGTGCCACGTGCGCTCCCTTCCTCGGTGCGTGCGGACTCATCGTAGGGGGAGAAGGGCCGTTGACACGCGGATTGGAACGTTCATACACTGATCGCGACTCCGGGTTGTTGAACGTTAAAATCTCTCACCCGGGGCGCCGGCAGACTCATCGAGGAGGACGAGCCATGGCACGCCAACGGACACATCGGATGCTCGGCACGACGGCGCTCATCGCGGCGACCGCCGTGTTCGCCACGGGCTGCGGCTCGGGCTTCGAGGACGGCACGGGCGAGGGAGGCGGAGGGGGCGGCTCGGAGGCGCCCACCGGTGAGCTCACCATCCTGATCGGATCGTCCGGCGACGCCGAGACGCAGGCGGTGGAGGACGCGGTGGCCGCGTGGTCGGAGGAGTCCGGCGTGCAGGCGAGCGTGCAGGTCGCCAACGACCTGCCGCAGCAGCTGTCGCAGGGATTCGCCGCCGGCTCGCCGCCCGACCTGTTCTATCTGGCGACAGACGCGCTCGCCGGCTACGCGGCCAACGGCTCGCTCGCGCCCTACGGCGATCAGCTCGCCAACAAGGACGACTTCTACCCGTCGCTCGTCGAGAACTTCACCTACGAGGACGAGTTCTACTGCGCGCCGAAGGACTTCTCGACCCTCGCCCTCGTCATCAACTCGGCGATGTGGGAGGAGGCCGGGCTCACGGACGAGGACATCCCGACGACGTGGGACGAGCTCGCCGCCGTCGCCGAGCAGCTCACGACCGACGGCCGCGTCGGCCTGGCGTTCGGTGCCGAGTACCAGCGTGTGGGCGCCTTCATGGCGCAGGCCGGCGGCGGACTGATCGAGGACGGGCAGGCCGTCGCCGACAGCGAGGAGAACGTCGAGGCGCTGCAGTACGTGCAGGACCGCCTCGCGGACGGCTCCTTCGCGTTCGCCGCGGACATCGGGACGGGCTGGGGCGGCGAGGCGCTCGGCACCGAGGCGGCCGCCATGGTCATCGAGGGCAACTGGATCACCGGTGCCATGTCCAACGACTACCCGGACGTCGAGTACGTGGTCGCGCCGCTTCCCGCCGGTCCCGCCAGGGAGGGCACCCTGCAGTTCACGAACTGCTGGGGAATGGCGGCCGACAGCCCCAACCAGGAGCAGGCGCTCTCGCTCGTGGAGCATCTGACGAGCACGGAGCAGCAGCTGGCGTTCTCGGAGGCCTTCGGGCCGATGCCGTCGATCCAGTCGGCGGCCGAGGACTGGCGCCAGGCGAACCCCGAGCTCGCGCCGTTCCTCGACGGCGCCGAGAGCGCGCAGTTCCCGCCGAACATCCAGGGTGCGGCAGACATCATCACCGACTTCAACGCGCAGCTCGAGGGCCTGCGCGACGGCGACCCGGCGGCCATCTTGCAGACCGTGCAGGGCAACCTCGAAGCCGCGCTGGGCTGATTCGCACACCATGACCGCTGCCGCGGCTCCGGCCGGCTCTCGCCGCGCCCGCTCCTCCGGGATCCGGCGCGGCGAGGGCGCCGCCGGATGGATCTTCACGCTTCCCGTGGTGCTGATCCTCGGCGTGTTCCTGTTCGTGCCGGTGCTGATGGCGCTGTGGGTGAGCCTGAGCGACTGGACAGGGCGCGGCAGCCCGTTCTCGTCCTCCGTGTCGTTCGTCGGGCTCGACAACTACGCCGAGGTCACGACGGGCGGCGGGCTCGCCGAGCGCGACTTCGGCACGGCCATGCGCAACAACGCCTGGTACGTCCTGCTCGTGGTGCCGGCGCAGACCGCGCTCGCGCTGCTGCTCGCCGTGCTGGTCAACGGCGGGGCTCTGCGCGGCAGGGGGTTCTTCCGCACCGCGTTCTACTTCCCGTCCGTCACAAGCTCGGTGGCGATCACGGTGCTGTGGCTGTTCCTGTTCTCGACGAACGGCGTCGTCAACCGCGTCCTGTCGTTCGTGGGGATGAGCGGACCGAACTGGTTCAACGAGCCGCGGGGCATCATCCACGGCGCACTGAGCGGGATCGGCGTCACCCAGGCGCCGGAGGCGCTCAGCGGCGGCCGGTTCCTCGGCCTGACGTGGTGGGACTGGCTCGCGGGCCCCTCCGTCGCGATGAGCGCGTACATCCTGATGGCGATCTTCACGACGTCGGGGACGTTCATGCTGCTGTTCCTCGCGGCGCTGCAGAACCTGTCGGGCGAGGTGCAGGAGGCGGCGATGGTCGACGGGGCGAGCGCGTGGGAGCGCTTCTGGCAGGTGACTCTGCCCCAACTGCGTCCGACGCTGTTCACCGTGCTCACGCTGGGGCTGATCGGCTGCTGGCAGGTGTTCGACCAGATCTACACCGGCACGCAGGGGACGCCGGGCAAGACGACGCTCACGCCCGCGTTCCTGAGCTACCAGTCGGCATTCCTGTCTCAGCAGTGGGGCCAGGGTGCCGCGATCGCGTTCATCCTGTTCGCGATCATCGTGGTCATGACGCTGCTGCAGCGCTGGGCGCTGCGCGAGCGGCCCGTGTCCCGGCGGCGGATGCGGATGTACGAGGGCGTCGAGCGCACGCGAGAGGGGGCCGCGCAGTGAGCGGGACGACGATCCGGACGAGGATGTCGCGCGGCGTGGTCCTGCGTCAGATCTCGCTGCTCGTGATCCTGATTCTGCTGGCCACGGTGTACATCTATCCGTTCCTGGTGCAGGTGGCGACGTCCTTCAAGACCGACGCAGAAGCGGCCTCGTCGCCCATCTCGCTGTTCCCCGCGACCGTCACCTGGGCCGCGTACGAGCGGCTGTTCCTCAACTCCGACTTCCCCGTCTGGTTCACGAACTCGGCGCTCGTGACCGTGCTCGTCACGGCGGGACGGGTGTTCTTCAACTCCCTCGCGGGCTATGCGCTCGCGCGGCTGCGGTTCCGCGGCCGCGGGATCGTGTTCGCGGGCGTGGTCACCGTGATGTCCGTGCCGATCGTCGTGCTGCTCATCCCGCGCTTCCTGGTGATCAACCAGCTGGGCATGTATGACTCGTACACCGGCATGGTGCTCCCGCTGCTCGTCGACGCGGCCGGCGTGTTCATCATGAAGAACTTCTTCGAGTCGATCCCCGAGGCCGTCGAGGAGCAGGCGCGGATCGACGGCGCAGGCGTGTTCCGCACGTTCTGGTCGGTCGTACTGCCGATGGCGCGTCCGGCGCTCATCACGATCGTGATCCTGTCGTTCCAGGGATCATGGAACGAGCTCAACCACTTCGTCGTGTCGACGCAGTCGCCCGAGCTCACGACGCTGACGAAGGGCGTCGCATCGCTCGCGAGCGGTCAGCTCAGCCAGGGCAGCCAGTACCCTCTGAAGCTCGCCGCGGCCGCGATCATGACCATCCCGGTCGCCGTGCTGTTCTTCGTCTTCCAGCGCCGCATCATGAACGCCAGCGAGGGGGCAGTGAAGGGATGACCGTGAACGCCGACCGACCGCTGCAGCCGCTGCTGCACGACCGCGAGATCGTGCTGCGCGCGCCGACCCAGGTGTGGTCGGGTGCCGGCGGCGACCTCGGGGCCGCCGCGATCGACGGGATCTACCACGGCGACGTGCGCCACATCCGCTCCGCCGTCCTGACCTGCGACGAGTCCGTCATCGAGTGGATCGGATCCGCGCGGCGGAGCGCGACGCGCGCCACGTTCTCGGGACTGCTCCGGGACGTCGACGACGACATGCCCGATCCGCGCGTGCGGCTCACGCGGGAGCGCACGGTCGAGGACGGCGTCGTGCGCGAACGTCTCGCACTGAGCAACGGACGCGACGTGCCTGTCGAGGTGACGCTGCGCATCCTGATCCGGCCCGAGTTCGCCTCGCTGCACGCCGTGAAGGCCGGCCAGGGCGGCGGAGCGGAGTTCGAGCTGCTCGTCGCCGAGGGAACCGCCGTCGTCACCTCGGGAGCGCAGCGCTTCACGGTCACGGCGCGGGACGGCGTCGTGCGGCCCGGCGACGATCTCGTCGAGCTCGAGTGGCGGATGCGGGCGGACGCGCGCGGCAAGGCCGACGCGGCGTGGTCGGTGGTGCTCACGGACGACACGCTCGTCGTCCGGGCAGCGGAGGGCACGGTGCCGTGGGATGCGAGCGCGGTGAGCGCATCCGTGCGCCGCTCGGAGCCGAGGCTCGCGCGGTGGCTGGAGACGGCGCTCGACGACCTCGACGCCCTGCGGCTCGCGCTGCCGGATGCCCCGGGGGAGCAGTTCTTCGCGGCCGGCGCGCCGTGGTTCTTCACGCTGTTCGGACGCGACTCGATCTGGACCGCGCGCCTGCTGCTGCCTCTCGACGTGTCGATCGCCGCGTCGACGCTGCGCGTGCTGGCGCGCCTGCAGGGCGCGGAGGACGATCCGGAGTCCGCGCAGGAGCCCGGCAAGATCCTCCACGAGCTGCGCGCCATGACCCTCGAGATCCCGGGCGAGCGGGTGACGCTGCCGCCGCGCTACTACGGCAGCGTCGATGCCACGCCGCTGTGGATCTGCCTGCTGGCCGACGCGTGGCGGGCCGGCATGGCGGAGGACGAGGTGCGGGCGCTGGTGCCCGCGCTGCGGCGCGCGCTCCGATGGCTCACCGAGCGCGGAGCGAGCGCGGGCCACGGCTTCGTCGATTACCTGGACCGCTCGGGTCACGGGCTGGCGAATCAGGGCTGGAAGGACTCGGGCGACTCGATCCAGTGGCGCGACGGCACGCTGGCGCGCGGCCCCATCGCGCTGTGCGAGGTGCAGGGCTACGCGTACGAGGCCGCGCTGGCCGGCGCGGACCTGCTGGAGCAGCTGTCGGACGACCCGGACACCGCGGCGGAACTGCGCGCATGGGCCGCCGCGCTGCGCGCGCGGTTCGCGGAGGCCTTCTGGGTCTCGACGTCGGAGGGTCGCTACCCCGCGATCGCCGTCGACAGGGATCAGCGGCCGGTCGACGCGCTGACCAGCAACATCGGGCATCTGATCGGCACGGGCATCCTGGATGCCGACGACGAGCGTCACGTGGCGTCGCTGCTCGTGGGGGAGTCGATGGCCTCAGGGTTCGGGGTCCGCACCATGTCGACCGGCGCCTCCGGGTACTGGCCCTTGTCGTACCACGGCGGCAGCGTCTGGACCCACGACACCGCGATCGTCGCGCACGGGATGCTGCGCGCCGGGCTGCGGGACGAGGCGAGCGCCGTGGTGGAGGGCATGCTCGCCGCCGCCGAGGGCTTCGACTACCGCGTGCCCGAGCTGCACAGCGGTGACGCGGCCGCGCGCGTCGGAGTGCCCCTGCCGTACCCGGCGGCCTGCCGCCCGCAGGCGTGGTCGGCCGCCGCGGCGATCGTGGCGTGGAGCGTGCGAGCCGAGGGGTAGGCGCTGCGAGCGCCCGGCGGGCTGCCGGGTCAGGAGCGACGGTCGCGGGTCGACCACAGCGCGAGCGCGACGAGCACCGGCTGGAAGAACAACCGCACGAAGCGCTTGCGGTCGGTGTCGAGGCCGAAGCCGTCGCGACCGTGGAGCCACTGCGCGATGTTGCCGGGGAAGATGGCGGTGAAGAACCCGGCGGCGACCGTGCCGACGAGCCGCCGGCGGCGTCCGAACAGCAGCGCGGCGCCGAGGCCGATCTCCGCGACGCCCGACGCGACGACGGTCGTGTCGGGATCGAGCGGCACGAAGTCGGGCACCTGGGCCTGGAACTCCTCGCGCGCGACGGTCAGGTGCGTGATGCCCGCGAACACCAGCGCGGCGCCCAGGAACACGCGGCCGATCGTGCGGGGAAGGGATGACGGTCGCGCGTTGTTGGAGTCCATGCGGCGAGCGTATGCACGCGGCGTCTGGGCCTGCAACGGCGCCTCGATATCCGAGGTGCCGCTCTGATACCCTGGAGTGTCACGCGTGTGCGCGTCGCCTGGGCTTTCCCGGGACGGACCCACGCGGGATGAGCGAACACAATCCAACTGCCGCGGTTCACACCGTGGTCTCGTGCGCCCGGACAGCCGGGGCGGAGGCCGGACCACGGCCCGAGTAAACATCCAACAAGGACAACCCACTACATGACTAACGCAACGACCGCCCCGGCCACCAAGCAGGTCGCGATCAACGACATCGGCTCTGCTGAGGACTTCCTGGCCGCGGTCGAGAAGACCCTCAAGTCCTTCAACGACGGCGACATCATCGAGGGCACGATCGTCAAGATCGACCGCGACGAGGTTCTGCTGGACGTGAGCTTCAAGACCGAGGGCGTCATCCCCTCGCGCGAGCTCTCCATCAAGCACGACGTTGACCCCAACGAGGTCGTCAGCGTCGGCGACGTCGTCGAGGCTCTGGTTCTCCAGAAGGAGGACAAGGAAGGCCGTCTGATCCTGTCGAAGAAGCGCGCGCAGTACGAGCGCGCGTGGGGCGACGTGGAGAAGATCAAGGAGAACGACGGCGTCGTCACCGGCACCGTCATCGAGGTCGTCAAGGGTGGCCTCATCGTCGACATCGGCCTGCGCGGCTTCCTCCCGGCCTCGCTCATCGAGCTGCGTCGCGTCCGCGACCTCACGCCGTACCTCGGCCAGGAGATCGAGGCCAAGATCCTCGAGCTCGACAAGAACCGCAACAACGTCGTGCTCTCGCGCCGCGCCCTCCTCGAGGAGACGCAGTCGGCCACGCGCACGCAGTTCCTCAACAACCTGCACAAGGGTCAGGTCCGCAAGGGCGTCGTCTCGTCGATCGTCAACTTCGGTGCGTTCGTCGACCTCGGCGGCGTGGACGGCCTCGTGCACGTCTCGGAGCTGTCGTGGAAGCACATCGAGCACGCCTCCGAGGTCGTCGAGGTCGGCCAGGAGGTCACCGTCGAGATCCTCGAGGTCGACCTGGACCGCGAGCGCGTCTCGCTGTCGCTGAAGGCGACCCAGGAGGACCCGTGGCAGGTCTTCGCCCGCACGCACGCGATCGGCCAGATCACGCCGGGCAAGGTCACCAAGCTGGTTCCGTTCGGTGCGTTCGTCCGCGTCGCCGACGGCATCGAGGGCCTCGTGCACATCTCGGAGCTCTCGGCCAAGCACGTCGAGCTCGCCGAGCAGGTCGTGTCGGTGGGCGAGGAGGTCTTCGTCCGCGTCATCGACATCGACCTCGACCGTCGCCGCATCTCGCTCTCGCTCAAGCAGGCGAACGAGATGGTCGACCCCAACGGCACCGAGTTCGACCCGGCGCTGTACGGCATGGTCACGGAGTACGACGAGAACGGCGAGTACAAGTACCCCGAGGGCTTCGACCCGGAGACCAACCAGTGGCTCGAGGGCTTCGACGAGGCCCGCGAGAAGTGGGAGCAGGAGTACGCCGCCGCTCAGGCTCGCTGGGAGCAGCACAAGTCGCAGGTCGCCAAGGCCCTCGAGGCCGAGGCTGCGGCGGGCGACGAGTTCGCCGCCGGCCAGTCGTTCAGCTCGGAGTCGGCCGGCGCCGGCACCCTGGCCGACGACGAGGCCCTCGCCGCGCTGCGCGAGAAGCTGGCGGGCCGCTGATCCTCAGCTGACACCCGCAACGGGGCCGGATCCTTCGGGATCCGGCCCCGTTGTCGTTTCCCGGCGCGGGCTCTCTACCGCCGATCTGCACGTCCGGGCGCTGTGTGTCGCAATGTTGCACGCCGATTCGGACCGTGGCGTCGGCGGCGGGAGCATTGTGCTCATGACCCTCCTCGCCTCGGACGCGCCCGCGCGCGCCGGCGCGGTCAGCCTGACCGGCGTCGGACGCACGTTCGCGGCGCCCGGGGGAGAGCGCGAGGTGCTGCGCGGCATCGAGCTCGATCTCGCGCCCGGCGAGATCCTGTCCGTCATCGGCCCGTCCGGCTGCGGCAAGTCGACGCTGCTGCGGCTGATCGCGGACCTGGACGCGCCCACCGGCGGAGCGATCACGGTCGACGGCACGTCGCTCGCCGACACGGATGAGCGCACGGCCGTCGCCTTCCAGGAGCCGCGACTGCTGCCGTGGCGCACGCTGGCGCAGAACGTCGAGCTCGGCCTGCCGCGCGGCGCGTTCCGCGGACGCGAGGGCCGCCGCGCCGGACGCGAGCGCGTGCGCGAGCTGCTGCACCTCGTCGGCCTCGACCACGCGGCCGACCAGCGCCCGCGCGAGGTCTCGGGCGGCATGGCGCAGCGTGCTTCGCTCGCCCGTGCGCTCGCGCGCAACCCGCAGGTGCTGCTGCTCGACGAGCCCTTCGGCGCCCTCGACGCCCTGACGCGCCTGCGCATGCAGGATCTGCTGCTGGACATCCACGCGGCCCAGCCCACGACGATCCTGCTCGTGACGCACGACGTCGAGGAGGCGCTGTACCTCGGTGACCGTGTCATGCTGCTGCGCTCCCTTCACGCGCCGGCGGTCGACGCCTCCTCCGAGGCCCGCGCGCGGGTGCTCGCACTCGGCTCGGGCGCCGGCATCGGCGCGTCCGGCGCGGCGCTGCCGGCGCACGTCGAGCGCCACGTCGCCCCTCCCGCCGCGAGCCGCGTCGACGGGTCCGTGGCGCGCGTCGTGACCGTGCCGGGCTCCCGGCCCCGCGACCGCGCCGACCGAGCCCTCGCCGATCTGCGCGCCACCCTCCTCGAGGGACTCGGCGTGTCCACCCACCACCACCCGCCATCCAAGGAGAACCGATGAGCACCGTCATCCGCCCCACGCTTGTCCGTCGCGGCGCCCCCGCGATCCTGCTGACGGGCGCCATGGCGATGCTCGCCACCGGCTGCGTCGCCGGCGAGAACGCCTCCGGAGCCGCCGCGGCCGGCGGCGACGCCGCCGGAGAGTGGTCGACGGACTCGGTCACGGTCGACTGGGCGACCTACAACCCGCTCAGCCTGGTCGTGCGCGACCAGGGCCTGATCGAGGAAGCCCTCGGCGACGACGTCGAGGTCGAGTGGGTGCAGTCCGCCGGCTCGAACAAGGCCAACGAGCTGCTGCGCTCCGGATCCGCCGACGTCGCGTCGACCGCCGGATCCGCTGCGCTGTTCGCCCGCGCGAACGGCTCGCCCATCAAGGTGATCGACATCTACTCGCAGCCCGAGTGGTCGGCGATCGTCGTCGGCGCCGACAGCGACATCACCTCGGTTGAGCAGCTCGCCGGCACGTCCGTGGCGGCCACGAAGGGCACCGACCCCTACTTCTTCCTGCTGCAGGCCCTCGAGGAGGCCGGCCTGTCGCTCGACGACGTCGAGGTGCAGAACCTGCAGCACGCCGACGGCCGCGCGGCCCTCGACGGCGGCTCCGTCGATGCGTGGGCGGGCCTGGACCCGATCATGGCGGCGGCGGAGGTCGAGTCGGGCGCGCAGCTCATCTACCGCAACGTCGACTTCAACACCTACGGCTTCCTGAACGCCACCGAGGACTTCATCGACAACCACGGCGACGTCGCGCAGGTGATCGTGGACGCCTACGAGGAGGCCCGCGCCTGGGCGCTCGAGCACCCGGAGGAGACCGCGGCACTGCTCGCCGACGCCGCGGGCATCGCGCCCGAGGTTGCCACCACGGTGATCCAGGAGCGCTCGAACCTCGACGTCTCGGGCGTTCCCGGCGCCGACCAGATCGCCGTGCTCGAGAAGATCGCGCCCGTGATCGTGGAGTCCGGCGATGTCCAGGGCGGCGAGCAGGCCGTGACCGACGCGCTCGACACGATCATCGAGGACTCGTTCGCGAAGCAGGCAACGGGCCAGTGACGGACACGCACGACACGAACGCCGCGGCGGGGGGCTTCGGGCCGTCCGCCGCGACGTTCGGCGGTTCGATCACGCGCCCCCGCGGCGGGCGACCGTTCTGGACCCGCCGGTCGACGGTGATCGTCGGCGGTCTGCTCGTGCCCGTCGT